>NZ_JAFEJP010000002.1:0-358308 GCF_018555355.1 Bifidobacterium sp. SO4
GGTGGGTTCCGGGGCGGTGCCGGTGGTGGGGATGTTGGCGTTGGCCGCGATGACGGCGTCGCTGCCGCCGCGGGGATCGGATACATTCATGATGTTCTCGTCAGTCATGGTTCCATCTTCCCGTGAGCGGCGCGAAAACGCCAGCATTGCAGGCTATTGCGCCTTGTGAGAAACCTCACCGGCCGGCGTACCGGTTGCGGACAGGCCCTGTGCGTTGTGGACGAAGATGCGGTTCCAGTAGGCGAGCATGTCCTCGCGGCTCATGGCCAGGTAGATGCCCATGGCCAGCACGGCCACGTCCTCCTTGAGCAGGTCCTTGATCTCGATGGTGTCGCTGAGTTCCGGCCAGCGCTGGAGCACGGCGAGCATGCCGCCCACGGTGAACTCCACCATGAGATCGGTTTTGAGGCTGATGTGCTCGGGGTTGAGCTGAAGCATGCTGAGCATTTGCAGACGGGCGAAATCACGCAGGGATTCGGTCAGATCCAGCGTGCTGTGCGGGCCGGCGAGCAGGGCCAGGCGGTCGAGGCGCTGGCGTGGAGCGGGGGCGGCGAGCAGCGCGGTGATGCGTTCGCGCCACTGCTCGCCGGGATTGCCGTTCGGATCCGGGGCTTGGGGAAGCGGGATGGCCTCCACCTGATGCAGGATGGCGGAATCGGCCAGTTCGGGCAGGCCGGAGAAGTGGTAGTAGAAGGAATTGCGGTTCACGCCGGCCTCGCGCACCACGTCCGTGACGGTGATCTTGCGGTAGTCGCGGTCGGCCAGCAGCTCCCAGAAGGCGTTTTCAAGGCGTTCCTTGGCCGGGAGCACTTCGGAATCATGGCGTGGGCGTGGCATTGTTCCCTCTTTTCGCTGGTTGTGTTGGTCATGCTGTCTAAATAATTTATTGTACAGTATACCCAATTACGGAATATCTGATTGCGGAGGGTTTGCTGGCTTGAGTGCGAATGGCCTTACTCGGCCGGAAGACCGCGGTCGTTGTTGACAGCGGATGCATCACCGTCGGTCGTTGCCGTAGGTTCGGAATCGGCCGAACCGGGCTCTTCGTCCTTCTGCGCCGCGGGTCCGGCCGTCGTCGCGCGCTTGCGTTTGGCGGTGGACGCCTTGAACAGAATCGCCAACGCTTCGGTCAGATGCCGGCGGTCCTCGGGCGTGAGCCCCACGTATGCGCCCAGCATGGAGGGAATCGCGGCGGGGAGGCTGCCCATCAGGTCACTCAGACTGGTGGCGCCGTTCGCGTGCAGCACACGGAACAGCGCGTCCACGGCACGCTCACGCTGCTCCGGGGTCAGCGCCGCGATCCAATGGTTGAGCTGCTCGTTGAACAGTTGCGAGCTGGAACTCAAATCAGGTTCGGTCACGAACCGATCGCCGTCCACCAGCCAGGTGTACGCCGAATGCTGCATGATGCCGTCGGAATCAGACGAGACCACGCGGCAAGGTTCGGGCGTCTCGAAAATCATGCCCACGATCGACGAATCCGGCACGATCTTCGTCACCTTCGGCTGCACGGCCTGATACGCCGGACTGGTCACGATCTCCGGCGGGAAGCCGGGGCCGTCCAGCGAGTAGATGTGCTCGATGCGCCGCTGCACCTTGGGTTCGGCGTTCATGGCCGAGTAGATCGCCAGATTGCCGCCCTTGGAGTGGCCCACCAGAATGATCGGCCCCTGCCACAGGCGCGCCACCGTGTCCAGGTAGGCGCTCGCCGCGCGTTGGGCCGGCACCGGGTACTGGAAGGACATGTTGAAATCCTCCTTCCAACCGATCAGCGAATCGTCGGTGCCGCGGAAGGAGATGACAAGCGTGCCCTTATGCGTGGGATTGCGGCGGTTGCGGCCGTCCGGCAACTGGAAGGTGGCCGCCGCGAACTGTGTCTGCTCGCCGCGGTTGATGTGTTCGACCACCGCACCGAGACGCACGTCCGCGAATCGCGGGGAGACCGCGCACGCCTCGAACAGACGGTGGGTCAGGCTTGGATCGATGACCGAAACGACTTGCGGCTCGTGCGGTTTGTCGTCCGCATCGGTGGTGAGTGAGCGGTGCAGTTCCTGGTTCGCGTCCGCGAGACTGACCGACTCCAACGCCGGATGCCACAGCGCTTTGAACCAGACGAGAGGATGGCGGGGCTCGAATGCGCGGATGCGCGCCGCGAAGGAGCCGCCGGAGGATTGCGGCTGCGATTCATCCAGCATCAGCGTGGGGCAGATGGCGGCCACGTCCTCGTAGATGAGCGTGCCGAAGATCAGCGCGTCCACCTCGTTGAGCGGCAGTTCGGCAAACGTTCGCGTCTCGGTGCGTGCGTATTCGATGATGTCGCCCATGCCGCTGCCCTCCTTTGGTGTGCCTCGGTCCGTTTCGACGCTCCTGCCGGTCCTACGCCGGTTTGCATACGTAAGAAAAATTCTACGATTCCGCCGCGCGCGGCTTCCCGACGATGATCCCACGGCGAACATCCCCGCCCGTTTTCCCGCCATAATTCCCGGTGATGTGGGGTATGACGGAGATGGTGCTCGCCGATCGTTTTCCTACAGGTCGAAACGGGAGAGGTCCACGCCTTCCAGGTCGAGGAGAGTGGCCTTGATGTCGAGGCGGCCGCCGTAGCCGCCGAAGGAACGGCCGGAGCCGACCACGCGGTGGCAGGGGACGATGATGGTGATGGGGTTGCGCTTCACCGCGCCACCCACGGCCTGCGCCGCCATGCGGCCGCCGCCGCGTCGCTCCGCCAGCTCGGCGGCGATGTCGCCGTAACTGACCGTCCGGCCGTACGGGATTTCGGCGATGAGGTCCCACACCTCATGCTGGAACGGCGTGCCCTGCGCGTGGAGCGGGGGAGCGGAACCGAAATCGGGGCGCTCGCCGGTGAAGTAGGCCCTGAGCCAGGCACTGGTCCGGCGGAAGATATCGCGGGCGCCTTCGGAAGCGCGGTGTTCCGGTGCGATGAGGACAACGGTATCCAAGTGCGCATCGCCCGCAGTGGTCGTGCTATCGGGGATGCTGGCGTCCGCGGCGTCGCCGGTCGCGGTTCCGCAGTCATCGTCGTTCCGGCTTCTCGCCCACCACCAGTCCTCCAGACACAGTTCGGTCAGCGCCGTGCCGTCGGACGCCATGTGCATGCGGCCGATCGGTGTGACGACCGTGGCGGAATACGAGGGGTGTGCGGGCTGCGCCGGCCGTGCGAATCGTGCGGATTGGGACATGACAACCATTATGCGTCGGCATAACCGTCGAGCGACGGCAACGCGGACGATTGATTCGGCTTGCCGTAGACCTTAGAGCAAAATCCTGTGCCGCAAACGCAAGATTCACGGCGGCACTCCAGGGCGGCTACAGTGGAGCCATGGGCAATCTGCTTGAATACGTGCGCACCGAGTTCCGCACCTTCGTGGACAAGCCGTTCTCCGCAGTGGACTCGCTGGTCCTGTCCGATTTCTCCTACGTCCATCCGCCCATGGCCGTCGTGCCGGCATTCGACGCGGCCAAAACCGTGGCTACCGTGCCCTTGGGCGCGATGCTGCGTGCCGAGGACTACCCTGATATGTTCTGCGCCGGCTCGGAATCGGTGAACCGCGAACGGCTCGACCTGCTCCGTGCGCTCGCCGAATCGCCGCGATGGCGCGGCCTGGCCATCGGCGAATCCGCCGAGCACACCGATCCGGCCAGTGAAACGCAATTCGCCGCCATGACCTTCGACCTGACCGACTGCGCCGGCTACGGGTCGCGCAATCCCACCCTATACGTGGCGTTCCGCGGCACCGAAGGCACGCTTGTCGGCTGGAAGGAGGACTTCAATATGGCCGTCACCTTCCCCGTGCCTGCGCAACGGTTGGCCGCCGACTATCTCCGCTCGATCGCCGCGCGCAGTGCCGGGCCATTCGGCGGCAATCCCGCGCAACTCATGGCGGGCGGTCACTCCAAAGGCGGCAACCTCGCCACCTACGCCACGATGATGCTGGAACAGCACGGCGAAACCGGCCGTGTCTCGCGCATCTTCTCGCATGACGGGCCGGGATTCCCGGCTGCGGTCGTGCAGTCGGACGACTACCAGGGCGTCGAGGGGCGAATCGACAAGACCGTACCGGAATCGTCGATCATCGGCATGCTGCTGGATTCCGGCGCCCAGCGGACCGTCGTACGATCGGATGCGGTGAGCATCCTGCAGCACATGTGCGGCACCTGGCAGATTGCAGACGGCGAGTTCGAGACCGTGCCCGAGCTCACGCGCGGCGCGCAGCTCATCGACCGTACCATCAGCGGATGGCTGGACCGCATTCCCGAGGAACGCAGGCGCATCGTGGTGGACGAGGTGTACGGCATCTTCGCCGCGGCCGGGTACGGCCAATTCGCGGATCTGGCCCAGCATTGGACCGAGGCGCTGCCGAAGATCGTGGCGGCCGCCCGCGGGACCGATCCCGAGGCCCGTGCGGTCATCGCGAGCGTGCTCAAGGCGATTCCGCAGTCGGCCGCCAGGTCGCTGAAGGACGAGCGCTGAAAGTGAGCGGTCGTCCCTGCTTCGTCGGCCCTTGCCTTGGCGGGGCTCATGGTCAGGCAAATAGTCAGGCAAATACGACGAAACGGGCCGGCGGCGCTGAAGTGCGCTACCGGCCCGTTTCCGTGAGGCTTATGCGAGGTTACGTAAGGCTATACGTATCGCTCGGTCACTCGGTCGCTGAGGTAAGGATCAGGCCTCGACGAACTTGAGGAAGGCGTCGACCTCGGCGGCGAGCTTGGCCTTGTCCTCGTCGGAGAGGGCCAGCTTGCCGGTGCCCCAGGCCTCCGGAGCCAGGGCCACGCCCACCTGCTCGGACTCGGGCAGCAGCTCGGCCTTGTTGAAGCCCAGCACTTCGTTCAGCTTGGCGCGGGTGCCGGCACCGGCGGACTGGCCGGCCACGGCGGAGATGGCGATCTTCTTGCCGGCCAGCACGGAGGCGGACTCGGCCGGGAACGGCTCCAGCGGGCGGGACAGCCAGTCGAGCAGGTTCTTCAGCACGCCCGGGTAGCTGTAGTTGTACTCCGGGGAGAAGATCCACACGCCATCGGCCTCGGCGACGGCCTTGCGGGCCTCGGCGACGGCGACCGGCGGGGTCGGGAACTCCTCGTCCTGGCTGAAGAACGGCACGTCGGAGTAATCCAGGAAGCTCACCTCGGCACGGTCGCCGATGAGGGCCTTGGCCTCGTCGGCCAGCTGGTCGTTGAAGCCGTACTTGTGCAGGCTGCCCACGATGAACAGAAGCTTGGTCATGATGTTTCCCTTCGTTTCATTGACTGCCGGATGCCATCCGGTGACGCGGCCGACGCGCTGCGTCCGATGTGGCATTCGTATCACCTTCAGTATTGTGCGATTGTGCCGCGGACACGCTTCACCTTGGGTGAAGAATGGCGGAATTCTGCGGTATCGAATGGGTGGTACTGTGTCGTTTGGTTGATACAGGTTTTGGCTGATACAGGGTGATGCCGGGCGGTGGACCCGTGCGCCGGCTGCGGTGCTGCGGCGTTTTGGATGCCGACCCTGTTGGAAAGGACACGACGATGGCTTCCATCGATGGTAGCGCGACCGGTTCGATCGTGCTTGCCGGTGCTGATGCAGGTGCCGATATGGGTACTGATTCGGGTGTGGATTGCAGGGCATGCGCCAGAACGGATGTCAGCGGTTCCGACGGCATCGTGGCGCGGTTCACCGGGTTGATTCGTTCCGGCGAGTTGCCGTCGGGCGCCGAAATGCCGTCGATCCGTGGTCTTGCCGCCGAGCTTGGCGTGGCTCCGGGGACCGTGCGGCGGGCGTACGGCGAGTTGGAATCGCAGGGGCTGATCGTCACGAGCGCCGGCCGGCCGTCCCGTGTGGCGGAGCAGGAGGAGGCGCCGTGCGAGGTTCTGGCCGCCGTGCAGGTGCTCGTGGCCGCGGCGCATCGGCGAGGCGTGAGTCGGCGTGAGGTGCAGGACGTGATCGGCACGATGTGGGATATGCCGGCGCCCGAATTGTGAGATTATGGAACGCGGATTGGAATGGATTGGAGTGAGGTGGAGGTCGTCGGGCGGGTGTTCGTGGTGCGGTCTGTTGCTCGCGACACTCCGATGTGCGGGTCGATTTGCGATTGAAATGTGACTCGATTCAGGTGGCTTGAGGTGATTTGCGTCTGATGGCGAAAATCCAAAAACCGCGGAATTCCGCCGAGACACGCCGTAAGATGCATTTTTTCGCAAAAGCGCGTATCTTATTCACCTGTTGCTTCTCGCAAGCGACATGCGGACATAGCTTAGTTGGTAAAGCGCAACCTTGCCAAGGTTGAGACCGCGGGTTCGAGTCCCGTTGTCCGCTCTCAGAAGGCCGGCCACTCGGCCGGATGACCTAGACCCGGGCGGTTGGCGCAGAGGTAGCGCACTTCCCTGACACGGAAGGGGTCACAAGTTCGAATCTTGTATCGCCCACTCACATGCGGCCGGCAGGCGACTGCCGGTTTTGTTATGTGCCCTTGGGCGATTGGCGCAGCGGCTAGCGCACTTCGTTCACACCGAAGGGGTCGTAGGTTCGATTCCTACATCGCCCACCCTTCATCTCCCGCCAAGTTTGGCGGGATTTTTGTTTCGCCAGGCTCTTCGCCCCGATTCTGGGCATATACCAGCCAGTTATTCTGTGCATATACGTACCACAAACGAATGTCTGGGCATATACGTATCACGAAAACCAGGGAAACGGGGCCTTCGTGGTACGTGCATGCACAGAATCGGGAATGGCGGTCGATTCATGGTAGGTATATGCCCAGAAACGGCAGTGGTACAGACGGAATCCCTGTGATTTTTCACAATCCCCGGCGTTTGAGGGCGGCGACGATCTGCACGTAGAACTCGCGTACATCGAATCCGGGGATGTTCTCGCGATTGAGGTCGATCATGTCCGCATGCGAGATGCCGCGCGTGCCGTTCGGCTCCAGCCAGGTGAACCGTTCGCCCCAGGGGAACGACGGTTGGGCCACGAGCCCGTCGTTTGGTCCGTCGAACCACTTGACCAGCGGGTATGTGAAGTTCAGCGGGAACTTGCCGGTGGTGGCGTGCGCCAGTTTCGAGCCGACGCTCTGGCAGACGATGCCGGCGAAGGGATCGGAATCCGCCGGCCCGGCAGCTGGTCCGTGCGCTGGTACGGGGAATTGCGGGTGCGGCGATTGCGGCGTCCGAATCCCGGCGTCGCGTGGCACGGCATCACCGTCGGCGTTGCTTCCGCACGTGCCGTTCAGTTCCGCCCGGTCGCCGATTTCGGCATTCAGCCGCGTGCAGCCGGCCTGAGTCAGGTCATGCACCGCGGCCATGAAGTCGGGTCTGGCATCGCCGAGTCGTGCGGCCGCCGCATTGTATGCGGCCTCGACCTTCCGCTGGACGGCGAGCGGGATGTTGGTCAGCAGATAGTCGGCGAACCCGCAGCCGCGATGCGGCGTGTTGATGGTGGTGAGCGAGGCCACGAACGGCGCCGCCCCGCAGCGGGCGATGGCGTAACGCATGTCAAGCCCGCCCTTGGAGTGCGCGATGACGTTCACCTTGCCGCATCCGGTCGTCTCCACGATATGCCGGATGCGCGCGGTCAGCTCGCGGGCGGAATCCGGCACGGACGCGGCCGACTGGTGCTCGCCGTAATAGATCGTGGCGCCGTTGCGCTGGAGTTCCGCCGGGATACGGCCCCAGTAGTTGAGCAGTGCGGTATCGCGGAAGAACACGCCATGCACCAGCAGGACCGGGTATCGCGTGGCACAGATGCGTTCGGACGCCCGCGCGCGGTCCAGCTGTTCCTTGGCGGTCTCGAACCGCACCTCCTCGCCGACCGTGTGGATGATGAGTCGCAACGCGATGAGGTTCGCAACGGGTATCCAGCCGCACAGTATGCCGATCACGCGGATTTTGAGGCCGAGCTGCACCGACGTGACGTATACGGTGATGATGCCGATCCAGAAGACGATGGATTCGATGACGATTACGGCTGTGAGCCCCGCAGTCCAGACCGGCCACGCCGTGCCCCATGGCGCTGGCCATGATATGGCGAGCATGGTGATGAGCGTTGCCGCGAGCCCGATGGTGGCCATGAGCGTGGTCCACCAGAACAGCCTCAGCATGTTGACACCGAACCTGCACGCGGTGATGCGACCGGTCATATGCCCCACTGTTCCCCCTACGTTGACGGCCATGTCAATCTCAGTCTATTCACCGTAGCGCCGCGGCGGTGCGGTCCGTAGATGAACTTTGCGGGAACGACGGTGCGTGGGCCGGCTAGGGTAGTGGCCATGGCTGCGTTTACCGATGTGATCTTCGATTTCTGCGATGTGCTGGTCGATTGGAAACCCCGCGTGCCGCTGGAGGGGCAGGTCCCGGCCGAGGTCATCGACCGGCTGTTCGACCGCGCTGATCCATACGGTTTCTGGCATTACGACGAGCTGTCCGATCTGGGTTGGAGTGAGGAGCGGATTCTCGCCGATTATGCCGTGCATCATGGGCTTGACGACTCCGGTAATGGCGAGGGTGACGGCGGTGATGGTACGACGGCTGATACCGCCGCCTTGCGGGCGTTCCGTCGCTACTTCGAACGGCAACGTTTGGCCCTGGTCGGCATGCTGCCCGGCATGCCCGAACTCCTGCGCGACTTGGACACGGCCGGGGTGCGCTGCTGGGGACTGACCAACTTCACCGTCAAATACGTGGATGCCGCACGCGAGCTGTTCCCCGCGTTGCGACTGCTCAAGGATGTGGTGGTCTCCAGCGCCGAACGCATTCACAAGCCGGATCAGGAGATCTTCCGCCGCGCCATCACCCGATTCGGCGTGGAGCCCGCGCATACGGCCTTCGTGGACGACAAGCCGTGGAACGCCCAAGCCGGAACCGCGGCGGGTCTGACCGGCATCCGTTTCACCGACGCCGCGTCGTTGCGGGCGCGGCTGTTGGACTGAAAACGATTCAGTCGGATTCGGTCAAATAACTGTGCTAACTGTGCCGCAAACAATTAGGCTCTGTTAAACCAAAATTGACATGAATCCCGCCGGACTACCCCTCAGTCGGCTTCGCCGACAGCTCCCCTGACAAGGGGAGCCAAGAATAAGGGACATGTCAATCTTGGTTTAACAGAGCTAACAACTGTGCCGGGCCGCATGCGTTTGCATACAGGTCCGGCACAGAGGCGATCGTCACGACTTCGTATCGTGCGTATCGGCAGCCTTACGTAACCTTGCACAGCCTCACGGCAGCTGCAGCGGCTTGTCCTCCTCGCGCGGATGGGACTTGCGCCACCAGCGCTGCACGAAATACGCGGCGTAGCACACCACGATGAACACGAGTTCGGCCCCCAGCGCGAACCGCTGCTCCTTGTCGAAGAAGACCAGCAGGAACGAGGCGGTGCACAGGATGAACGCCGCCCACGAGGTCCACGGGTAGCCGGGCGTCTTGTACTTGAGCTCGTCCGCGGAATGTCCGGACGCGATCCAGCGCTTGCGGAACACGATCTGGCAGTACGCGATCGCAATCCACACCACCACCGCGGACAAGCCGGAAAGCGCCACCAGCACCAGGTACACGGTCGAGGCGGCGATCACCGAACTCAGCAACGCCAGCAGACCGCCGGCCATCGCGGCGCACAGGGCCAGCATCGGCACGCCATGACGGTTCGTCTTGGCGAACCAGCGCGGGATCATGCCCTCGTTGCCCATCGACCACACCATGCGCGTGGAGGCGTACAGGCCGGAATTCGAGGCGGACAGCACGGCCGTGAGCACCACGAAGTTCATGATGTCCGCCGCGTACGGGATGCCGATGGAGCTGAACACGAGCACGAACGGGCTTTCGCCCACGCCCGCCTGACGCCACGGAATCAGGGCGCTCATCACCACGATGGAGCCGATGAAGAACAGCACCAGACGCCACAGCGTGGTGTGGATGGCCTTCGGCACGGCGGTCTCGGGGTCGCGCGTCTCGCCGGCGGTCACGCCGATGAGCTCGGTGCCGGAGAACGCGAAGTTGACGGTCAGGATCGTGGCGAACACCGGCATGAAGCCGTTCGGGAAGATGCCGTCCTTGGTGAGGTTGCCGAACAGCGGGGCATGGTCGTAGCCCTTCATCGGCAGTACGCCGAAGATCGCCAGCAGACCGATGCCGATGAACGCGCAGATGGCGAACACCTTGATGGAGGCGAACCAGAACTCTGCCTCCGCGAAGAACCGCACGGACAGCGCGTTGAGCGTGAAAATCAGTATGATGCAGGCCGCGCTCCATATCCAAGTGGGCGTGTGCGGGAACCACCGTTGCATGAGCAGGCCGGCCGCGGTGAATTCGGAGCCGAGCGCCACAGTCCAGGTGAGCCAGTACTGGATGGCGACCACGAATCCGGTGCCGGGGCCGATGAACTTCTCGGCGTACACGTGGAACGAGCCGGTCACCGGCATGGCCACCGACAGCTCGCCGAGGGTCAGCATCACGAGGTACACGATGACCGCGCCGATGCCGTACGCCAGGATCGTGCCGATCGGGCCCGCCTGCTGGATGGTGTAGCCGGAGCTCAGGAACAGGCCGGTGCCGATCACGCCGCCCAGCGAGATCATCTGCAGGTGGCGCGATTCCATGCCGCGCTTGAGATTCGTGTGCAGTGCGTGCTTGGTATGGTCTTTGCCGTCGGTTTCGCGGTTGGTTCCGGTAACGGTAGCGGGTTCGCCGGTGCTCGACGCGGCGGGAATCGATGGCGATGCCGCTGCGGGCTGGGACGGCGACTGCGCCGTCGTATCAAGGTCGGGTTGGCTCATGCTGCTCTCTCTGACATGCGTGTTCCATGGCGGCCGCCTCAAGACGGCCCGGAACAGTATACCGGCACGGGGCTACGCGGCCAGACGGCTCCGTACGGCTTCGGTGATGGTCACGCCGCCCAAAATCGCCATGATGCCGGCGGATACCAAGCTCAGGATTCGGCGCGAACGGCCGGACTTGAGTCTGCTGGCGAAGAACGCGGCCATGCATGCCAGCGTGATGAGTACGGCCATGCTTTCGACGAAGTGAATAAGGCCCAGTGAGACGCCCATCTGCAGATGGTCCACGCCGGGCACCAGGAACTGCGGGATCACGGCGATGTAGAAGACGCCGATCTTCGGATTGAACAAGTCGGTGAGGAAGCCGCGCACGAACGAGGAGACGATGGGGAAGCGGGATCCGGCGGCTTCGGTTGGTGCAAGTTGCGAAGCGCGCTCCTGTGATTGCTCGGCTTTGTGCTCGTCCTTCGGCTTGCGGACAAGGCTGACCGCAAGGTACAGCAGGTACAGTCCACCGAGTAGTCGGATGGCGTCATAGGCGACGGGCAGGGCGTTGATGATGGCGGCAAGGCCCACCGCGGCCGCCATCGCCCACACCAGCACGCCGAACGAGATGCCGCACGCCGCCGCGATGCCGCGCCTGCGGGTGGTGTTGATGGTCTCGTTGACCACCATCATCATGTCGAGTCCCGGCAGCAATGCCATCGACCCCGCCACCAACGCGAACCCCAGCAATGCCTGTGCGTATGTCATGGTGATGTGATGCCTCCTTCACTGCCGTGGCTGTCTTCCGCCCATTGAACCCGCCTTTCATTGGCGACATGTTACGGATGGTGGTGCAGTTAAGTCATGTTGACGTCATTTTGATTTCGTTTATATTCGGAATAGAATACAAATGAAATCAAAATGGTGGAGGTAGGTCATGGTCACGTCAACATATCGGGTGGATGCGGATTTGAAGAAGCAAGCAGCCGAATTGTACGAATCGATGGGCATGAGCCTGAACACCGCGATCAACGTATTCCTGCGCCAGTCGGTCAAGGAGCAGCGTATGCCCTTCCAGCCGAGCGCCGCGCCTGTAGCTCCGGCATTGCCCGAAGCGGGTACGGTTGCGGCGAATGGAGTAGTGTATCAGGGGCTGGACGATCGAGGGTATCCGATTGTTTCTATTCCCGGCAGAATGATTGCCGAGCCAAAACGTGACGCGGACGGTACGCCGGTGCTGCCGCAATCATGGAAAGACTGAATCATCATGTCTGACCGTCCTGTTCTGAAACCCGTGCCGGAGATTTTGCGCACGTTCGATGTGTACCGCATGCCAGTCAGGTTCGAGGAGGACAAGACCCGTTCGCGCAACCACTATGTCACGTGCATCGTCATCGACGTGGATGGTGATGGTGGCGTAGCGGTGAAGCTGACCAGCAATCCGAAGTGGGAAGGTGCCGGTGACGTTCAACTGCTTGATTGGGAGCAAGCTGGTTTGACGCACGTTACCACCGCTCGCTGTGCGCAGCTGGTTCGTTTCAAACGCAAGGATTTGCAAGGATATACGGGAACGCTGAGTAGGGAAGACGCCATCAGGCTGGTGGGTGCGCTGAGCAGCGTGCCTCCTGATGAATCTATCTGGCTGTGATTCGGTCCGTTGAGGGCTGGAGAGGGAGACTGGGCAATCGGAGGTTGAACTCCTTTCGACATGGGTGGAACCTGAAGCTCTGTTACACCAAGATTGATAGGAACTCCATTGAACTACCCTTCAGTCGGCTTCGCCGCCAGCTCCCCTGACAAGGGGAGCCAAGAATAAGGGCCATGTCAATCTTGGTTTAACAGAGCCAAACCTGAAGAAAGCTTGGGAACTTTCATTGGGTTTTATGAAATTGGCCGATACTCCATGGTCTGCGCGTTAGGGTTACGCGCTTGGAATCCGTGGGGGAGGATGGCATGCAGAACTCCGTATGGATGAAAACGGTGATGGAGTGGTCGTTGGTCCGTGGTGCGCTGCCGCGGACCGTATTCGGCGTGACCGCAGTCGTCGCGGCCGTGCTGATCGTGCTGATGCTCGTGGATGCGGTACGCGATGTCGGCCGGAACGGCGGTCGAAGTGAAGCGTTGCGCGACTCCGTCTGGCTGCGGCCGCTGCTGGTTTCGCTCATCGCCATGGTGATATGCGAGGTGCTCGGCACGGTCGCGGCATGGCTGGTCTCCGACGTGTTCGTGGTGTTCGGCGTCTCGCTGGGCTGGCCCGTGATCTTCACCGTGGGCGCCGGATTCGCCGCGTTGGGCTTCGCGCTCACGGCGGCCATAAGGACCCATAGTTTTCGCCGAATCTGCGCGATCGTACTGATCCCGCTCATCATACTGTCCACCGGATTGGGTGTGGATGGCATCTACGGCGAGTACCAGACCGTCGGTAGCCTCGTGGGATACACGCCCTATGCCTCCATCGATTCGGTCGATGTCCATAAAGTCTCGATGAGCGTGGAGCAATGGCTGAACAAGGCGCAGCAGAACGCCCTGCCGGACATGCCGAAGCAGGGCAAGGTGCTCACCGTGGATATCCCGAACACCAAGTCCGGTTTCGCGGCCCGCAAGGCGATGATCTACCTGCCGCCCGCGGCGCTGAGCAAGCAACCGCCCGCGCTGCCGGTGATGGAGCTGCTCGCCGGCCAGCCCGGCAGTCCTGGGCGACTGGTCGCCGCCGGCGGCATTGCCGCGATGATGAACACGTACGCCGCCAGCCATCATGGCCTAGCCCCGATCGTGCTGGTGCCCGACCAGAACGGCGCCGACACCCACAACAGCCTGTGCGCGGACACCACCCAGGGCAAGGCGGAAACCTATCTGACCCAGGACGTGGTGGCATGGGCCAAGCGCACCCTGCCTGTGGCCAAGAAAGCTTCGATGTGGGCCATCGGCGGGTTCTCGCAGGGCGGCACCTGCACCACCCAGCTTGCCCCGCGTCACCCGGACCTTTACGGCGCCATGCTGCCGGTGGACGGCGAGCTGAAGCCGACCAACGGCACCGTCGACGAGATGGTCCAGAACTACTTCGCCGGCGACCGTAACGCCTATGACGCGCAGGTGCCGGTCAACGCCATCGCCGCGACCGGTTCCTCCAGTCAGGCGTTGTTCGCCGGTGCTGGCGAGAGGGACGCCGAATCAATCAGGAACATGCGCACGATTGCGGCGGCCGCTCGCAAGGCAGGTATGGAGGTCACGGAATTGCTGGTGCCCGGCACCGGCCACGACTGGCACGCCGTGCAGGCCGTCTGGAAACCCGGACTTGAATGGTTCGGACAGCGAACCGGATTGGGAGCCATGACGAAATCAGTGAAGGAATACAGTCAAGTGGAGGTGCTGCAATGAGCGGAACCGCAATGAACACAGCGGTGAATGCCGCAACGAACGCCGCAACAGCCACAGTGACGAACACCGCGACGAACAAGCCGAAACAAGCCCCGCGCCGCCCGGCCTCCTCCCACGCGGCCGGCAACTGGAAGGCGTTGGCCGATGACGCGCGGCGCTGGGTGCGTAGCCACCGTCTCTGCGTCACTGCCACTGCCGGATTGGTAGTGCTGAACCTCGTGGTCTGGCTGGTGGCCGTCATGGCCGGATTCGCGTTTCCGCTGCGCCTGAGCACCAGCATGGCCGAATTCAGCTTCGGCAAACTCGTCGCCACCCTGTTCTTGGCCCGAGGCGTGCTGCAGCTCGTCATCGACGCCGTGCTATGGATCGTCATGCTGTCCATCGCCGAAACGCGATTGGGGCGTCGCCTCACCATCATCACCGCGTTCACCTGCGCCGTCATCGGCATCTTCGTCGGACTCGCCCTGTGCTCGGCGATCGGCTGGATATTCCAGGATTCCAGCTTCGTTGCGCGGATGGGATTCACGCTGAGCCCGCTGGCACTGCCGATCGGCGCGATGATGGCGGCCAGCGCACGGTGCAGCCATCTGTGGCGTCGCCGCATACGGATCATCGGTTATGCGGCAATCCTCGTCGTGCTGCTGTACAGCGGCAACCCCGGCGTCTACTGCATTCTGGTCGCCGCGCTCGCCGGGCATATCGCCGGACACGTGATGGCGAAACGTTCTGCTTCCTCCGCTGCCGAATCAGCTGATTCCTCCTCAACGGCCGAAATCGGCTGGCATTGGCTGCGCAGCACCTCCTTCGAGGCCCGCAGGATGTTCGCCGCAATCGCCGTGGTACTGGCGCTGGGCCCGGTCGTCGCCATCACCTCGCACAACCATGCCGGCCCGCTCAGCACCATCGGCCTGCTGATGAGCCCCGTCTCCGCCGACGACGGTACGTTGGCCCGCTGTCTGGCGGACGCCACCCATGACGGCTGCTTCCTGCAGTTCGACCTGATGCGCGCCTCGATGCCGGGGGCCGTGCTGCGCTCGCTGCTGCCCACGGCCGTCATGCTGGTGCTGGCGTGGGGCCTGTACCGGGGCCGCCGTTTCGCCGCCATCGCGACCGTGGGAATCAACCTGGTCGTCGCGGGGCTCGCCATTGCCTACTATCTCGTCGTTCCGCTGAGTTTCGCGCCGGACGGCATGGCGTCGCTGATGGAGCATGGCGCGCTGTCCGCATGCGTGGCGAACACCCTGCCTCCGCTGGCGTTCGCCGTCGCGTTGATCGTATCGATGCGGCATTTCCCGGTTCGTATCGGCTGGCGTCGTCTCATCGGCGGCATCGGGACGATGCTGGTGACCTTGCTGGCCTGCGCCGGCGTGTACCTGCTGTACGGACTGGCCCAGCCGGACGAATTCTCGCCGAACGCCACGGCCGCATCGTTGCTGGCCGAATTGCCGGGCCGGTTCCTGCCCATCGGATTCCTGAGCCATATGAAGTTGTCGTTCGTGCCGCGCACCCCGATGGCGTCCGTGATCTACCAGGGTGTCGGCCTGGTGTTCTGGATTGTGGTGCTGGGCGTGGTGATTCGTTGGATGGGCGATGTCACCCGTTCCAATGAACGTGCGCAGGAACGCGCCGGCCGGTTGGTGGAGACCGGCGGTGAATCGATGAGCTTCATGACCACATGGGAGGGTAACAGCTACTGGATGTCACCCACCGGCAAATCGGCCGTGGCGTACCGCGTGCTCAACGGCATCGCCCTGACCTGCACCGGACCGTTCGGCGACCCCGCGGAATGGAAGGACGATCTGGTCGGCTTCACGCAGTACTGCGTCGAACAGTCCTGGTCGCCGGTGTTCTACAGTGTGCATCGCGAACAGCGCGATCAACTGGTGGCAAGCGGCTGGCAGTCCATCGAGGTCGGCAGCGAGATGGTGGTCGATCCGCGTGCGTGGAAGACCACCGGCAAGAAATGGCAGGACGTGCGTACGGCCATCAACAAGGCCAAGCGCGACGGCATCACCGACGTGCAGTCCACGTTCCTGGAAGCGCCGCTGGACGTGCGCGAGCAGATCGAGGACATCTCCGAGGAGTGGGCGCAGCTCAAGGCGTTGCCGGAGATGAAGTTCACGCTCGGCGGCGTCGAGGAGCTGCGTGATCCGCGCGTGCGGCTGCTATACGCCGTGGACGCGGACGGCCGCGTGCTGGCGGTCACCAGCTGGCTACCCACGTGGCGTGACGGCCGCGTGATCGGCTGGACGCTCGATTTCATGCGTCACCGCACGGACAGCCCCAACGGCATCATGGAGTTTCTCATCGCGCGCATGGCCGAACGTCTGCGCGACGACGGTCAGGCCGATCCGGAGCATGCCGTGGAGTTCATGAGTCTGTCCGCCGCGCCGCTGGCCGGCATGAATCCCGAGCGGGACAACCGGAGCGGCGATGGCGATGCCGGCGCGGGCGTTGGCGGTGCCGCGGATGCCGGAAACGCAGCTGCGCCGGACGAGGGCGTGCAGGTGCTTCAGCACGCGCTGCAGATCGTGGCTGACTGGATGGAGCCGGCCTACGGATTCCACTCGCTGTTCAACTTCAAGCGCAAGTTCCAGCCCGCCGAGGTGCCCGTGTACGTGTGCTATCCCGATCCGGCCGCGCTGCCGACCATCGGGCTGGCGGTGGTGCGTGCCTACGTGCCGTCCGTCACGCCCGCCGAAGTGACCGGCATGCTCAAGACGTTGCGCGCGTAGCCTCGCCCGTGATAACGACTGTCCCCCAAGACGATGGGAGAGTATCGCCTTGGGGGGACAGTCATTATCACATCACTGAGTCGGTCAATCAGGCCTTGGTCGGATCCTTCTGAAGGAAGAGGAAGACGAGGGCCACGACCAGCAGAATCGCGATGGACAGCACGCCGAGCGATGCGTTGCCGGTCAGGGACGTGGTGGTGGCCACGAGGAACGTGCCGAGGATGGAAGCCGTCTTGCCGAAGATATCGTAGAAGCCGTAGTACTCGTTGGCGTGCTCCTTGGGGATGATCTTGCCGTAGTACGAGCGGGAAAGCGCCTGGATGCCGCCCTGGAACATGCCCACCAGAATCGCGAGGATCCAGAACTCGAGCGCGGACTTCAGGAAGAACGTGGCGAAGAACACGATGCCCATGTACGCCGCGACGGCCACCGTGATCATCGGCTTGCAGCCGAACCGGCCGGCCAGCCGACCGTACAGGATCGCGCACGGGAACGCCACGAACTGCGTGACCAGCAGGGCCACCACGAGCTGCGTGGAGTCGATGCCAAGCTGCGTGCCGTAGGACGTGCTCATCGAGATCACCGTGTTCACCGCGTCGATGTAGAAGAAGAACGCCACCATGAACATCCACAGCGGCTTGTTCTTCACGATCTTGCCGAATGTGGAGCCCAGCTCACGGAATGTGCCGCGGATCGCCTCGCGCGCGTGGTCGCGGGTGGCGCGGTAGTGCACCTGACGGTAGCTGGTGATGAGCGGAATGGTGAACGCCACCCACCACACGGCGGTGATGACGAACGAGGCGCGCGTGCAGGCCACCGTGGACCAGCCGAACAGCGCCGGGCCGCCGAAGATCAGTGCGATGCAGACGATGAACGGCACGGTGGAACCCACGTAGCCCCAGCCGTAGCCGTGCGAGGAGACCTTGTCCATGCGCTCGTTGGTGGTGGTGTCGATGAGCATCGAATCGTAGAACGTGAGCGAGCCGTTGAGACCGATGGTGGCCAGCACGTAGACGATGAGGAACGGCAGCCAGGTCAGCGGCAGCGCCATCGCGCAGCACATCACCACGCCCGTGCCGAAGAAGCCCAGGAAGAACTTGATCTTCATGCCCTGCACGTCGGCGATGGAGCCGAGCAACGGCATCAGCAGGGCGATGACGAGCGAGGCGATGGTCTGCGCGTACCCCCATGCGGACACGATGTTGCCGTCCGCGGGCATCAGCGACTTCGCGTAGATCGGGATGACCGCGGTGGACAGCAATACGAACGCGGAATTGCCCACGTCGTAGACGATCCACTTTTTCTCGTGTGCGGACAGTTTGCCGTTTGCGCCGTTCTGCGGCGGCGTTGCGATGCTGGCAGCGCTCATAATGCTCCTCGGATTCGTTGACTGCATTCCATCGTAAAAGCCGAGGATATGGGCGAAGTGCCGTTTAAGTTGAACGGAGCGTGAACAATATTGGGGCCGAGCCGTGAAGCGGGAAGCCCAGTGGGCTTCCCGTAAGCGAGGTAAACGACGCCCCTGTGGAGAAGACTCCCCTCAGTCACCTACGGTGACAGCTCCCCTCAAAGAGGGGAGCCGAGGTGATAATCGCTACTGCAGCAGGGCGGCGGCCTCGTCGTAGTCGGGGCATTGGGGCACGCCGTTGACGCTGTGCGCGATCGCCACGGACGTCGCGGCATTGGCCACCTTCACCGATTCCGCCAGATCACGCCCCTCGGCCAGCATGGCGCACATCGCGCCGGTGTGGCAGCCACCGGCCGAACGGGTGTGTACGGCCTTGGTGGGGAATCCCTCGATATGCGTGGTCTCGCCGCCTGGTTCGCGCACCCATGCGCCGCGAGAGCCCACACGCACCACCAGCGGGGCACGCAGCGTGGAGCCCAAACCGTCGCACAGCTGGTGCATGAAGTCGTCCAGTCCGCCGCCGATGGTCACCTTGCTGTCGTCGATCGGTGCGCCGAGGCGTTCGGCCAACGTCATGGCCTCCTGGCGGTTGCAGGACCAGATCGGGCGTGCGAGCACCAGATCCTCGAGCATGTGGTCGTTGACCAGCCGCAGTGTGTTGGTGGGGTTGATGACCAGCGTGTAGTCGCGCTTGGCCGGGTCGGTGCCGGCCTTGAGCAGGAAGCCGTCCACGCCGGTGGCCGTGTGGTCCATCAGCGTGTTGCCGCTGATGTGCACCACGTCGTTGGCCTGCGGCTCCAGCATCGCGAAGGTGTCCGCATCGCCGTGCGCCTCGGCGCCGTAGGAGGCGATGAAGGTCTTCTTGTGCGAATCGGTGGGCTCCTCGGCGCTCAGCACCACGCGGAAGCCGGAGTCCTCGTCCAGACGGTCCTGACCGATGTGCGTGATGCCGTTGTCCTGGAAGGACTGGCGGATGAAGTGCGCCCACAGGCCGTTGCCCAGGATGCCGGCATGCTCGGCCGGAACGCCCATGCGGCTGGCGGCCTCAAGCACGCGGTAGCTGCCGCCGATGGAGGGCTTGGGATGGTCGGCCACGGCGAATCCGCCTTGCGGTGGCACCTCGTCCACGTTCATCATGATGTCCACCCAGACCTGTCCCAAGGAAATCACGCTGGGCTGGTGGGTACCGATTCCACGCCGCAGATTCAACATCGCAGCCTCCTTCGTTGGAAAATCGAACGTCCTGGGCCCCTTCGTCCCTGACGTCTCTTATATGCAGATTATATGGGAGCGATGCGTGCGTGGAATGGACAAATCGCCGCGCATTATTGGATAAGCTGTATGGTTTACCGGTGTTTCAGGGGGATTTCAGGGAGGCTGTGGCTGGTGTGAATCGGCTCACAGCGGCCTCGTCGTGTTTGCGGCATGCATGTTTGCGCCGCGCTTGCGGTGTGACGCGCTCACAGCATGACGAGTGCGAAGTCCACCAGCAGCTTGACGCCGTACAGGGTGATGACGCCGCCGCACACGCGGTTGAGCACGTCGATGATCTTCGGGCTGAACTTGTGCGCGAAGGCGTTGACGATAAGCGTGACGCCGAGGAACCACAGCACGGAGGCCGTCTCGACGCCGGTGATGAACGGGGTGGTCTGGCCCGCGCTGAGGGTGGCGGCGAACGCGCCGAGCATCAGCGTGCCGTCGATGATGGCCTGCGGGTTGAACCAGGTGACGGCGCAGGCGGTGCCGATGGTGCTCAGCAGGCCGTGCATGCCGAGATGCTGAGCGGGTGCGGCGGTGGGCGCGACCGCGGCGGAGGCGTCCGCGCGGGCCGCGATTGCCGGCTGGGTGGACGCGGTGGTGCCGCTGACGGCTTCGGCACGTCCATTGCCGTCCGCTTCCTTGCCGGAACCGTGGCGCTTCGGCAACACCAGGCCCATGCCGATACGTACCACCACAAGTCCGCCCAGGCCCAGCACGATGGTCTCCAGCCAGGGGTGCGCCTGCATGAGCGCGCCGATGCCGAAGAAGCAGGAGAGCGAAAGGGCCATGTCGAAGCAGATGACGATGAGCGCGGTGATCAGGGCGTTGCGGCGCGTGCGTGTCAACGCCGAATTGATGACGAACAGGTTCTGCATGCCGATCGGCGCGATGTACGCCAGTCCCATCGTCAGTCCCTGAATGTACAGACCCATGATTCCGTTCCCTCTACCCTCTGTTTGGTTGGGTCATATTCACCCAACCAAAACCAGCCAAACCTTGTCCGGCTGGTTATTCGTTCTTGGATTACCTATGCCGGAAATCCCTTATGTTTCAATACTGTTGCTCTATGGTATGCAGTAGATTACACTTGGCAACCAGCCAAGTGATGCTTGTTGTACCCAACCAAATCTTCGGTAATGGTCGGGTGTTCATAGAGGGAGAGGAGCCGACCATGGCCCGTAGCGCACCGCTGGATATCGACTGGCGGCCGGACCGCGAGAGCGGCAAGCCGGTCACCGAGCAGATCGTCGACTACCTGTGCGGTCGCATCGCCTCCGGCGAGTGGCCCATCGGCTCCCGACTGCCCAGCCAACGCGCCATGGCAGAAAGATTCGGCGTGAACCGGTCCACCATCATCGCCGCCATCGAGGAACTGACCGATTACGGCATCGTGGAAGGGCGTCACGGCGCCGGCACGCGCATCGCCAGCAACACCTGGTCGCTGATGCTGTCCGGCGCACCGGATTGGGCGGACTATGTCTCCTCCGGATTCTTCAAGGCGAACAACGACACCATCCAGGCCATCAATAGGCTGGAATTCGATCCCGCCAAAGTAAGGCTCGGCACCGGCGAGCTCGACCCGAGGCTGTTCCCGCGCGACATGTGGCGGCGCGTGGCCCGCGAGGCGGCCGACGAAATCGACTCGCTCGGCTACCCGCCGCCCGAAGGCTTGGACGTGCTGCGCGAAGCCGTCGCCGTCCACATGAAGCAGTGGGACGTCGACTGCCGGCCTGAACAGGTGCTTATCTCCTCCGGTGCTCTTCAGGGGTTGCAGATGATCTCGATGAGCCTGCTGTCCGCCGGTTCGACCGTCTATGCCGAAGCGCCCAGCTACATCAAGTCGCTGCAGGTATTCCAGTCGGCCGGCATGAAGCTCGCCGGCGTGCCGATGGATGCCCGAGGACTGAATGTGGACGCGCTGCGCGGCGTATTGCCGGCCCCGGACGTTGTGCCGGGTGCTCCTGCACGGGGCGGCGCCGTGCTGTACACCATTCCGACGAACCACAACCCGACCGGCGTCACGATGCCCGCGGACCGCCGCCGCGCGCTAATCGATGCGTGCGTGGAGCGTCGCCTGCCCATCATCGAGGACTGCGCGTACCAGGATCTGGTGTTCGAGGGCGAGACCCCGCGGTCCCTGAAGACCTACGACAGCACCGGCATGGTCATCACTCTTGGCAGCGCCTCGAAATCGTTGGCGCCGGGCCTGCGCATCGGCTGGATTGTGGCCGACGAACGCATCGTGCACCGGCTGGCGGACGTCAAGATGCAGATGGACTACGGCGCGAGCACGCTCAGCCAATGGGTGTTCGCGCGATTCCTGACTTCCGGTCTGTACTCCGAATATCTGGACACGCTGCGTGCCGAGCTGCGCCGGCGCCGTGATGCGGCGCTGGGGACCCTGGACGGATTGTTCTCCGGCAGGGCGCATTGGAACGTGCCCCACGGCGGCTTCTACATTTGGCTCACCTTCGATGGGCCGGTAAAGATGGGCCGGCTGTTCCAGCGGGCCAGCGAGCGCGGCGTGCTGCTCAATCCCGGGGACATCTATGACTTCGAAAGCGACAATGCGCTGCGTCTGAGCTACGCCTACGTCACGCCTGAGGAGTTCGCGCGGGCCGCTGCCGTGCTCGCCGAACTGGTGTGAGCGGGTTCCGGTTCCGGTCCGAGCGTTGCCTTCCGGCGGTGCGTCGGACGCGCCGCGCGCGGCATGATACACGCAAGAGTTGCGGTTGTCAGTATTGAGCTGTATATTTGTGAAGTTGTGTGTTCGGCATGTCGGGTAACACCGCCGGTTGGACACGGAAAAGACTTGACACAACAAGGTTTAAGGGAGTCCATCATGGCAGCTCGTTGCGCAGTGTGCGGTAAGGGTCCGCAGACCGGTTACACCGTTTCCCATTCGCACCGTCGTACCAAGCGTAGCTTCCGCCCGAACCTGCAGTCTGTGCGCACCACGATCGACGGCGAGAACACTCGCCTGCGCGTGTGCGTCAATTGCCTCAAGGCCGGCAAGGTTCAGCGCGTGGCCGCGTGAATCGCGTACTAACGTACTACGTCTCAAAACCCGCTTGAGCTTCGGCTCGGCGGGTTTTGTTGTTTCCGCAGGTTTTCCGCGGTGCGGCAATTCGTGCACGGTGTGGTCGGAACCACACGGTGTGGTGGGTGAGGCCCCGGAAGAGGCGTGGACATCAAACTTCAATAGAATAGGCAGCTATGAGCATTACGTTGAGCACCGCACTGGGGTCGTTGATGACCAACAAGCGACGTGTGTCCGCGCTCAAATCATTGGGCGTCACCACGGTGGGCGACGCTCTGACCTACTATCCGTTCCGCGTCACCGATCCCGTACGTCTGCAGACCATCCGCGAGGCGCAGATCGGCCAGCAGATGGCGTTCGTGGCCACCGTGCGCGATGTGCGCGTGGTGCCCGGTCGCATGCTGCGCGTCATCGCCACCGTTGACGATGCCGATTTCGCACGAACCCGCAATATGCCCGGAGGCACGGCGCAACTCACATTCTTCGGTGGACGCAAGAACTACATCGATTGGGTGAGCATGCGGCTCAAATCAAGCCCGATGCTGGTGGTCTCAGGCACGCCCAGCGAATACATGGGCCAGCTGCAGTTCACGCATCCGGATTTCCTGACCGTGGCACCGCCCGCGCTCGCATCCGCTGCGGCAGCCGGTGCCAAACTCAAATACGACGCCGATTCCCTGGAGGATGCGGTACTGCGCGTCACCCGCCCGCGCCCGGTGTACCATGCCAGTTCACGCATCTCCTCGGCGCATATTCACGATACGATCCTGGGGCTGCTGTGGATGATGGGCGCGCGCACGTCGTCCATGCCCGAAGGACTGCCCGTCGCTGCCGGCGACAGTACGCTGCCGACGGGGAATGCGGGTGCCATCGCGCCGAGCATGGCAGAGGTCGGAATGGCTGGGACATCCGGAGTGCCCGGCACGACCGGAAGGTCCGAATCCGCACTTGTGGCGCCATCCACCGACGACATCGCCGTCCAATCCGGCGAATCCACCGCCGAATCCGGGGCCGACACACTCGAACGCGCCATCCCGGACATTCTGCCCGAGTCCATCCGTGCCGCCAAAGGCCTGATGCATCGTGCGGAGGCGTTCCTGGCCATTCACGACCCCGATTCCCGCGCCCGGTTCAACCAGGCCATCGAAACGCTGCGCTATGAGGAGGCGTTCGTCTCCCAGACCTCGCTGGTCAAGGCCCGGCAGCACGCGCACAAGTCGTCCGCGCATGCCTGCCCATTGATCGGTGCTGCAGCCGGTGCGGACAACGGCACCGGTGCCGCAGCCATCGTCGCCGATGCCAGCTTCAGCGGCAGCCACCCCGGCAACCTGCGCGACCGGTTTATCGCATCACTGCCTTTCACTTTGACCCGCGGCCAACGGCAGGTCATCGACGACATCGCCGCGGACCTGTCCCGCGACTGGCCCATGCAACGACTCCTGCAGGGCGAGGTGGGCTCCGGCAAAACCGTGGTGGCGCTCGCCGCCATGCTGCAGGCCGTGGGCGCCGGCTACCAGTCCGTGCTCGTGGCCCCCACGCAGGTGCTCGCCGAACAGCATTACGAGACGATCTCCCGCATGGTGGCGGGACTCGGCGAATCCGGCGGGGACATCCCCGTCACGTTGCTGACCGGTGGCATGAAACTCGCCGCCCGTCGCAAGGCGCTTGGGGTGGCGGCCAGCGGCGCGCCCGGCATCATCGTGGCCACGCATGCGGCGTTCTCCAAGACCTTCCAGGCGCCGCGTCTGGCGCTGGTGGTGATCGACGAGCAGCATCGCTTCGGCGTGGAGCAGCGCGAAAGCCTCAACGCCAAGGCGGACGACGGCACCACGCCGCACCTGCTGGTGATGACCGCCACACCCATTCCGCGCACCGCCGCCATGACCTGGTTCGGCGACCTCGACATCTCCTGGCTCACCGAGCTGCCCGGCGGCCGCAAGCCCATCCGCACCGTGGTGGTCAACGAGGCGGACGCGAACACGATGGGCCGCATGTTCGCGCACATCCGCGCGCGCATCGACGCGGGGGAGCGGGCGTACATCGTCTGCCCGCGCATCGACATGGACGAGGAGACTGGCGCATCCGGTACGTCCGGTGCGGGTTCGTCGTCCGCCGGCTCCCGGTCCTCGCGCGCATCCCGCGCCGGCAACGACATCGGCATCGACGACCCGTACGAAACCTACGACGACAACGGCGAGACCGTGGCCCGCCCGCCGCTGCATTCGGTGGAGGAGATCGCCGCGCGACTCCAGAAACTCCCGCAATTCCAAGGCATCCCGTTCGCCACGCTCACCGGCCGGGACAAGGACGACGTGAAAACCGAGGTCATGGCCGGCTTCGACTCCGGTGCGACTCCGGTGCTGGTCTCCACCACGGTCATCGAGGTGGGCGTGGACGTCAAGCAGGCCAGCTGCATCGTGATCTTCGACGCCGACCGGTACGGCCTGTCCCAGCTGCACCAGCTGCGTGGTCGCGTGGGGCGTGGCGGCACCAATTCGTGGGCGTTCCTCATCTCGCGTGCCGAGCCCGGCTCGGTGGCCGAACAGCGGCTGGAAGTGATCCATCATTCGCTGGACGGTGCCGAAATCGCCCAGGCCGACCTGGAGTTCCGCGGTGCCGGCGACGTGCTGGGCGACGCCCAATCCGGCGGCAAATCGAGCCTGAAGCTGCTGCGCGTGGTTAAGGACGCCGACCTGATCGCCGACGCCCGCGCCCGCGCCGAGCAACTGCTGGCCGCGGACCCCGACCTGTCCGGTGAAGTGCAGTTGGCCGGGGCCGTGGTCGACTTCACCCGCGGCAACGAGACGTTCCTGACCTCCAGCTGAAGCCGTGACGTGCGGTTAAGCTAGTGCCCATGCGCGTAATTTCCGGACGATTCAAGGGCGTGGCGCTCGCCACCCCGAAAACAGGCACCCGTCCCACCACGGACCGTACCAAGGAGGCCATCTTCTCCCACCTCGACTCATGGGGCGTGCTGGACGACGCCCGCGTGCTGGACCTGTTCGCGGGCACGGGCGCGCTCGGCATCGAGGCGTTGAGTCGTGGCGCACGGGAGCTCGTGGCGGTGGAGAGTTCGCGCCCGGCCGCGGCGCTCATCGCCAAGACGATCGCCCAGCTGCAGCGCAACCGTTCGTGGAGCCCGGAGCTCAAGGCCCGCGTGCTCGCTAAGAAGGCCGAGGTGGTGGCTGGTGGCTTCGGCGAACCGTTCGACGTGATCTTCATCGACCCGCCCTACGCCTTCGAGACCGCCGCGTGCAACCAGCTGCTGGCCGATCTGGCCGCCGGAACCGCCACCAATGACCGCACGGTAATCATGCTGGAGCGTTCGGTGCGCTCCGACGCCCCCGCTGCCCCGGAAGGGTGGGAGATCACCGAAAGCCGCAACTACGGCGAGACCGCCGTGTTCTACATCGAGCCGATTGCCGACGACCAAGCCGAGTGACGGCTCCCGCGTGATGCAGCCGTACATGATGTAGGGAATTTCACATGATGTAGGGATGCGAAATCGAGGATTGGCGGAAAATGGCCGTTTTCCGTCCCTACACCATGGAGGATTCCCTACATCATGGGCAAATCCCTACATCATGGGCGCCTTGAACGTTCTTGTGCCCGTGCGGTAGGGCGAGCCGTTTATTCGCCCAGCTTGCGCGGATGGGCGGCGGAAACCTCCCAGCCCAGCGCCATCAGCGTCTTGCGGTCGGCCTTGTCCAACGCCTTGCAATCCAGCTTGGCGATGAGGTCCGGGCGAATCTCGTTGGTGCGGGCCAACGCCTCGTCGCGGCGGAAGCGGTCCACCTTGCCGTGGTCGCCGGAGAGCAGCACGTCCGGCACCGCAAGCCCGCGCCACGTGGCCGGCTTGGTGTACTGGCGGTGCTCCAGCAATGCGCCCTCGCCGGTGTACGACTCCTCCACGATCGAATCGGGATTGCCCATGAACCCCGGCATCAGGCGGGTGATGGCCTCCAGCATCACGGATACCGCCACCTCGCCGCCGTTGAGCACGTAGTCGCCGATGGAATACTCGCGCACGTCGATGCCCTGCGCGCGGTAGTAGTCGGGAATGCGCGAATCGTAGCCCTCGTACCGGCCGCAGCCGAACAGCAGATGGTCGGCATGGCTGAGCTCGGTGGCGTCGCGCTGGGTGAACAGCGGGGCGGACGGATTCGGGAAGATGAGCACCGGGGCGTCGTGGGTTTCGGCGGCATTTTCCGCGGTGATATCGGCAGGTACGCCGTCCGACTCATCGGACACGGTAGCGTCAGTAGAATCGGCGATCGTCGCGGAATCATCGGCGTCCGACGTGCGCTCCGTTTCGCCGACGGTCGCGGGCTGCAATCCCAGCAGATCGTCCAGACACTCCGCCCACACCTCGGGCTTCATCACCATGCCGGCGCCGCCGCCCACCGGGGTATCGTCCACCGAATGATGCACGTCATGGGTCCAGTCGCGCAGGTTGTGCGCGGTGATGTCCAGCAGACCCTTGGCCTGCGCCTTGCCCATGAGGCTCAGGCCAAGCACGTCGAAGTATTCGGGGAACACGCTCACGATATCGATCTTCATGCGCTCCAGCCTACCGTCCGCCCCGCCCGCGCCGCGGCCCGACGGCACCCGCTCCGCAGTCCGCCGCATTACACGGCCACCACTACACTATTGCGGTGATGAATACGACGATGAACCTCCCCACACGAAAGAAGCCCGAAGTGCTGGCGCCCGCCGGCAACCTGAGAGGCCTCAAAACCGCCGTGGACTACGGCGCCGACGCGGTCTACTGCGGCGGCAAGGCCTTCGGCATGCGCTCGGCGCCCAAGAACCTGAGCCTCGAGGACTTCGAGGAGGGCTCCCGCTACGCCCACGAGCACGGCGCCCGCGTGTACGTGACCTGCAACGTGCTGCCGCGCAACAACGAGGTCGAGGCCCTGCGCGAATACGTAGGCCAGCTCAAGGACACCGGCGTGGACGCGCTGATCGTCTCGGACATCGGCGTGATGCTCATGGCGCGCCAGGTGGCCCCGAACCTGGAGCTGCACGTCTCCACCCAGGCCGGTGTGACCAACTACCAGGCCGCCAACGCCTTCTACGAGCTCGGCGCCCGCCGTGTGGTGCTGGCCCGCGAGATGGACCTGCAGGCCGTGCGCGACATCCGTGCCAACATCCCGGACGACCTCGACATCGAATGCTTCGTCCACGGCGCCATGTGCATGGCCTTCTCCGGCCGCTGCCTGTTCTCCAACTACCTGACCGGCCGTGACGGCAACCACGGCGAATGCGCCCAGCCCTGCCGCTGGAAGTACTCGATTGTGGAGGAGAAGCGCCCCGGCCAGTACTTCCCGATCGAGCAGACCAAGGATGGCGCCTACCTGTTCAACTCGCAGGACATGAACATGCTGGAGCACCTGGACGACCTCATCGACTCCGGCGCCACCAGCCTCAAGATCGAGGGCCGAGCCAAGAGCGCGTACTACATCGCCGCCATGACCAACGCCTACAAGACCGCGGTCAACGAATACATGATCCAGCGCGGCTTCGAAACCGCCGACGGCACCGTCCTGAAGCCCTTCCGTGACCGCGTGATCCGCCCGTCCGACCCCGACTTCGCCGAGGCGATGGCCGCGGTCGGCGAGGATCAGGTGATGCGCAACGCCGACGCCGCCTTCTCCGGTGTGTCCGATGAGGGTTACGAGCAGCTTGGTGCGGCGGAGGCGAACGCCGCAAACGACGGTGTCGCCGAGCGTCAACCGGTTACGATTGCGTCCGAGCCGGACAAGTCGCAGGATGCTGCCGCCGACGTCTCCGCCACCCCCGCGACTTCCGCGTCCGCGAAGTCCGGCCCGCTGAACGAGCCTGACAACCTGAGCTACCACGCCCGCTCCACGCGCCGCAAGTCCAACACCGCGGCCGAGGAGATCACGACCGACTGGAAGCATGCGGCCGTCCGCCCCGCCCCGCACGTCACGCTGCCCGCATGGTTGATCGACGAGCCGGACAAGGTGGCCCACCGCGACTACTCCACCGGCTTCTACTACCCGGAGCACAAGGTGACGCAGAACACCGACCGCTCCGCCTACTTCCGCTCCTGGATGGTGGTGGGCGAGGTCCTGAGCTGGAGCTCCGACGAGGGCGGTCGCGTCACGCTGATGAGCCGCAACAAGATCGAGCCCGGCCAGCAGGTCGAGTTCCTCCTGCCCGGTTCGCAGCCGTTGGCCTACACCGTGCCCGCGAGCGGCCTCAAGGACGCGGACGGCGTGCCGGTCCCCGCCATCAACAACCCGGCGCACGTGTTCTCGATGCCCTGCCCGCATCAGGTGCCGATCAACGCCGCCATCCGCTCGCGCACCAAGCGCCCCACCCTCAAAGCCGAATAGTCCTTCCTGGCTCTCTTCCGGAAAGAACACTGAACCGATAGCTCTTTCTGGCTCCCCTCGCCGAGGGGAGCTGCCCGCACCCGCGGGCTGAGGGGAGCCCGTCTCACCCATAAGGAATCCTCCCCAGAAAGCCGCATACCATGCCCGAATACAGCGACGAAATCATCGACTCCAACGCCATCAGCTCCACCGACAAGGCAGGCCGGCCAATCCCGGTGACCATCCCGATCGCTCTGGCCCCCGGCATCACCGTGGTCTACACCACCCGTCTCGGCGGCCTGAGCACGGGCGACTGGGGCAACCTCAACCTCGGCGGCAAGTCCGGCGACGACCCGGAAGCCGTGCTCTCCAACCGTCTGGCCCTCGCCGAGGCGGTCGGCGCCCCGCTCTCCCTGGTCTCGCAGGTCCACTCCGGCGTGGCCGTGGATGTGGATGACGTGTACGAGTCCAACGCCCCGTTCGGCTTCGACGCCTCCGGCACCAAGGGCGTCGACCCGGACACTGTGACCGTGCTGGAAGCGGACGGCCAGGTCACCTCCCAAGCCGGCATCGCCCTGGGCATGTTCGCCGCCGACTGCCTGCCGGTGCTCATGGCCGACCCCGTCACCGGCATCATCGGCGCCGCGCACTGCGGCCGTCGCGGCCTGGAGAAGGGCATCATCGGCGCCACCGTGGAACTCATGAAGCTCAAGGGAGCGGCCCCCGAGAACATCATCGCCACGCTCGGCCCGCGCATCTGCGGCGACTGCTACGAGGTGGGCGACGAGATCGCCGACACCTTCATCAAGCGCTTCCCGCTGACCAAGACCACCACCCGCTTCGGCGGCGCCGGCATCGACATCGCCGAAGCCGCGATGATCGACCTGGCCTTCGCCGGCGTGCATCAGGTGGTCGACTCCATGCCGCGCGTCCACGCCGCCACCGAATACCTGGAGGAGGACGCCGAGCTCGCCGAACTGTGCCGCACCGACGGCGAAGGCCCCGCCTCGCTCGCGGAACGCATCGGCTCCATCAACCGCAGCATGTGCACGCTCGAAAACCCGCTGTGGTACTCCCACCGCCGCGCCGCGCTCGCCGGCAAGCCCCACGAAGGCCGCCTGCTGGCCCTCGTCGTGCGTCAGTAGCGTCCGATTGCGGTACGGCCGATGGGGCGTGGTCCGCGAGCACATTCCGTGGAGAACGTGTGACGCGGGTCACGCTCGGGCAGCCCTCACCCTACGGTGGTGCCTATGACTGAGAGAGCATCCGATATTCCCGTTGACGCCACGACCGGCATCGCCGCCGGTTCCGAACCCGCAGCCGAGCAGCCCGCTCCGGCCGTACGCCCGGCGCAGCACGTGCCGGTGGTGGCCGTGGTGCTGGCCGCGGGCTTCGGCACCCGATTCGATCCGGACAACCCCAAGCAGCTGGTCTCCGTGGGTGGCAAGCCCATCGTGTGCTGGAGCATCGAGGCCTTCGAACGTTGCGAGCGCGTGAGCGACATTGTGGTGGTGGTCAACGCCAAGGTGCGCGGCACGGTCGAATCGCTGATCGACGAGCAGGGGTACGGCAAGGTCCGCATCGTGATCGACGGTGGCGCCGAGCGTGTGGACAGCACCGCCGCCGCGCTGGACACGCTCGCGGCCGCCGGCATTCCGGGCGACGCCAAGATCCTCATCCACGACGCCGTCCGCCCGTTCGTGGAGCAGTCCGCCATCGACGGCTCCATCGACGCGCTCGACCAGTTCAAGGCCGCCACCGTGGCCTTCGCGTCCACCGACACCATCCTGCTCACCCAGGATCTGGGCGATCTCAAGGTGATTCGCTCGGTGCCGGACCGCACGGACTCCTACCGCGCGCAGACCCCGCAGTCGTTCCGCTTCGCCACCATTCGTCACGCCTACGAGCTGGCCGCCGCCGACCCGGACTTCCACCCCACGGACGATACGCGCGTGGTGGTCGACTACCTGCCGGACGAACCCGTGGCCATCGTGGCCGGTTCGGAGACGAACCTCAAGGTCACCACGCTGGCGGACATCCCCACAGCCGAACGCATCGCCGAGGAGATCCTGGGCCGCGACCCCAAGGAGGAGGCCCGCGCCCGCATGCACGCGCTCCTCGCGCAGGCCGCCGGACAGCTGCGATAATCCCCGGTTGATTCCGGGCGTCCCGATGCGTGACGGGCCTGCCGGAGCGCGGGCTCTCGCCGGCCGGGCTTCCGCCGCCCCAGCGTGGCGGACGCTAGACTTAGGCGTATGCGTGAACTCAATGTGGTGATCTCCGGTTTCGACCAGTACGAGGGCGTGGACGTCAATCCTGCCGTCGAAGTGCCCAAGGCCCTTGCCGAGCAGGGGCTGGGCGCCGCCGGCGGCCCGGACGACCCGTTCGACCAGGTCACGGTGAACATCCACGCCGTCAGCCTGCCGGTGAGCTTCGCCAAGGCATGGCCCACCCTGCTGGAGAGCATCGAGGCCGTGCATCCCAACATCGTCATCGCCACAGGCCTCAAGCACGCGGCCCGCAGCGTGATGTTGGAGCGCTGCGCCACCAACCTCATGGACGCGGCCAAGCCGGACGCGGACAACGTCATTCCCCGCCGCGAGCCCATCGACCCGGACGGTCCGGCCGCCTACTGGACGCGCCTGCCGCTCAGGTCGATCCTCAAGGATTTCGCCGCCGACTCGATTCCCGCCTCCCTGAGTTCGGACGCCGGCACCTTCGTATGCAATTCGCTGTTCTACAACCTGCTCAACTGGATGTCCGCGCAGGATCGCGTGCTCGGCGGATTCGTGAGCTTTCCGCTGATCGGGCCGGCCCACTCCAGCCAGCACGGCCTGCCGCTGGACCAGCAGATCGCCGCCGGCCGCGACGTGGTGCGCGAGGCCGTGCGCTACTATCTCAAGCCCTCCAGTTCCGACATCCTCATTGCGTGACTGGTGCTGTTTTTCGCCGTTGCGCGCCCCGGAATAGAACAGGGTTCGCACGCATTGTAACGATTGCAGAACGCATGGCGCGTGCCGCCGTGACTATGCGCTACAGTGCATGGAGTACGCGCCAAGGGGCGCATGCGTTGGGCGAAAGGAAAATACAGCCATGGTGGATCGTTTCCCGGTGGTGCTGCGTGGATATGACAAGGACAAGGTAGATGCGGCCTTCGATGCCGCCCAGGAAAGCATGAACCGGGCCCAGCAGACGCTGGCCAGCATGCGCGAGCAGATCGCGGCGGACGATGACCGCATCCTGCAGCTCCAGGCCCAGCTGCAGGAGGAGAAGAACAAGAAGCCGGAAGGCAACACGTTCGCCTCCCTCGGTGCGAACGCCCAGCAGATGCTCGCCTCCGCCGAACAGACCAGCGCCGAACTGCTCGAACGCGCCAAGCAGGACGCCTCCGCCACCCGCACCAGCGCCCAGGCGCAGGCCGAAACCCTCATCAACAACGCCAAGCTGGACGCCAAGCACATCGTGGACGACGCCAACGCCAAGGCCACCTCCATCCTGACGAACGCCAACAATCAGGCCCAGTCCGTCACCACCTCGGCCAACGAGGACGCCGCCCAGCTGCGCGCCCGCACCGCCAAGGACGTGGCCGAGCAGCGCCAGACTGTGGAGCTGGAGCTCAGCAACGCCCGCGAGGAGCACAACAAGAAGCTCGCCTCCGAACGCTCCACCCAGGAGCGTGAGATCGCCGACATGAAGGCGGAGGCCACGCGCAAGGTGGCCGAACTGCGCAAGAGCGCCAATGAGGAGATCGCCAAGCTCAAGTCCGATTCCAACGACCAGATCGAGGCGGCGCTCGCCGAGGCCAACAAGAAGCTGGCCGACGTGCGCGAGCAGGTCTCCAAGATGATGACCGAGGCCCAGCGCAAGGCCGGCGAGATCACCGACACCGCCAAGGCCAAGGCCCAGGAGATCACCGACGAGGCCGAGGTGAACCGCACCACCACCATGAGCAAGGTCAACGCCGAGGTGGAGCAGATTCGCAAGGACATCGCCGCCCAGCAGGACGAGGCCACCAAGAAGGTCAACGAGCTGCTGGCCCACCTTGAGGAGAGCCGCGCCGCCGCCAAGAAGGAGGCGGACGAGCTCATCAGCCAGGCCAAGGCCACGCGCGAGGACGCGGACGTGTACGCCGCCGCCAAGCGTCAGGAGGCGGACGACCAGGCCGCCGCCATCGTGCATAAGGCCGGCGAGGACGCGGATGCCCAGATCGAGGAGCGTCGCACCGCGGCCCAGAGCGAGCTGGACGGCCTGACCAAGCACATCAACGAGCTGCAGCAGCGCGAGTCCGCCATCACCCAGCGTGTCTCCGAACTGCGCGCCATGTTCTCCCAGGCGTTCGCCGGATTCGCGTTCGCCGATCCCGCCGCGGCCGCCGGCAAGCAGGGTGCTGCGCCGGCCGCCACCGTTCCGCTGCCGGTGGTCAACCCGGTTCCCGGCGAGGCCGAGGATGATGGTCGGTCCGCTGACTCCCCGGACAAGGGCGAGGACGGGCCTCAGGGCGATGCCGCCGCGCAGGACGGCGGCGAGGAATCCACTCAGGCCATCCCCCAGAACACCCAGAACTGATTCCCGGTCTGCGGCTTCCCTGTAGCGGCCCATCCACAATGACAAGCCATCGATTAGACTACTAACGGCAAGAATTGCGGCATCTGTGCTCCGGCCAGATGCCGCATTTATATGCTTGCGAACGGTGAATTGAGTATGCGCCACAAGCGCACCAATCCAAAAAGGAGCAGACATGAGTGAATTGACGCCGCTGACCGGCGACGCACTGAACGCCCTGCGCGGCGAATTCGATGCCGACGGCACCAATCGTATGGCCATGAACGCGGTGACCGCGGCCGGCATCGACAAGGTGGCCCGCAACTACGACCGCGCCCGCCTGATGCAGCGCCGCTTCTCCACCATCGTGGACAACGGCGAGGCCACCCACCAGGATCGCTCCGGCCGCTGCTGGCTGTTCAGCTCGCTGAACGTGGCCCGCTTCATCGCCAAGAAGAACATGAACCTCAAGGAGTTCGAGTTCTCCCAGAACTACGCGATGTACTTCGACAAGCTCGAGCGCGTCAACTACTTCCTCAAGGACGTGGCCGGCCTCGTGGCCGCCGGCGAGCCCGCCGACTCCCGTCTGATGCAGCACCTGCTCGCCGACGTGATGGGCGACGGCGGCCAGTGGACCATGGCCATGAACGTGTACAAGAAGTACGGCGCGGTGCCGAAGGACCTGTTCCCGGAGACCGCCTCCTCGATGAACACCGGCGAGATGAACACCCAGCTGCGCCACATGCTGCACACCGCCGTGGCCCACCTGTACGCCGCCAAGGGCGATGCCGGTAAGACCGAGGAGATCATCGCCGAGGCCACCGCCGCCGGCCACCGCATCCTGACCATCCACCTGGGCGAGCCGCCGGTCTCCTTCGACTGGGAGTGGACCGACAAGGACGGCGAGTTCCACCGCGACGGCGAGATCACGCCGGTCGAGTTCTGGAACAAGTACGTGGGCCCGGCCGGCCTCGAGGACTACGTGTGCCTCGTGGACGACCCGCGCGCCGAGCACGCCAAGGGCAAGAAGATCGGTATCGAGCACTTGGGCAACGTCGCCGGCGGCGACGCCACCGAGTACCTTAACGTGCCGAACCAGTTCATGAAGGACTGCGTGCGCAAGATCCTGGTCGAGCAGGGCATCCCGGTGTGGTTCGGCGCCGACTGCCACCCGTTCATGGACCGTGAGAACGGCGCCTGGGCCACCGATCTGTTCGAGTACGGCCGCGTCTACGACGTTGACTTCGACCTCGACAAGGAAGCCCGCGTGCGCTTCGCCGATTCCGCGATGAACCACGCCATGGCCTTCGCCGGCGTGGACGTGGCCGACGACGGCACCACCACCCGCCGCTGGCGCGTGGAGAACTCCTGGGGCACCAAGATCGCCGACAAGGGCTACTTCACCATGTCCGACGACTGGTTCACCGAGTACGTCTACGAGGTCGCCGTCCCGAAGACCATGCTCCCCGAGGAGTACCAGAAGGCCCTCGAAGAGCCCGCCACCATGCTCCCGGCATGGGATCCGATGGGAGCGCTGGCCTGACCTCGTCAGGCCAGCGCTAGAAGCCGGAAGTAGAAAACAGTCCAGTGGACTGTTTTCCCGGCTTCCCGGCCGACAGGCCGGTAGCTCCCACTTGGGGATGGCGTAAACCGAAGCGCTCCTGAGCCGGCATTCCTTAATTGCTCGGTTCTCCGGCTCCCCCTCTCTGAGGACATTGCCGTGAAGCAAACAGCAGAGCTGTTTGTAGGCAATGTGCGAGACGACAGTCGAGCTAGCGAGACGAGAACGAAGTTCGTCCCTAATTGCGGATGAGCTGTCAGCGAAGCTGACTGAGGGGAGCATTTCCAGCCTCATCAACGCCCACAACGGCCGTCCGTTTCACGAAACGGGCGGCCGTTTCCATATCCCCGCGTCCACAGGTACACTTACGCCTTTGTATGCCTATCGATACGTCAACACAAGAGAGGAGAGTCGGCATGGCAGCACTTCGTGGTCCGGATAGTTCCGAGGACGAACGTCGTTTGGGGGAGCAGGCCGTCTTTCCGGAGACGGTCGATGTCAACATCCGTCAGCTCGACCCGATTCCCGCGCCGCGCGCCTTCCTCAAGGAGCAGCCGCTCACGGACGAGATGAGCGATCTGGTGCTCCACTCGCGCCAGGAGATCCGCGACGTCCTCAACGGCCGCGACGACCGACTGCTCGTCATCGTGGGCCCCTGCTCGATCCACGATCCCAAGGCCGCGCACGAGTACGCCGAAAAGCTCGCCGCCGTCAAGCGCGAGCTTGAGGACCGTCTCGTCATCGTCATGCGCGTGTACTTCGAGAAGCCGCGCACCACCATCGGCTGGAAGGGCCTGATCAACGACCCCGACCTGGACGGCCGCTTCAACATCCGCAAGGGCATGTGGCTGGCCCGCAAGGTGCTCACCGACGTGCTGAGCCTCGGCCTGCCCGCCGCCACCGAATGGCTCGACCCCATCACCCCGCAGTACATCTGCGACGCCATCAGCTGGGGCGCCATCGGCGCGCGCAACACCGAAAGCCAGGTCCACCGCGAGCTCGCCTCCGGCCTGTCCATGCCGGTGGGCTTCAAGAACTCCACCGACGGCTCCATCAAGGCCGCCGCCGATTCCTGCTTCACCGCGGGCTTCGAGCACCATTTCCTGTCCATCAACCTGGACGGCCGCGTGATCTCCGCCGAGACCAAGGGCAACCCGGACTGCCATCTGGTGCTGCGTGGCTCCAGCTCCGGTCCGAACTACGACGCCGAATCCGTCCGTGAGGCACTTGAGGCCCTGCGCGCCTCCAAGGCGTCCGGCCCCAGCGAGCACGGCCTGGTCATCGACGCCGCGCACGGCAACTGCGGCAAGGACGAGAACCGCGAGGCCGAGGTGATCGAGGAGATCGCCGAGCGTCTGGCCGCCGGCGAACAGGGCATCACCGGCGTGATGATGGAAAGCTTCCTCAAGGGCGGCCACCAGAAACCCGCCCCGCTCGACCAGCTGGTCTACGGCCAGTCCGTGACCGACGCCTGCGTGCCGTGGGACCGCACCAACGAGCTCCTGCACACGCTCGCCGACGCCGTCACCGCGCGCCGCGCCGCCGCGAGGTAATCCGCATCTCCGGCATCATCCTTAACTTTTCAGAAGCGTCCATCGTCTTATTGGCGGTGGACGCTTTTTGTTGGTGCTTGGTTGCCGCCCAAGGATGACAAGGTTCTTGGTCTGCCGGTGGTGTTAAGGCCCCACGTGAAGTGCTCGAGCTTCGGGCTGGTTTTACTGATTGGAACTTCCGTAGAGTTCGGAACCTGTCGAGTTGTCCACACTGTTGGGCTGGTCTCTGACTTATCCACCGATATGACGTGAAACGCCCCGTCGAGTTATCCACATTTCCCGGCTGCCCTTGTGCCACGCGCCGCAATATGCCTAGCGTCGAACCATGAAGGAACACAAAGCAGTGACCGCACTCCTGCGCGCGGCGGAACGGGAGTGTCGTTGCGCCTACGGGAGTGACCGGGCACAACGCATGGCCCTGAAACGCAGGGAATGTGCCGGCGAATTGATATCTCCCTACCGTGGCCTGTATTCCGCGCAGACATATTGGCATAATCTCGGCACCGAGCAACGGTCGTTGCATGTCATACGGGCTTTGGCTTGTAAGCATCCCCAATGGGTGTTTGCGGAGTTGAGCGCCGTCTGCCTCTATGGGCTGCAGCACGCAAACGCCTTGCATGATGGAACCGTGTGTATCGCATCGTCGGGCGGTGTCGGTGGGCATGACGAACCCCGACTCAGACGCTTTTATATGAATCGTGTTCCGAAGCGCACCTGTAAGGGGATTTTTGTCACGTCGCCGGAACGTACTTTGATTGATTGCGCGGAGCGGCCATTCGTCCAAGCGCTGGCAATATATGATTCCGCGCTAAGAATCGGTTTGACGACGGTGAATGCAATCGGCTCGGCGGCGGTGCAGGCCGTGTGCGATCAGCAGGCGGTGTCGAGGTTGTTGCGATATGCGGATTCGCGCAGTGAAAACGGCGGCGAATCCCTGATGCGCGGCATTATGATCGACCAAGATTTCGCGGTGCCGCTGCTGCAGCGGGAATTTGAGAATCCATACAATCGGTCCATGCCATATCGGGCGGATTTCTGCTGGAAACTTGCCGATGGGCGCATTATCGTGGCGGAATACGATGGTATGGCCAAATACGCCGATGTCAGCAACCCAAACCGTGCAAGCTTCCAGGCAAAAATGGAATATGAACGCCGACGAGAGCAGGACCTGAAAAGTCAGGGCGTTACCGTGATCGTTCATGTAGTGTTCGAAGAGCTGATGTCACCTTCGAAATTGGAGAACAAACTCATAAACGCCGGAGTTCCTAAGATTCGATGAGGATATAACGAGCTGTGACGTGAAATCTATTCAACGTCAACGGGTTTGTTCGGCCAAGACCGGTATGGTTCCTGTTTTTGATTGGCTCTGTTAAACCAAGATTGACATGAATCCTATATTCCTTGGTTCTCTCCTGTCAGGGGAGCTGGCAGCGAAGCCGACTGAGGCGTAATCCAATGGAATTCATGTCAATCTTGGTCTAACAGAGCCTTTTGATTCCCCTCTCGGAGGAGCCGCTGGCGAGAAGCCAGCTGGGAGCTAGCCCGGCAAACTTGGATTGACAAGGCTTATCGTCATGCTGTGATTATGACGTTATGCGTCTCGCGCTTTTGAAGGTTGCTTAGGCTCTTGCTATTTTCCCTATACCGTCTCGCTTTCCTATTCCGGCGTTACTTTTTTCGAGATAATAGGGAACTTCGTGAAAAAGTAACACTGAGTGTTAGTCAGTGTTACTTTTTCACGAGATATGGCCTGATTTCGAGAAAAAGTAACGCTGAGACGATGCCAGCGTTCCTTTTTCACGAAGTATGGGCTTATCTCGAAAAAAGTAACGCGATTGCTGGTAACTGCTGCACGACAAGCTTTCCAGTCACGGTACATCATGAAAACCGAGCCGAAAACAGCGGCGCCAGGCCATCGGACTGCCCAACCACCCCGTTGCCACCACCATTGGGTATCCTTGGGAAGCAGAAATTTCCAAGGAGTACCCGTTATGCAACAACAGGACGATCGCATCCGTCCGCTGAACCGTCCGGAGGATCTGAAGGCCATCCGCCAGGCCATGGACGAGGGCAAGAACCCGCTGGTGGTCACCGATGTGCCGCGCTGGGAGGACCAGGTGGGCATCAGCCGCATCGTGAACCGTCGTGTCCTCGAATTCGAGGTGCTGCCCACCCCGGCCCAGGTCCTGGCCGACCAGCCGCTGACCCCCGAGGCCCAGGAGATCGTGGCTTATTCCCGCGACGAGATTCGCGCCTGTCTGTACGGCCAGGACGACCGTCTGCTGGTGATCGTCGGACCCTGCTCGGTCCACGACCCCAAGGCCGCACTCGATTACGCCCGCCGTCTGTCCAAACTCAAGGACGAGCTCGGCGAGCAGCTGCTCATCGTGATGCGTGTGTACTTCGAGAAGCCGCGCACCACGGTCGGCTGGAAGGGCCTCATCAACGATCCGGACATCGACGGCTCCTGCAACATCAAGAAGGGCCTGTTGCTCGCGCGCAAGACCCTGCTTGACGTGCTCGGCACGGGTCTGGCCGCCGCCACCGAGTTCCTGGAGCCCACCAGCCCGCAGTTCATCGCCGACGCCGTGAGCTGGGGTGCCATCGGCGCGCGCAACACCGAGAGTCAGGTTCACCGCCAGCTCGCCAGCGGCCTGTCCATGCCGATCGGTTTCAAGAACGCCACCGACGGTTCGGTCAAGGCCGCATCCGACTCCTGCTTCGCCGCCGCACAGCAGCACACGTTCTTCGGCATCGACCACATGGGCCGTGCCGCCGTGGTCAAGACGCTCGGCAACCCCGACTGTCACGTGGTGCTGCGTGGCTCCAGCTCCGGCCCGAACTACGGCAAGGAGGATATCGCCGCTGCGCTGGAGACGATCCGCAAGCGCATGCCGGCCGATTCCGCCGCCGCGCACGGCCTCATCGTCGACTGCTCGCACGGCAACTCCGGCAAGGACGAGCACCGTCAGGCCGCGGTGGTGAGGGAGATCGCCCAGCGCATCGCCGCGGGGGAGCGCGGCATCACCGGCGTGATGATGGAAAGCTTCATCGAGGGCGGCAACCAGCCGGCCGCCCCGCTCAGCCAGCTCGTCTACGGCAAGTCCATCACGGACAAGTGCATCTCCTGGCCGGACACCGAGGCGCTGCTGCGCGAGCTCGCCGAGGCCGTGGCCACCCGTCGCTGGAACTGAACCTCCATAACCCCGGCAATAAACGGCGGCAGCAGGCCGCCGCCCCCACAGCCCACAGCCACCGCCAATCCGCAACCGCTCCGGGCCGCGGGGTCGACCACCCCCACCACAGCCAACTACTCCACGAAAGGAAACCAACATGGGCATGAAGACCGTCGCCATCATCGGCGCCCTGGACGAGGAAGTGGCGCTCATCGCCAAGTCTCTCACCCACGTCACCCACACCGCCAAGGGCAGCCTTGACATCGTGTCCGGCACCGTGGACTCCTTCGGCTCGCACGTCATCAAGGTGGTCGCCACCGTGGGCGGCATGGGCCTGGTCAACGCGGCCGCCACCACGCAGCTGCTCATCAGCGAGTTCGCCCCGGACGCCGTGATCTTCTCCGGCATCGCCGGCAACCTCAACACCCACCTGCACATCAACGACGTGGTCCTCGGCGGCACGTTGCGCTACCTCGACACGGACATGCGTCTGGTGGGCCAGTGGAAGCCGGGCACCGCCGAGACGCCCGTCACCGAATTCCATTCCGACGACCATCTCATCGAAGTGGCCGACCAGGCGCTCGCCGCCGCCGGCATCACGCACATCACCGGCATCATCGCCTCCGGCAACTACTTCGTGGACACTCCCGCGAAGGTCGAGGAGGTCATCCGCCTGACCGGCGCGGACGCCGTGGAGATGGAAGGCGCCGCCGTGGCCCAGGTGGCCGCCCGCAACGAGGTGCCCGCGCTCGTGATCCGCGCCCTTTCCGACAACGCCGACACCGATTACGAGGTGTTCAAGGAATTCGACATCTCCGAATACGCCGACACCGCCGCCCGTCTGGCCGTGGACATCGTCAAGCGTCTGTAAGGTTCCGGCCGGGGGCTCGGGGCGGGCTCAGGGCAAGCCCCGGCCCCTCCCCGCCGACCCGCCGCCCCTCACGGACCGCCTGTTCACTATGTGAGCGTTCCCGCCAACCCCGCCGTCGCTTGAGCCATACTCATGCGTCAGGCACAGCGATGTGTGGGGGTAACGTCGCTGGGGCCACAAGCCATACCAACCCTTCCTCCGCATGCCGGTCGCTGTGCTTCATTTCGTGAAGACAGATATCCGCGGATAGGTAATACGCGGAATCCATGCAGCATGAGGGGAAGAGGAAACATGTCTGCAAGTGCATCCGCAGCGATGACGAAACCGGTGAAGAAGGATTCGGTTCCCGAGATCATCGCCGCATCCATGGTCGGTACGGCCATCGAGTTCTACGACAACTACTGCTATTCCATTGCAGCCGCCAGCTACTTCGGTATGGTGTTCTTCACCGAAGTCGCCAAGTCCAACCAGGCGCTCGCCACGCTGATGGCGTTCGTCACGTTCGCCGTCTCCTTCCTGGCCCGTCCGTTCGGCTCCATGCTGTTCGGCCACTTCGGCGACAAGATGGGCCGCAAGAAGACCCTGGTGATCGCCCTGATGACCATGGGCATCGCCACCTTCCTGGTCGGCTGCCTGCCCGGCTATGACCAGATCGGCGCATGGTCCGTGGTGATCCTGTGCATCTGCCGCGCCTGCCAGGGCGTGGGCCTCGCCGGCGAATGGTCCGGCGCCGCGCTGGTGGCCACCGAGAACGCCCCGGCCGACAAGCGCGCCCTGTACGGTTCCTTCCCGAACCTCGGCGCCCCGATCGGCTTCTTCTGCGCCTACGGCCTGAACCTGCTGCTCGAGTCCAACCTGAGCCAGGAGCAGATGGTGGCCTTCGGCTGGCGTATCCCGTTCCTGTGCTCCGCCGTGCTGGTTGCCATCGGCCTGTACGTGCGTGCCCGCATGTCCGAGACTCCGGTGTTCCAGAAGGCCTCCGACGAGAAGCGCACCTCCAAGCACCCGCTGACCGACCTGCTGCCGTACTGGAAGGAAGTCCTTCTCGGCACCGTGGCCATGGGCATCACCTACACGCTGTTCTACATCCTCGGCACCTGGTCCCTGGCCTACGGCGTCAAGGGCCTGAAGTTCACGCAGGGCGAGTACCTGCTCATGCAGATGACCTCCGTGGTCTTCTTCGCCATCTTCATCATCATCTCCTGCGTGTACGCCGATAAGATCGGCCGCAAGAAGGTGCTCATCGCGGCGACCTTCTGCACGCTGGTGTTCAGCTTCTTCACCCCGCTGCTCCTCGTGCACTCAGCGGCGCACATCATGATCTTCCTGTGCGTGGGCTTCGTGTTCATGGGCAGCCTCTTCGGACCGTGCGGCGCCTACCTGCCCGAACTGTTCCCGGTGCATGTGCGCTACTCCGGCGCCGGCCTGAGCTACAACCTCGCCGCCATCTTCGGTGGCGCGTTCGCCCCGACCATCGCCCAGGCCCTGGTCACCTCCAAGTTCGGCGTGGCCGGTGTGGGCTGGTACATGGCCATCATGGCCGCCGTCGCCCTGCTCGCCCTGTTCCTCATCAAGGAAAGCAAGGACAAGGACTACGATCTGTGAGCCCTGACAGACAGGCCTGATCAAGGCTGACGCAGACAAAACGCCGTCTTCCGTTTTCGCGGGAGGCGGCGTTTTTTGTTGTCGTCGCACGCAAAACTAGATGAACAGTAGGCGAACTTACGTAGTTTGGCCGTGGCGCTACATCCCGGGCGTTTTAGGCTAGAAGCCATGGGAATCTGGAAATTCGTCGTACTTGTGGTGCTCGCCGCGTTGGTTCTGGCGTGGGCCGTCGTCATCGCGTACAACAAGGGTCGCGTCGCCGGACGCAAAGCCGCCGAGGAGGCCGCCGCCACGGACGAGGACGCATGGTCGCTCTTCGGCCGTGACGTGCCGGTGCGTCCCACCGAACGCCGTCTCGTCGAAGTCCTGCCCGAAGCCCTGATCGTGACCGACCGCAACGGCACCGTCCACTACGCCAGTCCCGGTTCGGTGCCGTTCGGCCTGGTGTCCAGCGGCCGCCTCAACTCGCGCGAGGTCGAGGACATCCTCACCCAGGCCGCGTCCGACGGCGGCGTGCGCGAACGCGAAGTCCAGCTGCCCGTCCACCGCAACCAGTTCCCGACCCTGAACGGCAAGGGCATCGAGGCCGGCCAGTCGCTGCCGTCCAACACGCTGTACCTGCGCGTGCGCATCGGCGATATCGACGACGACCTCTACGCCATCCTCATCAACGACGTGTCCGAGCAGCGCCGCTTCGAGGCCGTGCGCCGCGACTTCGTGACCAACGTCTCGCATGAGCTCAAGACCCCGGCCGGCGCGATTTCGCTGCTCGCCGAGACCATCACCGACGCCGCCGACGACCCGGACGCTGTCCGCTATTTCTCCGGTCGCATCACCAAGGAATCCGCGCGACTGACCGAGCTCGTCCGCCATCTCATCGACCTGCAGAAGGCCCAGACCTCGCAGGGCGTGATGAACCCGGAGCGCATTTCGGCGCTGGACGTGGCCCGCGCCGGCATCGCCGCCAACCGCGTGCAGGCGGACGCGCGGCATGTGGACATCCGTCTGAGCGTCAACGGCAAGCCCGTGCCACTGGACGAGGGAGAGGGCGAGGATTCGGCCGAGGCCCCGAAGGCGCCGGCCATCGTCGCCGACAAGGAGGCGATGAACACCGCCGTCAAGAACCTGGTGGAGAACGCCATCCACTATTCGCCCGAGCACACCACCGTGGCCGTGGGCGTGAGCGAACAGGATGGCCGCGTGGTCATCCGAGTGGTCGATCAGGGCATCGGCATCCCCGAACAGTCGCTGGACCGCATTTTCGAGCGGTTCTACCGGGTCGATCCCGCCCGCTCCCGCCAGACCGGCGGCTCGGGACTGGGGCTGGCCATCACCAAGCACTGCGTGCAGGAGAACGGCGGCAAGATCGCCGTATGGTCGCGCGAGGGCGAGGGGTCCACGTTCACCATCACCATGCCCGAGGCTCCGGAGGAACACGGCGGTGACGGCACGGGCGGACGCATGCGGCAGTGACGCACGGGCGGTCGCGTCCGTAGGCAACCGTGTCCTCGGATACGTGGAACACATGTGATACGGCAGGCCTTGCCAAGCGCCGTGCGACTTGCGCCACACGTTGCAGGGCGGGGACACTATGCGCGGCATCCGGCGTAGACATACCGCAGAATTACGTACTTCAGTCAAACAGCAGGCAAACAGAGAGCGAATGGTTACGATGGAATCTGGAAATTTTGTGCCGATGCGCACGGGAACCTACCCGAGAAAGGCTACTATGACGCGCATTCTTATCGTCGAAGACGAGGAATCCTATCGTGAGCCGCTGGTTTACCAGCTCACGCGCGAAGGCTACGACGTGTCCGCCGCCGCCACCGGCGAGGAGGGGCTGGAACTGTTCACCAAGGGCGGCATCGATCTGGTGCTGCTCGACCTCATGCTGCCCGGCATCGACGGCACCGCGCTGTGCCGCCGCATCCGCGAGCAGAGCCGTGTGCCGATCATCATGCTCACCGCCAAAAGCGCCGAGATCGACAAGGTCGTGGGCCTGGAGATCGGTGCGGACGATTATGTGACCAAGCCGTACTCGTTCCGTGAACTGCTGGCCCGCATCCGCGCCGTCATGCGCCGCAACCAGACCACCATGCAGGCCTCCGGCTCCGTGGACGACGACATCCCGCTGGTCTGCGGCGACATCGCCATGCAGGTGGGCCAGCACCAGGTCACCGTGCGCGGCGAAACCGTGTTCTTCCCGCTCAAGGAATTCGAGCTGCTGGAATACCTCATGCAGAACAAGGGCCGCGTGATGACCCGCCACCAGCTCATCGACCGCATCTGGGGATCCGACTACGTGGGGGACACCAAGACCCTCGACGTGCACGTCAAGCGCGTGCGCTCCAAGATCGAGGAGGATCCGGCACACCCCAAGTACCTGACCACCGTGCGCGGCCTCGGCTACAAGATCGATACGCCCGCCGAGTAAGCAGGTCGGTCGCCCGACCAAGGCCCGCATACCATGCTCCCGATGCCGGGAGCATTTTTTATTCCGGTCGCGCACCCGCAAACTACGTAGCGCAAACGTAGTCGCATTCATCAGCAAGTGTTCATCTTCCGTTTACTGATTTCGTGCTCCCCGCCCTCCAACCGCCCATAGGCTTGTAGTTGTCATGAATCGAACGGGCCGTTCGGACCCGCGAACATTGATAGAGGGAATTCAAGAAATCATGCAGAAGAACATTCTCGTTCGCTCCCTTGCCGCCCTTTCCGGCATTGTGATGCTTGCTTCCGTGGCTGCTTGCGGCGACAACACCGCTTCCACCAACACCAACTCTTCTTCCACCGACTCCTCCTCCAAGTCCACCCCGATCTCCGGTGACTTCCAGGGCGCCGGCGCCACCTCCCAGCAGGCCGCCGTCGAGGCTTGGATCGCCGGCTTCCAGGGCACCAACCCGGACGCCAAGATCGCCTACAACCCCACCGGTTCCGGCGCCGGCGTGACCACCTTCCTGACCGGCGCCACCGCCTGGGCCGGCTCCGACAAGGCCCTGTCCGACGACGACATCGCCAAGTCCAAGTCCGTCTGCGCCTCCGGCCAGGCCTTCGACGTGCCGGTCTACATCTCCCCGATCGCCATCGTCTTCAACCTGAAGGGCGTTTCCGACGCCGGCAAGCACGTCAACCTCGACGCCGCCACCGCTGCCAAGATCTTCGACGGCAAGATCACCACCTGGAACGATCCGGCCATCCAGGACCAGAACAAGGATCTGAAGCTGCCGGCCACCCCGATCACCGTGGTCCACCGTTCCGATAAGTCCGGCACCACCCAGAACTTCGTCTCCTACTTCAAGGATCAGGCTCCTGACGCCTGGACCTACGACCTGTCCGAGAACTGGCCGAACGAGGTCGGCCAGGGCGCCAAGGGTACTTCCGGCGTGATCTCCACCGTCAAGCAGGCCGACGGCACCATCGGTTACGCCGACTTCTCCCAGGTCGGCGACCTGGGCACCGCCGCCATCAAGGTCGGCGACAAGTACAACGAGATCTCCGCCGAGGCCGGCTCCAAGGTCATCGAGGACTCCAAGCTCGACGACACCGCCAAGGGCGAGAACCGCGTGGTCGTCAAGATCAACCACGCCACCGAGGCCGACGGCGCCTACCCGATCGTCCTGGTCTCCTACGACATCGTCTGCCCGGCCTACAAGGACGCCAAGCAGGGCGAGTTCGCCAAGGCTTGGCTGACCTACGTCACCTCCGCCGAGGGCCAGAAGGCCGCTCAGGACGCCGCCGGCTCCGCTCCGCTGCCGTCCAGCCTGACCTCGCAGATCACCAAGTCCATCGAAGCCATCAAGACCAAGTGATCGCACGGGCCTCACATACGGCACGGGCATGGATCCTGATCCGATAACCGAATAGCAGACTGCACTGCAGTCGGAACTTTGAGCCGCAGTCGTAGCACCTCTACGGCTGCGGCTCAAAGCCGGTTAAGGCACATGTCCGAAAACGGCGCCGAACGGCCCGATCATCTGGCTGAAACCCCATCCTCAAGAAAATCCTTCGTTAAGGAGAATCCGTGAGTTCGCAAGACAAAACGGCTCTGCAACCCTCCGGCGGCAAAACCGCCGACAAGGTGTTCCGCGGCGTGGCCTACGCCTGCGGCATCCTGATCCTGGTCGTGCTCGCAGCCGTGTTCCTCTTCCTCTTCTTCCGCGCGTGGCCGCTCATCGGCGGCGACCAGAAGGCCAACAGCGAGACCATCTCCAGCTTCACCGGCGGCAAGGTCTCCAGCTTCTGGGGTTACGTGCTGCCGTTGCTGTTCGGTACGGTGCTCATCTCCATCCTGGCCCTGATCATCGCGTTCTTCGTGTCCATCGGCATAGCCCTGTTCATCTCGCACTACGCGCCGAAGAGCGTCGCCACCGGCCTGAGCTACGTCATCGACCTGCTCGCCGCAATCCCCTCCGTTATCTACGGTCTGTGGGGCGGCCTGATTCTGGTGCCCGCCATCTACCCGTTCTGGAACTGGGTGGCCAACCACCTGGGTTGGTTCCCGCTGTTCGCCGGCCCCGCCGCCAACCCGCAGCGCACGGTGGCCACCGTGGCCGTGGTGCTCGCCGTGATGGTCCTGCCGATCATCACCTCCATGTCGCGCGATATCTTCCTGCAGACACCGACCCTCCAGCAGGAGGCCGCCTACGGTCTGGGCGCCACCAAGTGGGAGATGATCAAGCTGGCCGTGATTCCGTTCGGCCGCTCCGGCATCGTCTCCGCATCCATGCTGGCCCTCGGTCGTGCACTTGGTGAGACGATGGCCGTGTTGATGATCCTCTCCCCGAGCGTCACCGGCTACTCCATCAAGATCCTGCAGGCCTCCCAGAGCAACGCGATCGCATCCAACATTGCCGCCCAGTACCCCGAAGCCAACGATCTTGGTGTTTCCGTGCTGATCGGAACCGGTCTGATCCTGTTCCTCATTACCTTCATCGTCAACTTCGCGGCTCGCAAGATCACTGAGAAGGCAGGTGCCTGATGGCTGAAGAAACCAAGAAGAAGAACCTTGACGGCGCGCCCGTCATCGACTTCGACAAGTTCCGCCCCACCCGCTCCTCCGAGCAGTACCGCAAGGGCAAGGACATGTTCATGTCCGGCCTGATCGCGCTGGCCTTCGTGATCGCCTGCATCCCGCTGATCTCCGTGCTGTACACCACCATCGTCAACGGCTTCAAGCGTCTGAACCTCAACTTCCTGAGCTACAACATGACCGGCGCGGTCGGCGGCAACCCGACCCCCTCCGGCGGCTACGGCGGCGTGCTCCACGCCATCATCGGCACCCTGGAGATCACCGGCGGCGCCATGCTGATCTCCATCCCGATCGGCGTCATGTGCGCCGTGTACCTCGTCGAGTACGCGCACGGCGGCAAGCTCGCCATGACCATCTCCCTGCTGGTCGACGTGATGAGCGGCATCCCTTCCATCGTCGCCGGTCTGTTCGCCTTCTCGATGTTCACCATCGTGTTCGGCCCCGGCACCATCAACGGTTTCGAAGGCTCCGTGGCACTCTCCCTGCTGATGCTGCCCACCGTGGTCAAGTCCTGCGAGGAGATGCTCAAGATCGTGCCGAACGATCTGCGTGAGGCCTCCCTGGCCCTCGGCGTCACCAAGCAGCGCACCATCACCAAGATCGTGCTGCGTACGGCCCTGCCGGGCATCGTCTCCGGCTGCATCCTCGCCATCGCCCGCGTGATCGGCGAGACCGCACCGCTGCTCATGACCGCAGGCTACATCGCCAGCACGAACGTCAACCTGTTCGCCGGCCAGATGACCACGCTGCCTGTGTACGTCTACCAGGAGTACTCCAAGCTCTCCGCCAACTGCCCGGCCAACGCCACCGCGGCCTGCGTGACCACCATCCCGATGGAACGCGCCTGGGCCGCCGCCCTGGTGCTGATCATCGTGGTGCTGGTGCTCAACCTCATCGGCCGCCTGGTGGCGAAGGTCTTCGCCGTCAAGACCGAGCGCTAAAGACACCTCTCTCGGCTCCCCTTGTCAGGACATTGCCGTGAAGCAAACAGCGGAGCTGTTTGTAGGCGATGTGCGAGACGACAGTCGAGCCAGCAGGTCTCGAACGAAGTTCGTCCTTAATTGCAGGATGAGCTGGCGGCGAAGCCGACTGAGGGTAGTCCATAATCGTCAGAAGACATAAAAACAATAAGGAAACATCATGGGACAACGTATTGACGTCAACCACGAGAACATCTACTACGGCGACTTCCTGGCCGTGGAGGATGTGAACATCAACATCGAGGCGAACAAGGTCACCGCCTTCATCGGCCCGTCCGGCTGCGGCAAGTCCACCGTGCTGCGCACGCTCGACCGCATGCACGAGCTCATCCCCGGCGCGCACGTCGAGGGCGAGGTCCTGCTCGAGGGCAAGAACCTGTACGACAAGGACGTGGACCCCGTCTCCGTCCGTCGTGACGTGGGCATGGTCTTCCAGCGCCCGAACCCGTTCCCGACCATGTCCATCCGCGAGAACGTGCTCGCCGGTGTGCGTCTGAACAACAAGCACATCAGCAAGTCCGACGCGGACGATCTGGTCGAGTGGGCCCTGCGCGGCGCCAACCTGTGGAACGAGGTCAAGGATCGTCTTGACAACCCTGGCATCGGTCTGTCCGGCGGTCAGCAGCAGCGTCTGTGCATCGCCCGCGCCGTGGCCGTCCACCCGCAGGTGGTGCTTATGGACGAGCCCTGCTCCGCCCTCGACCCGATCTCCACCCTGGCCGTTGAGGATCTGATCAACGAGCTCAAGGACGACTACACCATCGTGATCGTGACCCACAACATGCAGCAGGCCGCCCGTATCGCCGACTACACCGCCTTCTTCAACCTGAAGGCCGTGGGCCAGCCGGGCCACCTGGAGTACTTCGCGGACACCACCACGATGTTCAACAATCCTCAGAACGCCGAGGCCGAGCGCTACATCTCCGGTCGTTTCGGCTGATCGCTTGACGGAAGGGCCCCGCTTCGGGCGGGGCTTTTCCGTCAAACGATCAGTGACGGAGCTGCTGAGCCGCCAAGCAAACAGTCCACCGGACTGTTTGTAGGCGAAGACTCGGCGATAGCCGAGCGGCAACCAGTGCGTAGCTCGTTGTCCGCGACGGAAGTCGCCGTCCCTCTATCAACAGCGGAAGCCCCGCATGGCATATATCTGCCGTGCGGGGCTTCCCGCGTTTTGGAGAGGGGCTGGCCGGCGGTGTGGTGGCGCGGCGAGGCGGTGGGCTGTCTATGGGCGTGCGGGCGTCGGTTTCTTGCTAGAAGACTAATGCGACTAGCAAGAAACCGACGCAAAACCACCATTCAGCGTCGGTTCTGTGCTAGAAGGCATGCAGTCCTAGCGTGAAACCGACGCTCGCAGGCCGATTTGCGTCCGTTTCGTGCTAGTTTCCGCTCGCTAATAGCATGAAACCGACGCCGAAGGTTGCGTATGGCCCGTTTGAGAGTCCTTCTTCAAGTGGATTGGGAATGTACCGGCGGCAAAAAGGCTCCGCTAAACCAAGATTGACATGGCCCTTATTCTTGGCTCCCCTTGTCAGGACATCGCCGTGAAACAAACAGCAGAGCTGTTTGTAGGCGATGTGCGAGACGACAGTCGAGCCAACAGACTGCGAACGAAGTTCGTCTCTAATTGCAGGACGAGCTGGCGGCGAAGCCGACTGAGGGGTAGTCCAATGGAATTCATGTCAATCTTGGTTTAACAGAGCCAAAAAAGCCCGCACCGAACGAATCGATGCGGGCCCATGTGCGTCAGCTACAGCGCTTGGATCACAGCAGCGCCATGCACACGAAGTCCAGGATGAACAGCGCGGAGACGATCCACAGTAGCGGGTGGACCTCCTTGGCCTTGCCCTTGCAGGTCTTCACGATGCAGTACATGATGAAGCCGCCGGCGATGCCGTAGGAGATGGAGTAGGAGAAGGCCATGAACACGGCCGCGAAGAACGCCGGGATGGCGTCGTCGATGTTGGCCCAGTCGATTTCCTTCAGCGAGGCGGCCATCAGGCAGCCCACGATCACCAGCACGCCTGCGGTGGCCGCGGACGGCACGGCGGAAATCACCGGGGCCAGGAACGCGGACAGCGCGAAGCAGATGGCCACCACCACGGAGGTCAGGCCGGTGCGGCCGCCCGCGGCGATGCCGGCGGAGGACTCCACATAGGTCGTGGTGTTGGAGGTGCCGCAGATGGCGCCGATGGACGTGGCGATGGAGTCGGCGAACAGGGCCTTGTCCATCTTGGAGGAGAAGCCGTGGCCGTTCTCCAGGGCCTCCTCATCGGCGGCGGAGAAGATGCCGGTGCGGCGGCCGGTGCCGATGAACGTGCCCAGCGTGTCGAAGGTGTCGGACATGGAGAAGGCGAAGATCGTCACAATCACGAGCGGAAGCTTGGTCGGATCGGAGAACAGCGCCGGGAAGCCGTCGGCGGAGAAGATCGCGCCGAAGGTCTGCGGCAGCTGGGAGAAGGTCTCGGAGATGGACACGGAGGAGCCGAAGTTGGTCACGCCGAACGGGATGCCGGCCACGGTGGTGATGGCGATGGCCAGCAGCAGGCCGCCCTTGACCTTCATGACCGTGAAGACGATGGCCAGCACGAGACCGATGAGGAAGACCCACAGCATCTTGTCGTTGAACTCGGCCAGACCCGGGGTGGCGGCCACGGCACCGCCCTTGGCGGCCTCCTTGGCGTCGCCGGGGGTGAACTTGATGAGGCCCACGTTCAGCATGCCCACGTACGCCACGAACAGGCCGATGCCGCCGCCGATGGCCTGCTGCAGCACCTCGGGGATGGCCATGATGATCATCTTGCGAATCTTGGTGACGGTGATGACGATGTTGATCAGGCCGCACAGGAACACCATGCACAGGGTCTGCTGCCAGGTGAAGCCCAGACCGAAGCACACCGTGTAGGTGAAGAATGCGTTGAGGCCCATGCCGGCCGCCTGCGCGTACGGCACGTTGGCGAACAGGCCCATGACCAGGGTGCCGATGATGGCCGCGATGATGGTGGCCAGGAACACGCCGCCCCACGGCATGCCCGTCTTGGACAGGATCTGCGGGTTGACGACGATGATGTACGCCATCGCGAAGAACGTGGTCAGACCGGCCAGGATCTCGGTCGAGGCCGTCGTGTTGTTCTCCTTCAGATGGAAGAACTTCTCCATACTCTCTACTTCCTTGGGTTGTGCGGGGCTCTTTTGTCGCGGCTGAAATATGCTCGGCAGCGGCGGCCCCGGCGAGAATTGCGACTCGCCCTGACCGGCCCGGCAGACACACGTCCGGTGCCGCTCGCCCGATCAGAACCGTGGCCGATTATAAACCACGCCTATAACGCGCTTGTTTTGGCGGCGATGCCGATCCCATCGCCTTCAAGTGAGGGCCAAGGTCGGGCTGCGGCCATTCGCGCTGATTGCTTAGCTGTCCGGGAGGTCCTTGGCGCTTGGCGGGACTAATGTGGACAGCGAGCATCGCCGGACGCCAACGGGTGCCACCGTATATATGGTCTGCCGGTGCCGAAGAATGAATGACGGGCAAAAAGGCGTAGAGGCGCGTTCGAGTGCGCGATAGGGGAGAGCAGATGAAGCCAGCGGTCGAAGTGAGTATCACGTCGTGGAGGAAGAACGTCGTCAAACCGGGCCAGGAGCACGGCCGCGTGCTGCTCATGCCGGGCACCGGCTACAACTGCGATCGCCCTCTGCTCTACTGGGCGGCGCAGTCCTTGGCCGAGGCCGGCTGGCGCATCGACCGCATGAACGTGCGCAACGCCTCGGACGACCTGTCCACCGTGATTCCTGTGCTCAACGAGGCCATCGATGGATGGGTCAGGTCCGTGCGTGGCAAGTCAGCGGGCAAGGATGCGAAGGATGATGCCGCCCAGAGCGTGAACACAGCCCTTGCTTCCGGTGATTCCGGTGTGACGTCCGGCAGCGGGTCTGCCGGCGATTCCGGCATGGCGACGGGAGCGTCGTCCTCCGCCGGTTCCGCATCGCCCGCCAAGTCCCAGCGGCTCCTGCTCATCGGCAAGTCCCTGACCACCATGACCTACCCGCATGTGGCCTCGCACTACGGCCTGCCGTTCGTACTGCTCACGCCGGTGCTGCACCACGCCGACTTCGATCCGTCCGCGCGCGTGATTCCGGTGCCCGCCGTGGGCGACGACATCGTGGGCGAGCCCGAGGCCCCGTCCGTCGAGGTCGCGGCCGAGGTGATCCGTTCCGAGCATTCCGGCAGCTCGCATGCGGCCGGCTCGCGTTATCCGGGTCCGGCACCGCTGGTGTGCGCCGGCACCGCCGACCCGTTCTACGACCGCATCCGCGCCAACGCCCTGACCCCGCACGTGCACGAGTACCCGGACGCCAACCACTCCATCGAGGTACCCGGCCACTGGCGCCGCTCGCTCGACTATCTCAAGGAAGTCACCGCATCGGTGGCCCAGTACGCCGCCACGCTGTAACGGTGCCTTTCTGAGGCGGTGCGCCCCTCAGTCATCGTCGGCGACGGCTCCTCTCAAGGAGAGGAACCGGAAAATGAGACGCAGGCTCCCCTCCCCGAGGGAAGCTGTCGGCGAAGCTGACTGAGGGGAGCGCCGCCCAAACCGCCTGACGCCCAATCCACCCGCGACACGCCCGAATTCCGCGTTGTCGCCGCCACATCATAATCTATCCACTCGTAAACCACAGACCGTTGGTTGAAGTGCGCGTGAGCGTATTTCCGAAGTTTGGTTCGCCAGGCCAGCGCAGGTTGAGAGATATAAGCCCGTCAAGGGCCAGCAAGTTAGCGCTTGCGAGATTATGTTGCTCTGCCTGTGCGCAGGGCTTTTTTATTGCCCTGCCAGACGTTTCCGGACAAAAGTCAACGGCCGACTAAGGAAGGAACGCCATGAAGAGGCCCGAAAAGGAAGTGGTGGTCGCCCAGCTTACGGAGCAGTTCCGTAACGCTGACGCTGTCTACCTGACCGAGTACCGCGGGCTTACCGTTCCGCAGATCTCCGATCTGCGCGAAAAGCTAGGCCGCGATACTTCCTACACTGTGGCTAAGAACACGCTGGCTCGCATCGCCGCCAAGGAAGCGGGTATCGAGGGTCTCGATGAGATTCTCGCTGGCCCGACCGCCATCACCTTCGTGAAGGGCGACTTCATTGAGGCTGCGAAGGTCATCCGTGACTTCGCCAAGGACAACAAGGCTCTCGTCATCAAGGGTGCTGCCGCTGACGGCACCGTCTACGATGCCGAGGGTGCCAAGAAGCTGGCGGACCTCAAGTCCCGCCCGCAGCTGCTCGCCGAGTTCGCCGGCGACGTCAAGGCTACGATGGCCAAGGCCGCGTACCTGTTCAACGCTCTGCCGACCAAGGCCGTGCGTACGATCGACGCCCTGCGCGAAAAGCAGGAGAAGGCTGCCTGATTTTCGCCTTCGCGGCTTGAATCAGATGCTTCGATAATTCAATAAACAAGGTTTATTTAGGCGGTGGATCTCCACTTCGTCCACTGCCAAGATTTGAAAGGAAGCCATAATGGCTAAGTACACCAACGATGAGCTGCTGGAAGCCTTCGGCGAGATGACCCTGGTCGAGCTCTCCGAGTTCGTGAAGGCCTTCGAGGAGAAGTTCGACGTCGAGGCTGCTGCCCCGGTCGCCGCTGTTGCCGCTGCCGCTCCGGCCGCTGCCGCCGCTGAGGAGGAGAAGGACGAGTTCGACGTCATCCTCTCCGCCGTTGGCGACAAGAAGATCCAGGTCATCAAGGCCGTCCGCGCCATCACCAACCTCGGCCTGGCCGAGGCCAAGGCTCTCGTCGACGGCGCTCCGAAGGCCGTCCTGGAGAAGGCCAAGAAGGAAGACGCCGAGAAGGCCAAGGCTCAGCTGGAAGAGGCTGGCGCTTCCGTCGAGCTCAAGTGATTTGCGCGGCATAAGCCGCAACTCACACAGCTTTTTGGGGAACCCCGCACCTGCATGCAGGCTGCGGGGTTTTCCGCATTCCGGAGTCGTGCGCCCCATCGCGGAAAGCGGCGGAACCGTCAGGCGTACGTCCTGTGCCAAAGCCACGGCAAATACGCCGAAAATCGTGAAGTAATGACACAATGGCACGTAGTATGGCCAGTAGTGTGTTGAGGGAGGCAGTCACGGTGAGTGAATGGACGGTGCGAATCAATGGTGCTGACCAGGCCAGCGTCAAACCAGGCGAAAGCGTGGAGATAGGCCGCAAGCCGCTGCGTCCCCTTGCCGATGACGGCAACACGCGCATCGACATCGTCGATCAGACCAAATCCATGTCCAAGCGCCACGCGCTGTTCGGCGTGCGTGAGAACGGCGCCGGCTATGTGCGCGACCTCGGCTCCACCAACGGCTCCTACGTGGTCCGGGACAACGGCGACCTGCTGCGCCTGCCCGCCAACGCCGACTTCCTGCTGCCCACTTCGCCGATGCGCATGCAGTTCGGCGATGTGCCGGCCGACTTCATCCGCATCGAGGAGTCGGACGATACCGACGAGCACCCGCAAGTCCCTGACCTGTTCGGTTACGCCGTGGGGGAGGCCCCGCAGGAACCGGACGCCGCGGACATGTCCGTGGACGACATCCTCGATCTGCGCGCCGGCGAGCCCACCGCCATGTTCAGCGCGGACATGGTCAAGCGCAAGGTCCGCGAGGACGCGATGATCCTGGACAGCCTCAGCATCCCGCAGCTCGCCACCAAGCCGGAGGAACCCGCCAAGCCGCGCGACCTGTTCGCCGACGCGCTCTCCCAGCAGTCCGAGCCGGAGCATGGCGACGACTTCGAAGTGCCCGGCGCCAGCGCCTCCGACGCCGGTCAATCCGATCGTGCCGGTGAGCCCGGCCAGTCCGGCCCGTCCGCGGGTACGCCCGTCGCCGGTGCGGTGGAGGCTTCCCGCGATGAGCAGACCCGCGTGGTGCCGCAGTCCGCGCGTCCGGTGATCCGCACGTCGGTGCCGGATGTGGTGCCGGTGGACGCCATCGCCCACGCCGTGACCCGCCCGTCCGTCGCGAACGTCGAGACGAACGCCGGCAACGCCGCGAACGCCGTGACCCAGCCGGAACAGGGCGGCCGGCAGTCCCAATCACCGTCCGGAAGCCAGCAGCCCGCCGCCGGCGACGCGCGAAACGATTCCGCCGGACCGATCGTCACGTCCGATCCCTCCGCGATGACGAACCCGGCGGATCAGCATCAGTCTTCCGGCACCGTGTCCGGCGCATCCAACGAAGGCGCGCAGCAGCCGTCCGCCGATGCCGCTGCTTCGACGCAGCAAAACGCCGCCGCCGGCATCGTCGGCAACGACGACCCGGACGCCACCGGTGTCTACTCGCCCGCCTTCGAGCCCGGTTCGGTGTTCGACCGTGTGGCCAAGGGCGAACTCAAGGCCCAGGAGGAAGTGATCGAGGTCGATGGACTGACCTCGGACGACGCCAAGCGCACGCAGGATTTCTCGATGCAGTTCGAGATCGCCCGTCACCCGGAGCTGCTGGCGTTCCTGGCCATGAACCCGTATCTGTATGACGACATGTACGCATGGCTCGCCGCGCGAGGCGAGGCTGACATCGATGAGGCCCTGGCACACAACAAGGGCTATCAGGAATACCGCGAAGCGGTTGGAAAGTGAGCCCGAGGATGACTCAGAACCAGACGAACGAAAACCCGTCGATTGACGGCCAGAACGGCCAGGGCGAGGCGGCCGAGCAGAACACGGCCCAGTCGCCCGCGCAGCCGGTCCCGACCCTCCAGTCGCAGGCCCAGCAGCGCGCCATCGAGGCCGGACTCAACCGTATCCGCCGCTGGCGCGACCAGTACCGCGGCATGCTGGCGCCTTCCCCGCTGGAGGACGTGAGCCAGCTGACCGCCAAACTGGACATGACCCACGCCCATCCCTCCGGCGTGGCCCAGCTGTTCGCCTCCGGCCATGTGATGCTGGACTCGCTGTTCCGTGATTCCGGCGTGCTCAAGGCCGCCGAACGCCATGTGGCCCGCGTGCTGGACGACCAGTCCGCCAAGCGCCGCGTCTCCGGCGTGGCCGAACTGTCCCTGGTGGTGGGTGTGGCCACGTGGAAGGGCAACGCGCTGCCCGTGCTGCTTTATCCGGTGGACGTCACCGTGCCCAAGGACGGCGTGCCCTCCATCCGCTTCTCCGGCCGCGTGGGCCTCAACAACGCATTCGTGAACGCGCTGCGTGAGCAGGGCGTGTTCCTGGACGAGGACGCCCTGTTCGACGGCTCCAACTACGACTCCGGCACCCCGGAGACCTCCGCCATGTTCTCCCGCATTGCCACCGAGGCGGACGATCGCATCGCGGACTTCAGCATCGAACGCCAGATCCTGCTCGGCTGCCTGATGGACCCGTCCTCGCTGATGGTCAGCGAGGCCCGTCGCACCATCGACCAGCTCAAGGCCGGCCCCACCGGCAACACGCTGCTTGACGCATTGGCCGGCAGCGAAAGCGCCCAGGCCACGCTCAAGGCCGTGGACCTGCCGCAGTACAGCCCGTTCGACGCCGACCCGCACACCGAATACGAGGTGGGCGACGCCGACAACACCGTGCGATACGCCGCATCCCTGGCGGCCTCCGGCCATAGTGTGGTCGTGGACGGTGCCTTCTCCAAGGGCACCGCGGAAACCGCCGTGGCCATCGCATCCCGTTGCCTGATGAACGGCCGCTCCGTGTTGTACGTGCCGGGAGTCGCCGAACAGCGCCGCCGCTTCATGCAGGTGGCCGCCGCCAACGAGATGAAGGCCCAGCTGCTGGACGTGGCGGACGAGCACGCGAACACGGCCATCGACCAGCAACTCATCGCCGCCGTGGGCTTCCAGCCGGGCGTCGCCACGCAGCGCTTCGACCAGCTGGCCGACGAGCTCGTGGGCGTGCGCTCCCGTCTGACCCGTTATCTGGGCGACCTGCACGGCGTGAACGAGAAGTGGAAGGTCTCCGCCTACGAGACCATCCAGAACCTGGCCCGCATCTCCGTGCTGCCCACGCACCCGGCCACCCACGTGCGCCTGAAGGAACAGAGCGCCCTGACCGTGGGCGAGAACATGGAATCGTGGATCGGCAAGCTGGAGCGTGCCGGCGAGCTCGGCGAATTCTCCATCGGCCCCGAAGACACGGCCTGGTATCGTGCCTCCCTGACCACCGAGCAGGATGCCGTGACCGCCTACCAGCGCGTGGACGACCTGCTGCGCAAGTTCCTGCCCGCCACGCGCGACCAGGTGGCCCGCACCGTGCAGACCTGCGGCTTCCCCGTGCCTGTGAGCAGCTACGAGTGGGGCAAGCAGGTCACCGTGCTCAAGAACCTCAGGCGAGTGCTCGACGTGTTCCAGCCCGAGATCTTCGAACGGGACATCGATGCCATGATCGAGGCCACCAAACCCAAGGCCGTGCGCAAGGCCGAGGGCACGTCCATGGGCTTCTGGGAGCGTCGCCGCCACATCAAGGAGGCCAAGGGCCTGCTGCGTGTGGGTGCCCAGGTCGAGGACCTGCACGAGGCGCTCAAGGTGGTGGCCAAGCAAGGCGAGCAGTGGCACGAGTTCGTGCCCCACGGCGGCTGGCCGGTGCTGCCCACCAAGCTGGATGAGATCATCTCCACCCAGGAGGCGCTGATGACCAACATGACGGCGCTCGACGCCGTCCTGGCCACCACGCCCTCCGGCGGCAACCTGGAGACCGACGACTTCACCAAGGTCGAGGCCCGCCTGAAGGCCCTGCTTGACGACCGCAAGGCCCTCGACACCCTGCCCGAGCGCTGCTGCCTCGAACAGGACTTCGCCGCCGCCGGCCTGAACGAGCTGGTGGCCGACCTGACCGCCCGCCATGCCACCGTGGAGCAGATCCGCGGCGAGGTGCAGCTGGCCTGGTGGACCACGGTGTTCGAGGACATCGTGCGTTCCTCCGCCATCATCTCCAACCAGGATGGCTCCGTGCTGCAGACCGCCTCCGACCGCTTCGCCCAGGTGGACGTGGAGCACGTGCGCTCCGTGGGCCCGATGGTGGCGCAGGAGTCCATGCGACGCCTGTGCGACATGCTCTTCTCCCGCACGCAGGAGGCCAACCAGCTGCACACCGCGCTCGCCGGGCGCGCCAACGTGCAGCTGAGCCGCATCCGCCGCAACCACCCGGAGATCCTGGCCGCCGCCAAGCCGATTCTGGTGGCCTCGCCGGGCACGCTGGCCGCGCTCACCGAGCCCGAAGGCCTTGCGGACGTGGCGATTCTGGATGCCTGCGCGCACATGCCGTCCATCGAACTGCTGTCCGTGCTGGCCCGCGTGCGCCAAGTGGTGATCATCGCGCACTGCGCCACCACCACATCCGAATCCGTGCGCCAGCTCATCGACATGCTGCCGCGCGTCGAGGTGGAGTCCGAACCCTCCCGCAGGCCGCCGCGTCTGGCCGCCTTCCTGGAATCCGAGGGCTATGGTTCCGTCCGCTACGACGTGACCACCGAACCGGCCGCGGGTGAAGTGCATTTCCACCGTGTGGAGGCCAACGGCGTGCCCGTCATGTCCACCGGACTGGTGGAATCCAGCCAGCAGGAGATCGACGAGGTGGTGCGCATCATCACCGAACGAGCCGGCCGCTTCACCGTGGTGCCCGCCAGCTATCGTCTGGCCGTGGTGGTTCTGACCGACGCCTTCCGCACCCGTCTCGGCGCGGAGCTCAAGTCGCTGGCCTCCAAGTCCGAGGCGATGAACCGGTTCCTGCGTCACGTGCGTCTGGTGAACCTGCGCGATGTGGCCGGCAGCCAGGCCACCGACGTGATCATCTCGCTGTGCTACGCCAAGACCGTGCATGGCCGTCTGCTGCAGCAGTTCGGCGTGCTCGAATCCGAAGGCGGCCGCGGCATGCTGCTCGACGCGCTGGCGCTGGCCGACCATGATCTGGACATCGTCTCCGCGTTCGGCCCCGAGGAGATGGAGGACGAGCGCCTGCACCAGCCCGGCCCGAAGTTCCTCAAGACCATGCTCACCTGGGCGGGCCAACTCGACGGCCGTCCGGTGCTGCCGGTCAAGAACGCGGCCACCGAGAACATGCTCTTCGCGGACATCGCCGACCGACTGCGCGCCCGTGGCCTTGAGACCGCGCTCGAATACGGCTTCGACAAGGGCATCAGGATCCCGCTGGTCGTGGGCGTCAAGGACAAGCCGTTCGCCCTCGCCGTGCAAACCGACGATGCGAACTTCATGTCCGTGCAGTCCACGCGCCGCCGTCACCGCCTGTCCGCGCAGGATCTGATCTCCCTGGGCTGGAACGTGATGACCGTGTGGAGCGTGGCCGCGTTCGTCAACCCGGATAAGGAAGTGGACCGCATCATGGCGCGCATCAGCGAGATCTACGGCGAGGTCAAGTAGCCATGGCTGAGTACTCGGCCACGCGCCGCACGCCGCGCAAGCACAAGCGCGTGGTGATGAAGGGCACGGAGAGCTTCGACGCCGACGGCGTCAAGCTCGAGCCCTCGGACATGCAGACCGCCCAGCAACGCCAGGCCGACGACGACCGTCGCATCCTCGGCGAGCTGCCGCCTCATTGGGCCGTATTCAACGAACGTCAGTAATCCCTCGGGACTACCCCTCAGTCGGCTTCGCCGCCAGCTCCCCTGACAAGGGGAGCCGAGAAAGTTGATATAACCCTTGGCCCCCTCTGGCGAGGGGGGCTGTCAGCGAAGATGACTGGGGGAGAGCAGCGGAGCGGGCAAAGCCCGCGGGCTAAAACAGCATCGGTCGCAGGCCGATTCCGCTCACCTACCGCATCACCGCAATGACCGCACCGGCTTCCTGCAACTCCATCACCTTGGCGGCGTCCTCCGGCTTCATCGCGCAGGACACCGTCTTCGCATCATCCCCATATACGGATGCAAGCGAACTCGAACCACCGCTGTCGTCACCGTCATCGCCGCCCGCCCCGCGCCCCTTCACACCCATCACCAGCGCATTCTCCGCCAGCATGCAATCTGTCCCGTCACACCCCACGGCGGACACCAGACTGACCTCATCGCCCGGCAGCAGCTCATCGGGACTGCTGGCCAATCGCACTGCGATCACCGTGGTTCCGGTGGGGGCCAACGGGGCGTTCCGGGCCATATGCACGGTGATCGCGTCCCCGGCCGCGATGTCGATCTGCGCGATGCCGCCCACCACGTCCGCCGTCTCCTCGACCATGGACGGCCCCAACGCGCCGGCCGGCATCGCCACAGCCTGCACGTCCTCGGCGCCAATCGTCGCTCCCCGCCGAATCGGATTGACGGCCACCACCACCGGCGAGGTCTCGATGGTGGCGAGCACGGCCTGCAAGCCGAACAGCACGGCCAGACCGGCGCACAGGGCCGCGGCCAGCCGCCGGGCATAGGACAACGCACGACGGCGCTTCAACGAGCCGCGTGCGGGTGCTTGAAATATGGAAAAGGTCACCATGAGCACCATGGTGACCTTGGAATTTCACAAGCCGCAACCCGAACCGGGCTATGTGGATACAGCTTGGCGAGTTATCCACATCGGTCCCGTATCGGCACCCTCTCGGAGGGGCCGTGAAGCGGCCCGAGGGAAGCTCCGAAAACGTCTCTCCCCAAGGGGTCGCTATCGAACGACTACTTCGAGGACTTGTCCGTGCGGTAGAAGCCGTGGCCCTTGAACTCGATCGGCACGGCGGAGTAGACCTTGCGCACCTGCTCCTGGGCGCACTTGGGGCACACGGTGATCGGGTCGTCGTTGAACGACTGCTGTTCGGTGAAATCGTAGCCGCAGTTCTTGCAGCGGTAATGATAGGTAGGCAACGGATTCCTCCAACAAAGTACAAACTGTTTCTGCTCTTCGTGCATGACGCGCAGCCATGCCAGGCAACCGTTCATATCCTAGTCATTGCCCTGACACTTCGCCCGTGGAATATCAGACCTCACGAAGAGCCCGGAATCCCGCCGAAGTAAGCACCGCATCGGCCGGCACGTCATGGGATTCGGCAGGCAGATCGTCGTCCAGCACCTCCCACGGCCAACACACGGCGACCAACGGGCATCCGGCGCGGCGGGCGGCGAGCGCCCGGTCGTACCAGCCGGCGCCACGGCCCAGACGGTAGCCACGCGGATCCACGCCCATCGCCGGAGCGATCACCAGATCGCATTCGGCGAGCGCCTCGGGCGGCAGCACCTGTCCCTCCGGCTCGTCCGGGCGCAGGTGCCCCGGCTGGTTCACGGTCTCCAGCGCATCCAGGCTGTCCAGTACGCTCCAGCCGATCTCGCGTCCGGAACCCAATCGCGGCACCAGCACCCGGCATCCCTCCGCGAGCAGCATGGCCAGCAGCGGCCGCGTCTCCATCTCTGAACCCATCGACACGTACGCGGCCACCGTCACCCCCCGTGCCGCGTCGTCCCGCGCCTCGCCGTCCGTCCCTGCGACCGTCCGCAGCAGCTCGGCGGGGAACCGTCGGGCCAGATCCTCGCCCGCGGCTGACCGCTCCTCGGCCGTCGTCAGCTTGCGCCGGGCCAGCGCCCGATGCCTCAACTCATCCTTAGAAACATTGGAAGAACCGTTCATACCGCACAACCTAGCACCGCCGGCGGTGTGGAGGGCGGCGACCATATCGTGGGCCGGACCGGCGAACCCCGCGCGAATCGCTAGAATTAGGGGCCGTGTCAGTTTTCCAGTCGATCAAAGAGGCGTTCAAACCGGATCATCAGATCCGCATGCCGCGCCTGAGCCACCCCGGTTTCCCCATCGTGCTGCGTCCGCTGACCATGGACGATGAGGAACTGTGGGACGAGGTGCGCTGGCGCAACAACGACTGGCTGGCCCCCTGGGAGTCCGGGGATCCGATGCACGGCGCCGCCATCACCTTCAACCAGTGGATCCAGCGCCAACGCCGCAACGAGCAGCACGGCACGGGCGCCCAGTTCGTCATCGAATACCAGATGCGGATCGTGGGCCAGATCTCGATCGGGGCCATCGCGTACGGTGCCATGCGCACCGGCGTGGTGGGCTACTGGGTCGATCAGGCGTACGCCGGCCGCGGGTTCGCGCCCATGGCCCTCGCCATGCTGGCCGACTGGGCGCTCGGCGACCCGTTCGGCCCGGCCCTGCACCGTCTGGAAATCGCGATTCTGCCGGAGAACGCGCGCTCGCTGGCCGTGGTGCGCAAGGTCGGCGCCCATCATGAGGGGCTGCGCGAACGGTACATGTACGTCAACGGCAAGTGGCGCGACCACGTCACCTTCTCGCTGTTGGCCGAGGACATCGGCTCGGGGTTCGCGGCCCGACTCGCCGCGAACGGACTGCATTAACGCGGCCGCGGCCCGTGATTACGCCATATCCCCCCGACACGCCCGAGACGGCAACACCAAGTTCGTCGGCGGGTCTCCTATTCTTGACTCTATGGGTTACGAGTCACTAAGCACTGTTGTCGTGCTGGTGATAGTGGCGATCATCATCGTCGTTTGGCTGCCCGTACGCACGGCCAACGGCATGAAACGCGCGACCGAACATCGGCAGGATCGTTACTCGCCCTCCCTCCACATCGTCGAGGCTGAGAGCGGGACGCGGTTCGGCGACGTCAAGCCGCATCAGGCGAAAGGGGCACCAGTGCCGGCATCATCACCGTCAGCGAGGCTGACACCTGAGCATATCGCCCGCGTTCGCGAGCTGCGGCGCGCGGCCATTCGCCGTCGCCAGCTGCTCGCCGGGGCTTTGGCCGCCGTGTCCGTGCTGGTCTTTGTGCTGGCGCTCGCGTTGCATTTCAGCACCCTGTTCACGCTGATTCCGCTGGCGTTGCTCGCCGTGGTGCTGGGTTTGGGGGCCCGTGCCGCGCGTCAGGCCCGCCGTTGGGAGGTCAAGGCGCAGCGGGCGGAGCGTGCCCGCGCCCGTAAGCTCAAGGCCGCCAAGGCGGCGAAGGCCCAGGCTGTGGAGGCCGCCAAGGCCGCGGCCGTTGCGGCCGGTGCCCGGTCCGCGCAACTCGCGTCCGGTGACGCCGCCCGTGAGGAGGCCGCCACCGAGGTGATGGAGCAGCGTCAGATTCGCCGCGCCCTGCATGACGCCGAAATCGAGCAGGCCAGGGCCAAGGCGCTGCGTGCCGCGGCCCGTGCCGCCGCGCAGGCTGAGGCCGAGGCTTCGGCGGCCGCTGATGCAAACGTTGCCAGCGAGTCCGGTGCCGTCCAGGCCGATGCGTCCGCGCAGTCCGGCGATGCGACCGCCGCCGGTGAGTCCTCGGTCGAGGCCAAGCAGGACGTGGAGCCGTCGCTCACCATGCGTGACGAGCGCGACGAGGTCGCGGACGACGCCACCTCAGAACTGGCTTCCGTGCGCCCCGCCCGCGCGCTGGACGTGTTCGACATGGCCACCGCCTCCCAGGATCTCATCTCCTTCTCGCTCGGCGAGGCCCGCAACGAGGGCAATGCGCCCCAGGAGCCGGAAAGCCGCGAGATCAAGTCCACCAAGCAGGTGTCCAAGGCCGAACCGGTGGGTCCGGAGACCGCCGAGCAGCTTATGGACGAGGCCAAGGTGGTCAAGGCCGCCGATGACGCGAAGGCCGCCAGCGAGGCCCAAGCCGCCAAGGACGCCGAGGACGTGCGAGCCAAGGAGGCCGAGGAGGCCGCCAAGCAGGCCGCGTTCCACGAGTCCGAGCAGCGCGCCGAAGTGGAGGCTCCGGACGCCACCAGCGAATCGCTGAGCGTTGGTCTCGACTCCATCCTCGCCCGTCGCGGCAACTGACCTTTTTGGCTCCCCTCACTGAGAGGAGCTGGCAGTGTAGCTGACTGAGAGGAGCGACGGCTCATCCGCAGTGCTCCCCTCAGTCCCACTTCGTTCGACGGCTCCCCTCACCGAGGGGAGCCGTCGCATATCTCCGACTTTTCTCTCACAGCGTTAGCACTCAAGTTGGCAGAGTGCTAACAATCGCGCTACCATGTGTCCTAGCGCAAAGGGACAACGCAAGTGATCGTCAGCCTCTTGAGGCGTTCTGGCGCGGCATTATCGAACTGAACTACAAGCAGATACGAGGTGACCCACAGTGTCGATTAAGCTCACACCGTTGGAAGACAAGATCATCGTCAAGCAGGCCGAGGCCCAGACCCAGACCGCGTCCGGTCTGTACATCCCGGACAACGCCAAGGAGAAGCCGCAGCAGGGCGAAGTCCTGGCCGTTGGCCCGGGCCGCCGCGACGACAAGGGCGAGCGCATCCCGATGGACGTCAAGGTCGGCGACAAGGTGCTGTACTCCAAGTACGGCGGCACCGAGGTGCACTACGAGGGTGAGGATTACCTCATCATCGGCGCCCGCGACGTGCTGGCCATCCTCGGCTGAGCAACGCGCATCACGCTTTGCAGGACCCCGGTCACAGCGGCCGGGGTCCTTTCGTATGCCGTCATGGCCAGAACAGACGGGGAGTCGGTCGCGAAACAGGCTGAGAGGCAACGCGATGAGGACGGTCGCAGATGCGCCCCTGTCATGCACGCCGTGCATGGCGGGCTCAGCGCTCGGCGTATTTGAGCGGGCCGGCGCGCCGCACGTACACTGGATAGCGGATTGAAGTCGCTATGAAAGAGGCTGTCATGCTCGACGCGCCCACCGCACCCGCCATCGCCCACCCGTCCACGCTCGCCGATCTCGCCGACACCCTCGAACAATCGCTGTCCTGTTCGCGTGAGGTCATCGATCTCGTCGTCACCACGTTCGCGGCCGGCGGCCACCTGCTGCTCGAGGACGTGCCGGGCGTCGGCAAGACCACGCTCGCCCGCGCCATGGGTCGTGCCATCGACGGCGAATCGCATCGCATCCAGTTCACCCCGGACCTCCTGCCCAGCGACCTGACCGGCGTGAGCATCTACTCGCAGGACACGCGCGACTTCGAATTCCATCCGGGCCCGCTGTTCGCCAACATCGTCATCGCGGACGAGATCAACCGCGCGAACCCCAAAACCCAGTCCGCCATGCTGGAGGCCATGAACGAAAGCCAGATCAGCGTGGACGGCGTCACCCACGCGCTGCCGGACCCGTACTTCGTCATCGCCACCCAGAACCCCATCGAACTCGAGGGCACCTACCCGCTGCCCGAAGCCCAGCTCGACCGCTTCATGTCCTGCGCCAGCTTCGGCTACCCGTCCGCGCAGGCCGAAGCCGCCATGCTCACCTCCGCGGACTGGTCGCGACCGCTCGACCGCGTGCGCCGGGTGTGCACCGGTCCCGAAACCGTCGCCATCCGCGCCACCGTACGCGGGGTCACGCTCGCCGGACCCGTGGCCGATTACCTGGTCGCCATCATCCGAGCCACCCGCGCGCGCGAAGGCATCCGTTACGGCGCCTCGCCGCGCGCCAGCCTGCACCTGGCAGCCATGGCCCGCGCCCGCGCGTTCATCAACGGCCGCGACTTCGTGCTGCCGGACGACGTGCAATCGTTGGCGGTGCCCGTGCTCGCCCATCGACTGGTTTTGGACGACGCCGGCTTCGGCGCGTCCTCACTCGACCGTGCGCGTGGCATCATCGCCGACATCGTGTCCGCCACTCCTGTGCCACGGGCGTGACCATGGCGCTCCACAGGAAGCAGCGTGGGGCAGCGGCCCCGAAGAATGCGCCGGCCGGCGGTGGGACCAGTTCGGAAGGCCGTCGACGCATACGTTCGCATGGTATGCGGCGCATGATCCGGCACGGTCTGATCCGACCCACGTGGGGAGGCCTGGTGCTGCTCGCCGCGGCGTGCGGCTGCTGCTTCGGCGGACTGCTGCTGGATGAACGCACGCTGATGGACGTGACCATCGCGCTCGCGGTGGTGTTCGTATGCGCGCTGGCAGCAGTGATACTGCAGTGGCTCGGAGTGATCGCCATCGGGGACCCCAAACTCACCCGGCAGATCGAACAGCGTGACAGTCACGGCAGCACCGTGGCGCGCGTGACGGGGGAGTTGCCCGAGCGACGCGGCTGGTACGTCACCGTGAGCACCGTGGTGCGGTGGAAGTCGCCGCTGGGACTGATCGCGGCCCGCAAGGTCGTGCCCGACGACGGGCAGACGCTGGTGCTGCCGACCACGGACGAGCAGGGCGCTTCCGGCACGTCCGCGGTGGACAAGCGGCATGTGGGTTCCAGCCAATCCGAACATTCCGGTGGCGTGCGCGCCTATGCGCCGGGCGACCCGCTCAAACTCATCTCCTGGCGTCACACCGCCCACCGGGGCGAGCTCATGACCCGCGAATCCAGCCGGGACGTGCGGACCACCGCCCTGCTGGTGCTCAACACGGGCGACGTCACGGGCGAACGGCTCGACGCCGAAGTCGCCGCGCTGCTGCCGTGGGCCCGCGCCTCGCAGAACGCCGGCCGGGCGGAGCGGCTGATCGTCACCGACGGCGTACAGACCTTCGAAGGGCTTGACGGCGTCGAGCGGTTCCTTGCCGCCGTGCAGCCGGATGCCGCATCGGTTGTCTCGGTCGCTTCGACAGACGCGGCAGCGTCGGCTGCACCGGAAAGCGGAAAGCATCGGACAGGACGCGAGAAAGAGCCGGATCCCGGCATGCTGCCGTCGGCGTCCATGCGCGCGGCCGCCATCGCACGGACGGCCATGAGCGGTCAGGGACCCGTGCGTGTGATGGTCTGCGACGCCGCGGACGGTCAGGAACTCGCCGCGGCATTGCGTCGCACTCCGATAGCCGACCGTCTGACGGTGCTTGCCCCGGCCGTCCAGAAGCCGGCCGCGGAGCCGACGTACCAGCGCATCGTCATCCAGGAGCCCTCCGGCGTGGGGCGCCGAATCCGGACTGGTGCCGACGGTGCTCGGTGGGAAGCGGACTTGGCGCCAGCGGACGGCGGCGTACGGTCGCCGCGCCTGACGCAACGTCTGCTGCCCGGCATCACGGGCGCATTGGCGCTGCTGGCGTTCTTCGGTGTGGCACTGAAAGGTCTTTCCGGCCTCATCGCCCCCGACGGCGCGTGGATGTGGTTTGCTGGCGCGTTGCTGGGCGTGGCCGCGCTGGAGATTTCCGCGGCCAACGCCGTGGGCGATTGCCTGAGCGGCTCGCAACGAAAGCCGCGTGGCAGAAAAGCCCGGTCCGATCGGTCCCGCGGAGCGTCCGCGGCAAAACCGACAGTCGAACCGGTCTCCGCTCCGGCCCCGCGCGCCACCACGCATCCGGTGCTGCGATTCGCGGCGTACACGGTGCTCACGCTCGTCGCCACGGCGATACTGGCCGTCGTGCGCTTCCGTGTCCTCGCCGCCGACGCGCTTGAACGCATCGCCGAAGAGGAGGTCTCACAGGCCGCGCAGCAGAGCGCCGCATCCGGCCTCGTCACCGGCTTCGCATCCCGATGGCGGGTCTTCACCACCATGGTCGAGGCCGGATTCGACCAGCTCAACCTCCAGCTGCCGCCGCTCAAGGTCTCCGCATACAGCGACCTGTTCCTCATCCTGGTGGTGGCCGCACTCGCCGTCGCCATCCGGCTCATCCTCGCCTTCCGGCCGCTGATCCCCGTGATGGTCGCGCTGCCGGTGGCCGCGCTCGCCGCCGACTACGCGCTGGTGGGCCATCTCGCGCCCCTGTGGGCCATCGGACTGACCGTGGCCGCCCTGCCGTTCGCGCTTGCCGCCGCCCATCCGCGGCGCTTGCATCCCGTACTGCGGTTGAACGGTGCGACCACTGCGGAACAGCAGACGAAACAATCGAGGCCAAACCGTCTCGGCACCGGTGCCGGACCGGTCACTCGTGGCCTTGCGGGAGGTCGTGCCAACGGCGGCACCCCGGCGATCGCCCTCACCGCCACCCCGCTCCTCGCGGCCGTGCTCGCCGTCGCCATCACCCTGCCCCTGACAGGCCCGGCCGCCGCATTGGCGTACCGCGTGCCCCTGTCCATCGGGGAGGGCGGCGGCATGTTCACCTCGAACACCGTCAACCCGATGATCGACCTCAAACGCAACATCGCCGCCGGCTCGGACACCACGGTCCTGACCTACCGGGCCTACAAGCGCCTCTACCTGCGTCTGACCACGCTCGACAACTTCGACGGCGACACCTGGGGCTACGACCGCGAATTCGCCCTCGACGCGGGCCTCTACGGCTCCGGCATCCAACTCGGCCGCAACAGCGAGGACGAACTCTCCAGTTACGACCGCATGATCATGAACCCGCTTGGCGCCTATATGTCCGCCCTCGGCTACACCGGCTACGACGTGGCCACCACCAACTCGAACACACTCGAACAGTTCATGGTCAGCGCCAACATCCGCATCGACACCCTCAAATCGCGCTTCCTGCCCGTGCCCGGCAACGTCACGTACATGGAGAACGGCCCGGGCAGCGACTGGCTCCTCTACCAGGACGGCACGGTGTACAACCGCAGCAACGGCACGTCATCGGACCTCGAATACGACGTGGACGGCAATGCGATCACCCCCATCACCTCATCGTCCGGGTTCAGCCAGCTGTCCCTGATCACCAGTGCGCAGGACGACCTGCTGGGCGGTTCGGAAGTCAGCGACGAAAACCGGGCAGCCTGGTATCAGGCCCGCCGCGACCTGGTGGGAACCGGTCTCGCGGAGATCAGAAGCGACTCGATGGGCGATTTCCTCCTCATCAAGGCCACGCTCAACGCCGATGGCAGCGTGACGGGAGCGAACGGATGGCGGCTCGGATCCGGCAGCTTCCGGGGCGAGAACCTGACATTCGCCGATGGCACATCCGCGGCCATACCCTCCAACGTGGTGTTCAACGAGACCGTCGTGAACCAGCTCGGTCTTGGCAGGGACGGGTACGTGCTCGGATTCGGCTTGGGCGGCAACGTGGCGATCGTGGCCCCGCTGGACGATTCGGCGTCCGAAACACAGGACAATCTGAATTCCGATGACGACGAAGCCATCTCCTCGTTCTATGGCGAGGGCATGTGGGCCGGACGCGCCTTCGCCATCCTGCAGGACTCCGGCATGAACCTGTCCGCCTACACCACGGTCAACGGCAGCATCTCCGAAACCGTCCCGTACGCCGAGCGCATGCGGCGGTACGTGGAGGCCAGCGACAAACGCGCCCATAAAAACCGGTACACCTCGCTGCCCAAGAAGCTGCCCGACAACGTCCAGGCCGTCATCGACCAGGCGCAGGCCGCGGGCGTGCCCATCAAGGGCTCCAGCTACGACGACCAGGTGCGCGCCATGCGCTGGCTGGTGGACTACTTCACCAACCCGAACAACAAGTTCACCTATTCGCTCGACGCCCCCGATGGTGACGGACGCGACAACCTCGACGTGCTCGACGATTTCCTCGACCCGGAAAACGGGCATGCGGGTTATTGCCAGCATTATGCCTCCGCGCTCGCCGTGCTCGGCCGCGCGCTCGGCGTGCCCACGCGCATCGTGCTCGGCTACAACGCCGGCGTGGGCGAACGGGAGAAAAACGGCTACTTCACCGTGCAGTCCAAGCAGCTGCACGCCTGGACCGAGGCCTACCTCGACGGCGTGGGCTGGGTGCCGTTCGACGTGACGCCCGCCACCACCGAGAACGGATCCGCCGCGTCCGACGCCGATTCATCCGATACCGGCGATTCGTCCGCCACCACCGGCGATTCCGGTGACAATACGTCCGACACGACCACGCAGGACCAGTCCGGCGACGAATCGATCGATGCGTCCGGTGACACCGCCGATCAGTCCGACAAGTCTGATTCGTCCGACGACGCCAAATCGCAGGACGCGAAGGCCGATGCCGGCGCCTCCAGCAGTGGTGACGGGTGGATGGCGTGGCGCATCCCGGACTTCGCCGCATGGCCGATGTGGGCCCGTGTGCTGCTGGGCTTGCTTGCCGTGATGGTGCTGACCGGCCTGTGCTGGGGTGTACCGAGGCTGTGGCGTTGGATGCGCCGACGCCGGGTGTTCGCGGCCATCGCGCGGGCCGAAGCGCGCGGGGCCGCCGCGGAACCGTCCGGACAGGTGGCGGATCAGGGGAAGACATCGGAATACGACGATCTGGCCGCCAAGGCCTGGCGCATGACATGGCGTGAGGTGCAACTGACCGCGCGGGCCAACGCGAAGTCCCGGTTGAGGTTCCGTCGCAAGCCCGGTTCGGAGCCGGAGCCGGATTCGGGCTTCAAGCCGGGCCTAAAGCGTGGGACCGAGTTGCGGTCAATCTTCAAGCCCAGTCCGAACCAGACAGATATGGATATCGCCCGCATCCTCGCCGAGCAATGCCCCGAACAGGCCGATTTCATACTGCTTGCGGCCCGCAACGCCACAGCCGCCGCCTTCCACGGCACCACCGCCCCGGTGGCAGACCTGTCGCGGAAGCTCAAGGCTTTCCTGAAGTAGCGGCAGTAGACGTTTTCTGGCTCCCCTCGCTGAGGGGAGCTGTCGTCGTAGACGACTGAGGGGAGTAGCGGAGACATCGCAAACTCCCCTCAGCGAGGGGAGCCAGAAAAGAAAAGGCTCTGTTAAACCAAGATTGACATGGCCCTTATTCTTGGCTCCCCTTGTCAGGGGAGCTGGCGGCGAAGCCGTCTGAGGGGTAGTCAGACATGGATTTATGTCAATTTTGGTTTAACAGAGCCAAAGAAAATCACACCTCGAACCCGGCCTCAACCAGCGCGTGGTCGATGTCGCGGATCAGGTCGTTTGTATCCTCGAGACCCACGGCCAGGCGGAAGAAGCCGCGATGGAACTCCGGCGGGTACAGGTACTGGCGTTCGTCGTCCTCGCCGAGGAACACGATGAGGCTCTCATCATGGCCCAGGGACACGGCGGACGTGATCACGTTGAGCTTGGAAACGAACCGGTTGTGCCCGTCATGGTCGGTGTCCAGACCGAACGCCAGCACGCCGCCGAAGCCGGAATCCGGGCGGGCCAGCTGCGAGACGGCCACGTCGTGGTGCGGATGCGACTCCAAACCGGGGTACGAGACGAACCGCACGGACGGAATCCGCTCCAGATGCTCGGCGATGGCCTGTGCGGAGGCGTTGTGCTGACGGATGCGCAGGGGAAGCGTCACCGAGCCGCGGTTGATGAGCCAGGCGTTGAACGGCGAGATGATGCCGCCGAAGTTCACCTGCGCGGTGAAACGGATCTCGTTCGTGCGCGCCTTGGTGGTGGCGATCACGCCGCCGAGCGCGTCGCCATGGCCGTTGATGTACTTGGTGAGCGATTCGATGACGATGTCCGCGCCCAGGTCGAGCGGACGCACGTTGTACGGCGAGTTGAAGGTGTTGTCCACGGAGACGAGGATGTCCGGATTCGCCTCATGCGCGATGCCCGCGATGGCGTGGATGTCCGAAACCTTGAGCGTGGGGTTCGCCGGTGTCTCGATATGCACGAGCTTGGTGTTGGGGCGTAGGGCCGCGCGCACGTTCTCCGGATCGGAGGTGTCCACGATGGAGGTCTCGATGCCGTACTTCTCCGGCAGGATCTGGTTGAGCAGACGGTAGGCCGCGATGTAGGTGGTGTCCGAGAAGATCGCGTGGTCGCCGCGGTTCAGGAACGTGGTGAACGTGGCCGCGAGGGCCGCCACGCCGGAAGCGAGCACCACCGCGTCCTCGGCGCCTTCGAGACGGGCCAGCTTCTCTTCCAGATAACGCTGGTTCGGGTGGCCGTTGCGGGTGTAGAGGTTCACGTCCGAGCTGGACCAGTTGATGTCGGATGGGTCGTAGGGCAGCGCGTAGGCGTTGGCGAGCGTGATGGGGCGGCGGATCGCGCCGGTTTCGGCGTCGACCCCGTTGCCGAGGTGGATGGAGAGCGTACCGAAGCCGAGCGGCTGGTCGTCGAAGGATTGTCCGTGGTGCACGAGATCTGAGGTCATGGCTTCAGCATGCCAGTGCCCGCCGTGGCTCGCAAGCGGCCAAGAACCCCTCAAAACCGCGTCATTCCGGGCTTTGAGAGCCGTCTATAAGAAAAACGGAAAACGGTATAGGATGAGGCCATGAGTTTCAAACATCGCAGTATCATCGATTCCATCCCCGCCTACAAGCAAGGCAAGCCCGCCCCCAAGGTCGAAGGCCAGCGCTCCTTCAAGATCTCCAGTAATGAGAACGCCTTCGATCCGCTGCCCAGCGTGGTCGAGGCCATCGAGAATCACGCGCTGCCGCACCTCAACCGCTACCCGGACATGCGCGGCTGGGCCGTGGTGGAGCGTCTGGCCGGCGAGATCGGCGTCAAGCCGGAGAACATCGTGCTCGGCTGCGGCTCCACCGAGGTCATCACCATGCTCGTCCAGCTCGTGGCGGGCCCCGGCGACGAAGTGGTCTACCCGTGGCGCAGCTTCGAGGCGTACCCGATCATCGTGACCGGTGCCGGCGCCACGAGCGTGCAGGTGTCCAACCTGCCGGACGGCTCGCATGACATCGACGGCCTGATCAACGCGATCAACGAGAAGACCCGGCTGGTGATCGTCAACAACCCGAACAACCCCACCTCCACCTCCGTGTCCGACGCGGACGCCCGCCGCCTCATGGAGGCCGTGCCCTCCGACGTGTTGGTCCTGTTCGACGAGGCCTACTTCCAGTTCAACACCGATCCCGACACGTCCGTGGCCATGGACCTGTTCCGCGAGTACCCGAACGTGGTGGTGGCCCACACCTTCTCCAAGGCTTACGGTCTGGCCGGCCTGCGCATCGGATACGCCGTGGCCCCGGAGGACGTGATCGAGGGCATGCGCAAGGTGGCCCTGCCGTTCGGCGTGACCGATGTGGCCCAGACCGCCGCGCTCGCCAGCCTGGACGCCTACGACGAGCTGACCGACCGTGTCAAGTCCATCGTCTCCGAACGCAACCGCGTGGTGGCCGCGCTGAAGGACCAGGGCTGGGAGTTCCCCGAACCGTACGCCAACTTCTTCTGGCTGCCGCTGGGCGAACGCACCGACGCGGCCGCCTCGCGCTTCCTGGCCGCCGGCCTGTCCACGCGCGTGTTCTCCGGCGAGGGCATCCGCATCTCCATCGGCGAGGCGGAGGCCAACGATCTGGTGATCGACGTGTGCGCCCAGCTCAAGGCCGCCGGCTTCTGATCTTTGCCGGTGCCCGGTGCCCGGTGCCCGACGTTCGACGTCTGACTCGCGCCCGGACGACACGCCGAAGCGGACGGCGGGGTCGGTGTTCGCCGACGCCGTGCGCTACTGAAGCACCCTGTTGAAGGCCCTCGAACCGCAAAAACGACACGCCGATAGAACGGCTTCGTTGCAACGGTTTGAGGGCCTTTGCGCAAGGTCGATTTGCATTGGTCGCAGATTCTTGCTTTAATAGCCAAGTTGCCTGACGAGGTCAAGCCAAACGGCCTGGCCAAGACGGGAAACAGACTGGCGGATTTCCCAAGCGGTCAAAGGGAGCTGACTGTAAATCAGCCGCTTCGTGCTTCAGTGGTTCGAATCCACTATCCGCCACGCCCCGATAGCTCAGTGGTAGAGCACTTCCTTGGTAAGGAAGAGGTCGTGAGTCCAATTCTCACTCGGGGCTCTCTGGCGGGGTAGCTCAGCTGGCTAGAGCGTACGACTCATAATCGTAAGGTCAAGAGTTCGAGCCTCTTCCTCGCTACAAATTGCGCCCGCTGTTACAAGTGGGCGCGTCCATTAGACCTAAGAACACAGAGGTGAATGAGAATGGCTAAGAGCGCCGACATCCGTCCGGGCATCACGCTGGCCTGCACCGAGTGCAAGGAGCGCAACTACATTACGACGAAGAACCGTCGTAACACGCCTGATCGTCTCGAGCTCAAGAAGTTCTGCCCGCGCTGCGGCAAGCAGACCGTGCACCGCGAGACTCGTTGATCGCAAGCATCAAGCTTCAAACCCGACCATCTGGTCGGGTTTTTTTATTTTCCGCTCCCATCTCAAAGCTGCGTCATGTATCATGCGCAACTAGTAGCTGGGGTCTTGGTGGATGTTGTAAGACCGTAGGCTTGGCTGCTGAGCCGTTAAATGAATAGTCCAGTGGACTATTCATAGGCGAAGTGAGCGGCTGCGCCGCGAAGGCCGACGTCGAGTCGGCTCCTTGAGTGTGTCGCACAACATCCACCAAGACCCCGGCGTCAACTCCGACAATCAGATCCACATAGGATAATCACCATGACCAGCTTTGCAGACATCACCACCATGGGCGTCGGCGGCCCCATCGCCCACTTCATCGAACCCACCACGCGCGTGGGCCTCATCGAGGCCGTCGAGGACGCCGACTCCAAGGGCCTGCCGCTCGTGGTCATCGGCGGTGGCTCGAACATGCTGGTCTCCGACGAGCCCTTCAACGGCGTGGTGGTGCGCGACGCCCGCCGCCTCATCACGGTCCCGGACGAGGCCGCCCCCGTGGAAGGCGAGGACCGTACCGTGCACGTCAACGCCGAGGCCGGCACGAACTGGGACGACTTCGTGGCCTTCACCGTCCAGATCGGCCTTGAAGGCGTCGAGGGCCTTTCCGGCATCCCCGGCACGGTGGGCGCGTCCGTGGTGCAGAACATCGGCGCCTACGGCCAGGAAGTGGCCACGTCGGTCGAATCCGTGGAGGTCTGGGACCGCGAGACCAAGACCACGCGCGACCTCACCCCGGTCGACCTCAAGTTCGGCTACCGCTACTCCGCGCTCAAGGCCAGCATGTACGAGGCTCCCGGCAAGCCGGCGGACCGGTTCTTCCCGACCCCGCGATACGTGGTTCTGTCCGTCACCTTCGCGCTGACCCACTCCGCCGAAGGTACCGTGGGCTACGGCCAGCTCGCCAAGGCGCTCGGCGTCGAGGTGGGCGACCGCATGGCCACCAAGGCCATCCGCGAGGTCGTGCTCAAGGTGCGTGCCGCCAAGGGCATGCTGGAGGATCCCACCCGTTACGCGCTGCCCGCCATGGACGGCACCAAACGCGAGTCCAACATCCTGGCCGATCTCAAGCGTCTGGCCGCCGTCAACGAGGAGGCCGGCATCCCGCTCGGCGGGGACGGCCTGCCCGCGCCCGACCACAACCGTCACAGCTGCGGCTCGTTCTTCATGAACCCGATCCTGCCCGCGGACCAGGCGGATACCCTGCCGGAGGACGCCCCGCGCTTCTCCGCCACGCTGCCGGACGGCACGCCGGGCGTCAAGACCTCCGCAGCCTGGCTCATTGACCACGCCGGCTGCCACAAGGGCTACCGTGCCGCACAGGACGCTCCCGCCAGCCTGTCCACCCAGCACACGCTGGCCCTCACCAATCGCGGGGGAGCGACGGCCGCCGACGTCGAGGCGTTGGCGAAGTCCGTGCAACAGGCCGTCAAGGCCGCGTTCGGCGTGGACCTGGTCCCCGAACCGGTGTGCGTCGGCGTGCTCACCCGCTGAACCTCCGTTTGACCCCTGTTGAACCTTGGCGGACGCCGGACATCGGTCGAATCGTCCACAATCCGACCGATGCCGCCCATCTCGCCCGCCTAGGAAGTAATAGACAAGTCACATGGCCTCTCCTATACTCGATTCTCGATGTTTTGCGCGCACCCGGCGTGCTCAGGAAAGAAAAGGGAAGCCATGCAACTGTTCCGAACGAAATCCGTCGAACAGACCATTGCCGAAACAGGTGAAGAGGGCCGCAAGCTCAAGCGCAACCTGACTTGGTGGGATCTGTCCATTATGGGCGTGGCCGTCGCGGTCGGCGCCGGCATCTTCTCCGTGGGTGCGCAGGCCGCCGCCTTCCACGCGGGCCCGGCCGTGATCATCAGCTTCCTGATCGCCGGCGTCGTGTGCGGCGCGGCCGTGATGTGCTACGCCGAGTTCGCCTCCATGATTCCGGTGGCCGGCTCCGCCTACACCTTCACGTACACCACCGTGGGCGAGATCATGGCGTGGATCATCGGCTGGGATCTCATCCTGGAGATGCTCATGGCCGGTTCCGTGATCTCCAAGTACTGGGGCGTCTACCTCAACGACTTCATGCGGCTGATGGGCTGGAACTTCAACACCAACCTCACGTTCGGCTCCTTCCACATCGATGTGGCCCCGATCATCATCGTCGCCTTCTTCACCACCCTGCTCGTGTTCGGCACCAAGATCGGCGCCCGCGTGGACGGCGCGATGACCGTGCTCAAGATCGCCATCGTGTTCTTCGTGGTGATCGTGGGCTTCTTCTACGTCAAGGCCTCCAACTTCACCCCGTTCATCCCGCCGGCCGAACCGGCCTCCTCCGTGGCCAGCTCCTCCGCCGTCTCCGGCGTGATGGGCCAGCCGCTGTGGCAGTGGGCCACCGGCATGGTCCCGTCCATCTACGGCGTGCCCGGCATCCTCTCCGGCGCGGCGCTCGTGTTCTTCGCGTTCATCGGCTTCGACGTGGTGGCCACCGCCTCCGAGGAGACCAAGGACCCGCACAAGAACGTGCCGCTGGGCATCGGCGTGGGTATGGCCCTCATCATCGTGATGTACATGCTCGTGGCCATCGTGACCACCGGCATGGTCTCCTACAAGGAACTCGCCCAGCAGGACAGCCCGTCACTGGCCACTGCGTTCGAGCTGGTGGGAGCCAACTGGGCCGCCAAGATCATCAGCTTCGGCATCGTGCTGGGCCTGGCCACCGTGGTGATGGTGCTGCTGCTCGGCCTGACCCGCATCGTCTTCGCCATGAGCCGTGACGGCCTGCTGCCGCGTAGCCTGTCCAAGACCGGCAAGCACGGCACCCCGGCCGGCCTGCAGATCGCCGTCGGCGTGGTGGTGGCCCTCGTGGCCGCCCTGTTCGACATCGGCGTGCTCTCCGACATGGTGAACATCGGCACGCTGTCCGCCTTCACGCTCGTGGCCATCTCCATCCCGATCATGCGCAAGAAGCGCCCCGACCTGCCGCGCGCCTTCAAGATCCCCGGCAACCCGTGGGTTCCGATCTTCATCGGCCTGGCGAACCTGTGGCTCATGCTCAACCTCACCGTGCTCACCTGGATCCGTTTCCTGGTGTGGCTGGTCGTCGGTTTCGCCATCTACTTCGGCTACGGCTACCGTCACGCGCGTCTCGGCACCGGTGACCTGAGCGAGGAGCTGTCCGAGGAGACCAATCAGGCCATCAACGGCTGATTGACGTCTGCTTTGCTTGCTCTCTAGGGCTTCCCTCCCATCACGGAGGGAAGCCCTTTTCGTTCCTTTTCGTGGCTCCCCTTGTCAGGGGAGCTGTCGCCGGAGGCGACTGAGGGGTAGTCTCCGGCGACATGTGAACAGCGTGTGTGAAAGGATTCTCCGCCCTGACATCGTGTCAACGAGTCCGACCGCGAGACTATCCTTGAAACCAGCTTTATTTCAAGGAGGATTCCATGCCATACGTTGTCGCTCAGCCTTGCGTGGACGTCAAGGACAAGGCCTGCGTGGACGAGTGCCCGGTCGACTGCATCTACGAGGGCTCCCGTTCGCTGTACATCAACCCGAACGAATGCGTCGACTGCGGCGCATGCGAGCCCGTGTGCCCCACCGAGGCCATCTTCTACGAGGATGACCTGCCGGAGGAGTGGGCCTGGTACAAGGACGCCGCCGCCAACTTCTTCGCCGAAGTGGGCGATTTCGGCGGTGCCTCCGCCCATGGCCCGATCGGCAAGGATCCGGAGCAGGTGGCCGCGCTGCCGCCGCAGAACCAGTGAGCCAGCCTGGGCCTGCGTGACTGATGCAAGCTTGATGTGCATCTGATGCGCGCACGACTGCCGCATTCCGACGCATAACGAACCCCCGACCCATCCCGGCCGGGGGTTCGTCGTATCTTAGGTAGGTACTTGCCACAGAAAGGGTTCCCATGGGCTTCCACGCATATTCCTCCCCGTACGACTGGTCCCGCATCGCCGGCTTCAAGGCCACGGCCAAGGCGGCGCCGGGCGGCATGGTCGACCTGTCCGTAGGCTCGCCCGTGGATCCCGTGCCCGACTCCGTGCGCGAGGCGTTGTCCGCCACGTCCGATGCGGCCAACGCCCATGGCTACCCGGTCACCGTCGGCACCGCGGACCTCAAGGCCGCCATCGACACCTGGTTCCGCACCATGCGCGGCGTGGACCTGAAGTCCATCAACGCGGCCGCCGTGCCCACCGTGGGTTCCAAGGAGGCCGTGTCGCTCATGGCCTCGCTGCTGCACCTGGGCCCGGGTGACGTGGTGGTCCAGCCCAAGGTCTCCTATCCCACGTACGAGATCGGCACCCAGCTCGCCGGCGCCACCGTGGCCAAGGTGGACGACGTCACGGACGTCGAATCCTGGGTGCATATCCCCGGTGTCAAGGCCATCTGGGTCAACTCCCCGTGCAACCCCACCGGTGAGATCATCTCGGCCGAATGGCTCGCGGACATCGTGGCCGCCGCCCGCCGCATCGGTGCGGTGGTGCTGTCCGACGAATGCTATGCGCTGATGGACTGGCGTGCCGTGCGCGATTCCGCACCCGAGGCCGAATCGAACGAGCCGGCCGCCGGCGATGGCGCCTTCAGCCTGTCCGCCGCACCCTGCGCCCTGAACCCGCACATCTGCGAAGGCTCGGCCAGCGGCATCCTGGCGCTCTACTCGCTGTCCAAGCAGTCCAACATGGCCGGTTACCGCACCGCCCTGATCGCCGGCGACTACCGTCTGGTGACGGAGATGAGCGAGTTCCGCAAGCAGATCGGCCAGATCATTCCCGGACCGGTGCAGGCCGCCATGGCCGCGGGCCTGAACGATGCGGCCTCCGTGCATGTGCAGTGGTCGCGGTACCGCCGTCGCCTGGCCGCGCTGGTCAAGGCGCTGAATGCGTATGGTTACGAGGCGTCGATGCCGGCAGGCGCGCTGTACGTGTGGGTCAAGGCCAAGTCCGGCGACTGCTGGACGGATATGGCCGAACTCGCCAAGATCGGCGTCGTTCCGAGCCCCGGCGAGTTCTACGGCGCCCCCGCCTACCTGCGGTTCTCCTCCACGGCCACCGACGAGGCCATTGACTCCGCCTGCGCCCGCCTCGCCGCGTAAGTCTTGGCTCTGTTGACATGACCTCATTCTTGGCTCCCCTTGAAGGACGCCGCCGTGGATCGGACAGTCCTGTGGACTGTCCGTAGGCGGCGTGCGAGACGATAGTCGAGCCAGCAGATTGCGAACGAAGTTCGTCATTTATTCCGGACGAGCTGGCCGCGAAGCGGACTGAGGGGTAGTCTCACGTTCTTATGCAGCTGGAGCACAGGAATGTCGCCGTTCCACTACGCCCCGAACTGCACGGCCCTGTTGCCGAACTTGCGGCGCACCGCGTCCAGCGCGGCCTCCGCATCGTGCCGTTTCGCTTCGGACGTGCGCCCGCGCACGTCATCGGCCTCCTCGAGCATGTCCTCCAATGATGGCTGCACCGCGGTGGACGCCGTCTCGCTGAGCGACGACGTGCTCATGCCGGCCAGTCGGATCAGCTTCGGCAGCGGCGTATCCGGTCCCGCAGCGGCCGGTATTCCCAGCATCGTCTTCAACTGCCGTACGCACTCGGGGTACAGCACGCCGGCCGTATCGGTCGGACGTCCCATCGTGAACGACCGGGTCTGGTAACTCAGGTCCGCGAACCGCAGCTTAACGGTGAGTGTCCGCGCCATCAGTCCCTTGCGTCGCAGCGTGCCGGCCACCTCGTCGCAGGCCGACCGCAGCAGGCCGCACACCACGCGCATGTCCCGCGTGTCCTGTGGCAGGGTGCGTTCGGAGCCGATGGACTTCTCCTCGCGCACCGTGGTGATCTCGCGCGAGTCCAGCCCGTGCGAGGCCATCCACAGTCCGCGTGCGGCGGCGGGGGAGCCGGTGGCGCGGGTCAGTGCGGTCTCGTCCATCCGTGCCAGGTCGGCCACCGAATTCACGCCCCACGCATTGAGCCGTCGTTCCAATGACGGGCCGATGCCCGGAATGCCACGCAACGGCATCATCTGCACGAATTCCGCGGACCGGGCGGCGGGGATGAGCAGCATGCCGTTCGGCTTGGCGTTGGTGGAGGCCATTTTGGCGATGAGTTTGTTGCAGGCGATACCTACCGAGCAGGTCACGTGGAACCGCGCGGACACCTGTTCGCGAATCCACGCGCCGATGGCGCTCGGCCGCTTCCATTCCAGCAGCGCGGCGGAGACGTCCATGTATCCCTCGTCCACCGAGACCTGCTCGAACCGGTCGGTGATGGTCAGGAACACCTCATGCATGATGCGATGGGACATCGCACGGTAGTAGCGCATATCCACCGGCAGAAAGACGCCGTCCGGGCACAGCTGATGCGCGCGGGTCGCCGGCATGGCCGAATTGATGCCGTATCGTCTGGCCTCGTAGCTTGCGGCGGACACCACGGCGCGCGGGCCGGTGCCGATGATCACCGGTCTGCCCTTGAGTTCGGGATGCCGTGCCACTTCCAGTGAGGCGTAGAAGGCGTCCATGTCGATGTGCAGCACCGTGCAACCGGTTTCGTCGTGCCCCCAATCGCGTTTGGCGGCGGCCAGTCTCGGTGCGGTACTCATGCACTCCATTGTAGAAGTCGGACGTATAGGCATATGGCCGTATGGCGGACTCGGCGGTTCCATGTGTGCTGCATCTGCCCACATCGTGCCCTTGTCTCACAGTCGCATCCGCAATCCGATCAATCTCATTGCCGCCCGTTCCTGTCCCTGCGCACCGAGTAGCGTGAGTCCTATGCAGCAGTTGAAGCAAGCGATAATCGGTCTTCTCAACCGGGTTCCGGTGGTGTGCATCGTGATTGGAGAGGCGCTGGTGATCTACCTTGCCACGGCCATCGCCAAACTCGCGTTCACCCAGCTCGACCCGCTGTATTCGGTCTGGTACCGCGTGGGGTTCATGGCGGTGTTGCTGTTGGTCTGGCGCCGCCCGTGGAGCGCGGCCAAGCGGGGGCTTCTGTTCCATCGGAGCGCGCGATCCTGGGGACTGGTCGTGCTGCTCGGTTGCGCATTGGTGCTGATGAACTCGATGTTCTACGTGGCCATCAGCAACATGGACATGGGCATCGCCGTGGCCATCGAGTTCCTGGGGCCGCTGTCCGTGGCGGTGATCACCGGGCGTAGCTGGCGTGAACGGCTCGGCATCGGCATCGCCGCGATCGGCGTGGTGCTGCTCGCCGGCATCTCCCTGGCGAATCCGTCCGGGCACGGCACGTTCCTGGTGGGGCTGATCGCCATCCTCATCGGCGGGTCGATGTGGGGCGTGTACATCGTGACCGGCCGACGTGTGGCGGCCGGCGGCAACTCGCTGGACAATCTGTGCATCGCCGTGACCATCGGCTGGCTGGTGCAGTCGCTGTTCCTGGCCGTGCCGGCGGTCAAACATGTGATTTGGCCCAAGCCGGACGCCACGTGGGCGCTTGAGCCTGGCGGTTCGCTGAAGCTGCTGGCGCTGCTGTTCGTGATCTCCCTGATGGCCTCGTTCATTCCGTACGTGATCGAGCAGATCACATTGCGCCGTACCACGTCCGGCGCGTTCTCAGTGATGCAGTCCATCAACCCCGCGATGGCCGTGGCCGTGGGGCTCGCGTTCGGTGAGATTCCGAACGTGGGGGAGATCATCGGCGTGGCGCTGGTGATTTGTGCCGTGATCGTCACTTTCTCCGGGGATGCCGCGCCCGCCAGGGGCAAGTGACTTGGTTCTGTTGGATCGGGATTGACGTGTTTTTAAGCTCTGTTAAACCAAGATTGACATGGCCCTTATTCTTGGCTCCCCTTGTCAGGGGAGCTGTCGGCGAAGCCGACTGAGGGGTAGTCAGACATGGATTCATGTCAATCTTGGTTTAACAGAGCCTTTTTATTTCTCGGCCTTCCTTGTCAGGACATTGCCGTGAAGCAAACAGCGGAGCTGTTTGTAGGCAATGTGCGAGACGACAGTCGAGCCAACGGGCCTCGAACGGAGTTCGTCCTTAATTGCAGGACGAGTTGTTGGCGGAGTCGGCTTAGGGCGGTCCAGCAGAATGAGCCAATGGCATTGTTCGATGCCGCGCGACAGGCGCGAACGACATCCACGGTTCACGATATCCGCAAAGTGTGGTACAGTGTTTTGCTGTTGCGCTTCAATGCTCAACACGGAGTCATGCCTGAGTGGCCGATAGGGGCACCCTGCTAAGGTGTTAGTCGCTTTTCGCGGCTCGAGGGTTCGAATCCCTCTGACTCCGCCACCAAGGGTTTCCGGGAAAACCGGAAACCCTTTTCTCGTCTTGGAACCGTTGAAACCGTCTGAAATGGCCAGCCATCTCTCAAACCCTCACTATGTATGCGGCTGGACGAAGGGTCCGCATACATAGTGACGTTTCGCATGTCCAAATCCTCACTATGTATGCGAGGGCATGGTTGAAGCGCATACATAGTGAGGGTTTGAATCACCGGTTTGAAATGTTTGAAATGAACGAGACATGCACGGTGCGTGGCCGTTGGCTGTGCCGGCAGAATGCCGATGCCAAGCGGGAATAGCATGGACGCATGGAAGGCCGATACCCCATCAACGCCGATGTCGCATCCGATACGTTCGATGCAAACGTTGCGTTCGACGCAAACGATACGTCCGCCGCGAATGATGCATCCGCTGCGAACGCTGCGGTCCAGGAGCGCGACTGGGCCGCGCTCCGCCGCATCCGTGCCAAGGCGCTGATCTGGACGGTCCTGTTCGTCATCGTGCTCGCTGCCGCCGTCCTTGCATGGTCCGCGCCAAAAGGCACCACGCTCGCAAAAGCGTACGGGTATCTGGCCATCGCCGCGCTTGCCGTGTTCATCGTCGCCGTCACATACCTGGTGGGTTGGTCGCGCGGCAGCCGTCAACTACATGCCGCGAGCACCGGCGACGAAATCTGGGCACGCTACACCCTCGAAGGTCCGGTCTTCGGCTCGATGGAGTGGTGGTGGGCCAGTCCGCCTATCAATCCCGACCTTCACCGTCGCAAGGTACTCATCGTCGGCATGCTGATGGCCGTGGTGGCTCTGGTGTTCGCCGCAGGCGGTGTCTGCGGGGCGTTGTTGTTGCCGAATCTCTTCAGTCGGGTCATGTTCGTGGCGATGGTGATGATCGCCATTCCGCCGCTTGCCGCTGCCATCGCCTCGTTCGGTTTCCTCCATAGTCCGGCGAAGGCCAATCTACGCTGGTTCCTCTATGCGCGACGGTTCTCCTTCTGGTTCACGCTGATCGCTGCGGCCATCGTGCTGCTGCTTTCCGATGAGGCCGCGCAAACGACGTCGATGCTCGGTCTCATGGCTGTGATGTGGACGCTCGTCGCCGGCGCAGCTTCGGGCATGAGCAACGCCGCGGAGACCTCGCTGATGCGTCGTGGCGCGTTCGCCGAGCAGCGATCCGGCATCGAACGCGACTTGCGACGCATGGCCGCCGCAAGCCCGCAGACCGCCTTCGACCCGACGGGCATGGATCAGGTGCGCAAACGCCGCGAGCGCAAGCTTGCCGTTCGATATGCGATCGGCGCTGTGATTTTCATCCTCATCATCGCCATCGAAGTGCTGATCAAGCTGTTGCTGAAACGGTGAGGAGTAAGGCCAGGAAAAGAACATCGGAATCATCGGACAGACGGCTGGACGCATCGATAACAAGTCCGATCGAATCCGGATGACAAGCGAGCGACGATCGAACCGCGACCATGCGAAAGCCGAATCCATCGAACCCATCGGCCCCGCGCGTTTCCGCATCATACCGCAGTACGGGGGTATTACATCACATCCAGAATGTGCGAAACAAAACCTCATCATGCATCCGCTACGAGTAGCGGAGCCGGAGGTACGCCATTGTCCGTCCGCCTCCAATCCATAACTCTAGCGGCATCGGGCCGGCGGCACGTCGAAGATGTCACGGCAAATATCGACAAATTGTCGCATATGCAGGCGGGTCCTCCCGGTCCGTCCGGTGGCTTCCGGCAACCCGTCCGCAACCCGTCCGCAACTCGTCCGTCATGCCCCCGTCGTGCGCAGGCACCGAAACATGCGCGGGCCCCGAGACACAACCAGGCGGTAGTCTGATAGTGAAAGAAGAGCCAATCGAAGGGGAAATGGCATGAGTCATATCAAAGGTCGGGGCCAGCATCGCGCAAAGCCCATAGGAACAGGTGCGTACGGTGTGACCAACGCGACGATGGCTGTCATCGTCGTGTTCATCGTGGCGCTCGCCGTGGCGTTGGGCGCCGGCATCTGGTTCGCCACCCGCGGTTCCGCATCCCCGAACGCCAACGGCGGTACCGGCGCAAACGCGAGCGCAAGCACCACCATCGAGAAACCCGAGTCCACACCCAAGCCGGTCGCCGAGCATCACGGCAACTCCCCGGACTGTCCGGACACGGACTGCATCGCCATGCTCGTCAACGGCGACCTGTTGTTCCACGAGGGCCTGTGGAGCCACTTCCAAGGTGCCAATCCCAATGCCACGGACGGCACCGCCTTCAATTTCGACCCGCTGTTCGCGCCGATGAAGCAGTACATTCAGGCCTCGGACATCGCCGTATGTGAGTTCGAGACGCCGATCGCCCAGCGCGGCGGCCCCTACGCCGCATATCCGATCTTCAACATTCCGCCGGAGGTTGCGGATGCGGCCAAGAACGTGGGATACAACGCCTGCACGCACGCCACCAACCACTCCTGGGACCAGGGTTCGGACGGCATCGCGCGCCTGTGGGACACGCTTGAGGCGGACGGCATCGCCCAGACCGGCTCGTACAAGACCGAGGCCGACTCCGAAAAGCCGCTGGTCATCGATTCGCCCACCGGCGGCGGCAAGCTGGGACTCGTGACCGGAACCGTCTCGCTCAACGGCATGACCGCCGACCACGACTGGCAGGTGGACCGCCTGCGCGAGGCCGGCGACCCGAACCACGATTCGGACATCCAGCGCGCGGTGGACAAGGCCAACAAGGCCCGCGAGCAGGGTGCGGACGTGGTGGCCATCGCCATGCACTCGGTGCAGGAATACCTCGATTACGCCGATTCGTGGCAGGTCTCCGAAGCCCACGAGCTTGCGGACACCGGCGCGTTCGACGTGATCTACGGCGCCGGATGCCACTGCGCGCAGCCCATCGAGAACTACAACGGCACCTGGATCATCTACGGCCTGGGCAACGCGGTGACCGAATCCGCCAACACCCCGGAGACGCTGGTCAACAACCAGGGCGTCACCGCGCGCATTCAATTCGCCGGCAAGAAGGGCGTCAAGGGATCCTGGCGCGTGAACCGCATCGACTGGGTGCCCACCGCCAACGTGCATCAGGGCAGCTACCAATGGTGTCCGATCTCCAGCGACCACCCCATAGGCGCCTGCTGGGACGAGGCGTACGACGCGCAGATACGCCAGCGCATCTGGAACGTCATCTACTCGATGGGCGCGGACCAGAACGTGGTGCGCGAGTGGAACATCACCCAGGAGCAGGCGGCCAAGTCCGCGCGGTAAGCGGCTGACGGCAGGTGCCGACTCCCGGAGGCTGTCGGGCGGCCCGTCCGCCATTGCGTCGGTATCCCGCCGGCCATGATTCCGGCGTATCGCAGGATGTCCGCATTGCCGCCGAACAGTAGTCGTTCCCGCCCGCTTCTCCCGCCGCCGGCCTAATGTGGTGCCCATGACCGAGATCTACGAAACCCAGCCCGAACGCACCGACCTCCCGCTCGTGGTGATGCCCGCGATCCTCGATTCGATGGTCGAACCGCTCAAGGCGCAGTTGCCCGTGCTCAAGGACGTGGCCCGCGTGCGCCTGTACCTGGACTTCACCGAAGACGCCGACCTCATCGCCGAGCGCACGGCCGACGCGGACGTGATGATCAACGGAGGCCCGCACCTGTCCGACGAGCTCCTGCGCAGACTGTCCGGCGGCGTGCGTGGCGGCGAAGGCGGCAAGGTCGGATGCATCGTCTTCTCCGGCACCGGCGTGGCCAGCTACATCAACCTCGCCCTCGCACGCGAACTCGGCGTGCGCATCTGCAACGCCGTCCACTACGGCGACAATGCGGTGGCCGAGCATACGTTCGCATTGCTGCTCGAACTGGTGCGTCACGTCGGCGAACTCAGCCGCGGCGTGAAGTCCGGCGTCTGGGCCAATCCGCACGGGGACGGCCTGCAGCTGGCCGGCCGCAGGCTCGGCATCATCGGCCTCGGCGGCATCGGCTCCACGGTGGCCCGCATCGCACGGGCCTTCGGCATGGACGTCGCCGCCTGGCGCACCAGCCAGACGCCGGCCGAACGATTCGAGGAATCCGGTGCCGCGCCCGTCGACGACCTCAACGAACTCATCGCCTCCTCGGACGTGGTCTCCGTCCACATGCCGCTCATCGACGGGGCCACGCGCGGCCTCATCACCGCGGACAACCTCGCGCACATGAAGCCGGGCACGCTGTTCATCAACACCGCCCGCGCCGAAGTCATCGCCCCCGGCGCGCTGGTCGCCCGCCTGCAGCAGGGCGACATCCCCGCGGCCCTCGACGTGTACGACCATGAGCCGCTGCCCGCCGACGATCCGTTGCGCGCCATTCCCGGCATCGTGCTCACCCCGCACGTCGGCTGGCGTACGGACGGCGCGTTCAAGGAACTCACCCGTCAGATGGTCGCGTGCATCGCCGCCTACTTCGCCGGCGACGACCTCAACGTCGTCGTCTCCGAGCGTTGAGCGTTCGTCCGCACTCATCGTCACCATCAACCGTCACTACCGCACGCAACGTACCGCAAGCCATGCAGACGATCCTCAACACCGCCGACCAGCCCGCGCACGACTCGCTGGTCGAGAAGAAATCCGAATTCATCGGCGACGCCGCGCACGTCGATTCGCTCGACGAGGCGCTCGCGTTCGTCGCCTCAATCCGCGAACAGCATCCGAAGGCCCGTCACGTGGCGTACGCCGCCGTGTGCGGGGGAGCCGACGGCCGCCTGTCCGAACGCATGAGCGACGACGGCGAACCTTCCGGCACCGCCGGCAAGCCGATCCTCGACGTGCTCAAGCAGTCCGGCACCACCGATTGCGTCATCGCCGTGACCCGCTACTTCGGCGGCATCCTGCTCGGTTCGGGCGGCCTGGTGCGGGCCTACTCGTCCGCCGCCTCGATGGCGCTGAAAACCGCGCGCGTGGCCCGCATCATGACCGCGCGACGCTACCGGATCCGCCTCGACTATCCGCAGCTGGCCCGGTTCCAGCAGATCCTCGCGCAGCTTGACGGCCGTCAAGAAGATGAGGAGTATGCGGCCGACATCCGACTCACCGCCGTGATTCCGGCCGATGCCACCGCACGGTTCGAGGAGCGCGTGCGGGAGACGTTCAACGCCGCCATTACGCCGGAACCGGTAGATATGGTCAACATCCCCGTCCCCCTTGATTAAGCTGGAGCCCATGACCGACGAAACCACCGAGCCGCAGACCGAATCCCAGGAAGCGCAGGAAGCCAAGGACTTCGAGCCGCTGACCGCCACCTACGAGCGTCTGCGCCACTCCACGGACGCCGCCGAACTGTCCGAGTTCGCGCGCCGTCCGCTGCCGGACCGCGCCAACCAGGCCGCCTTCTCCCGCGCCACCGCACTGCTGGAGGCCGTGGCCGGCAACGCGCACACCCCGGTGGAGGATCGCGTGTTCCTGGCCAGCACCATGCCGTTCCCGAACGTGCTCGTCAAGCTGTCCGAAGACCCGGACGACTCCGTGCGTCAGGCCGTGGCAGGCAACGTGGACGACAAGAACTGGCTGGTGGGCCGCCTGACCAAGGACCCGGTGCCCGCCGTGCGGGATACGGCCCTGAAGAACAAGCGCACCAGCTGGAAGATGCGTCTCGAAGGCGCACAGAACCCGGAAGTGGACGCCGAGACGTTGGACTTCCTCGGCTCCCTCGGCACCACGCTGGAGGAAGGCGCCCCCGCGGTGCTCTCCTCGATGGTGCGCCGTGCCGTGGCGCTGAATCCCAATACCTCTCAGGATATGCTCGCCAAACTCGCCGAGGACCCCTCGGATGAGGTTCGCCACGCCGTGGAAAGTCGGAAGCGGTCTGCCTGATCGGGAGACGGATGGAGGCGGCGTGGTACCTGTCTCACGCCAATCGTTCGCCATTCGGACACCGATATGGGGTGTCAGGCCCGGAATATGCCGAATTCCACCGCGTTGCTTTGCCCTCAATACGGTGTGGCGCGTCGCTTCGGCGTTAGACTGGGGCTATGAGTGAGCGCACCGAGAATGAAGTTCGATTGGCCCGTCCGCTGATTCGGCTGGCCAAATTGGTCGGTATTGGCACCAGTTACGTAGGCATGAGCCACGACTACCACGAAATCGACGACGATGTGTTGGTGGCCGTGCTCGCGGCATTGGGCATCGACGCCAGCAGCGAGAACGCTCAGGAAACCGCCATCCGTCGCATCCTGAACCGTCGTCACGGTCGTCTGGTGGCGCCCACCGTGCTCCACATCGCTGGCAAGGAAGACAAGATTTTCGTCAACACCGGCATCCTCGACGTGCCGTCCGCCAGCATTACCCTGGAGAACGGCGAACCGTACGAGGGAACCATCAAGGTCGGTCCGGGAGACGGTTCCCAGGCCTACGACCTCGACGGCACGTTCGTCTCCACCGCCGCGCTCATCATCCCCGCCGACCTGCCGGTCGGATACCACACGCTGCATGTGCGCGTGGGCAACCGCATGCAGAACGCCACCCTGATCAGCGCCCCCGACCATGTGGAACTGCTCGACCCGATGAAGGGCGGCAGCCTGTGGGGCTGGATGGCCCAGCTGTACTCGATCCGCTCCTCCGGTTCCTGGGGCGTGGGCGACTACGAGGATCTCAAGACCATGCTCGTGGACGCCAAGAAGAAGACCGGCGCGGACTTCGTGCTCATCAACCCGGTGCACGCCGCCGAACCCGTCTCGCCGCTCACCCCGTCCCCGTACCTGCCCGTCAGCCGCCGACTGGTGAACTTCACGTACATCCGCCCCGAATCGGTGCCGGAATACGCCGCGCTCGCGGCCGATGCCAAGGCCCAGGTGGACGGTCTGCACGCCGACGCCGAGGCGCTCAACGGCGACTCCCAGCTCATCGACCGCGACGCCATGTGGCGCAGCAAGATGCACGCCTTGTGGATCATCTTCAAGGCCGGCCGCTCCGCCGAGCGCCAGGCCGCATTCGAGGAGTTCAAGAAGGCCTGCGGCTCCGATCTGGAGGCGTACGCCACCTGGTGCCTGTGCTACGACAAGTGGGGTGCCCCCACCGCCGACGCGGACAACTGGGAGCGCAAGTTCAACCGTGAATCCCCCGAGGTCGCCGCACTCAAGAACCAGTTCCCGGACACGCTCGACTTCTACCGCTGGCTCGAATGGATCGCCTCCGAGCAGCTCTCCGCGGCCCAGCAGGCCGCCAAGGACGTCGGCATGCAGATCGGCATCATGAACGACATGGCCGTGGGCGTGCACCCGCTCGGCGCCGACGTCTGGTGGCATCCGGAACGCTTCGCCAAGGGGGCCACGGTGGGCGCCCCGCCGGACATGTTCAACCAGCAGGGCCAGAACTGGAGCCAGCCGCCGCTGAGCCCGATCGACCTGGAGGAGACCGGCTACACCACCTATCGCAATATGGTGCATGGCATGTTCGCCCGCGCCGGTGCCGTGCGCATCGACCACATCCTGGGCCTGTTCCGCCTGTGGTGGATCCCGGAGAACCGTCCCGCCACGGACGGCGCATACGTCTACTACGATTCCGACATCATGCTCGGCATCCTGGCTCTTGAGGCCTCCCGCACGAACGGCGTGGTGGTCGGCGAGGATCTGGGCGTGGTGCCCGAGTACGTGGCCGACTCCCTGTCCAGCCACGGCATCCTCGGCTGCGCCGTGGAATGGTTCGAGCAGCGCGACGGCGTGTTCCGCGCCCCGTCCAAGTGGCGTCCGTACGCCCTCGCCTCGGTCAACACGCACGACCTGCCGCCGGCCGCCGGATATCTGGAGTACGAGCACGTCAAGATCCGCGAGCGTCTGGGCCTGCTGACCGGCCCGTCCGAGGAGTTCGAGAAGTCCGCCAAGGCCGAGCAGGACGCCATGCTCACCATGCTGGTGGAGCAGGGCTACCTCGACGCCGACTTCGCCGAGCACCGTGAGGAGCACGAGGCGGACATCATCGATGCGCTCTACCGTGCGCTCAAGGGCTCGCCGTGCAAGCTGCTGGCCGCCTCCATCACCGACGCGGTGGGGGAGAAGCGTGCCCAGAACCAGCCCGGCACCAACAACGAGTATCCGAACTGGCGTGTGCCGCTGGCCAACGCCAAGGGCAACGTGGTGCCGCTCGAAGTGCTCTTCGACACCCCCGGCGCCCAGCGCTTCGCCGAAATCTTCAACAGCTGAAATAGAGCTCTGTTAGACCGAGATCGCCGCCGCCTTCTTTCTCGGCTCCCCTTGTCAGGGGAGCTGGCGGCGGAGCCGGCTGAGGGGTAGTCCCTCGGGTCATGTCAATCCGGCCTAGCAGGGCTTTTTGCTTCACCACGCCGCATTGCCCGATGTCAAGCCCGGCGATATACTAGTGGATTGTTGTGTTTCCCTAAGGGGTCCTTCAAAGCGCTTTCCCACTCGCCACCGAGGACTTTCAGGGAGCCCACGGATAAAGAGGTTCGACGCTTCTTGAACGCGCGCTCTGACCAAGCACACATCAAGCAGCCGAAAACCCGGAACACAATGAATAGAAAAGGTAATCCAGTGAAAACTTTCACTCCGAAGCCAGCTGATCTGACTCATGACTGGTATGTCATCGACGCCACCGACGTGGTGCTCGGCCGTCTCGCCACCCAGGCTGCAATCCTGCTGCGCGGCAAGAACAAGCCGACCTACGCTCCGCACGCCGATTCCGGCAACCACGTGATCATCATCAATGCCGACAAGATTGCTCTGACTGGCAACAAGATGGGCAAGGAACTCTACTCGCACTCCGGTCGTCCCGGTGGTTTGCGTCGTGACTCCTACGCCGAGCTGCTCGAGAAGAACCCCGAGCGCATCATCAAGAACGCTGTCAAGGGCATGCTGCCGAAGAACCGTCTGGCCAAGGTGCAGCTCGACCGTCTGCGTGTCTTCCGCGGCGCCGAGCACCCGCACACCCCGCAGAAGCCCCAGGTCTTCGAGATCGCCCAGGTCTCGCAGCAGGCCAAGTGAAACCTGAGAGGAGATAAGAATCATGGCTGAAAACACCAACGACTCCCAGGTTGTCGAGACCGAAGAGGAGCTCACCAACTACACCACCGAGACCAACGCTGGCGCTGGCACCGGCACCTCCGCGATCGAGCCGGGCTACGGCACCGGTCGCCGCAAGGAGGCTGTCGCCCGTGTCCGTCTGGTTCCGGGTGACGGCAAGTGGACCATCAACGGCCGCACCCTGGAGGAGTACTTCCCCTCCAAGCTGCTGCAGCGTGAGGTCAACTCTCCGATTGTTCTGCTCAAGCTCGAAGGCAAGTTCGACGCTATCGTCCTCGTTGACGGCGGCGGCACCACCGGCCAGGCCGGCGCTATCCGCCTCGGCGTTGCCCGCGCTCTGAACGCCATCGATCGTGATGCCAACCGCGCCGCCCTGAAGAAGGCTGGCTTCCTGACCCGCGACGCTCGCGTCGTGGAGCGCAAGAAGGCTGGTCTGCACAAGGCCCGTCGCGCCCCGCAGTTCTCCAAGCGTTAATTTCGCTTATTACTGCAATTCCGAGCACAGAAAGCCCCTTCGTGGATTCGTTCCGCGGAGGGGCTTTCCGTATTCGTATGTGATTGTCGGCAGTGGAACCACAGGAATCGCCTGGCGGGGTAATCCGGGGAGCTGACCCATCACATGCCGTGATGACTTGGGCCCTAGCGAGGCGGCTCAGGTATGTACGAACCGTTTCGCCTCGCTGAAGGGCACGTCCCGCGGTGTGGCGGCGACATGGCCCCCGTATTGCCGCGTTGAGGCAGCGCTACCGCGGCTCTCTGACGATAAAGTCCCTGTTCTGCCGCTCTGACGACGTGCCAGCGAGGCAAAACAGGGACTTAGCAACCCAGGGGAGCCTCGTTTATTCGTGCTGTATCTGCTTCATCAGGGTGATGCTGAGTGCGGGCATCGTCCAGACGTTGTCGTCGAGCGGTGCTGGCTTGTCAGTACGGGCGGCACGATCGCCGTTACCATCGGCGTCGTCATCGACGGACGACAACGGCTCGACGCTGTCGCTTACAGCCGCTGCCGCCGCACTGCCGACCATTTCCAAAGCCGCGGTCATCCGCAACAGTCGCGTATCCTCAGTGTTTTGGACCGAATCGGTATCGGCGTCGGTACCCGTGGCCACGCCGGAAGCCGAAGCGGCATTCGCTGCCGTGCGTGAAGCCCGCACGGTCCTGAATTCGGCGGTACGTACGTTATCGGCGTCGTTGGCGTCCGTGGCCGTCGTGGCGCCCGCCACAGGGCCCATGGAGGCCACGGACGCCCCGCTGGTCCCGTCACCGGCCGCAGCGGCCTCACGGGCCTGTTCCGCCAGCCTGCGCACGGTCTCGTTGGCGTTCTGCACATGCTGCATCCACACGCTGATGTCCTCGGCCGCGTCGTCGGATTCCACATGCCCGCCATGCCCCGGCCAACGCCCGTTGACCTCCGCGGAGCACCATTTTGGCATCCACTTGCTGTCCGCGGGCAGATGGAACTGTCGGTCCTCGGCCACGCCATTGACCACGATGCACACGTCCACCTCGCTGTTGGAGAGCAGACGCATCGTGAAGCTGCGCGTGGACAGGTCGAACCAGTCGCGCTCGATCGGCGCCTGACCGTTCGGCAGGAACCACTTCACGCGGTCCGAGGGCTTGAGCAGTCCCAGCTGGGTCAGACGGGTGAAGAAGTCCTCGTGATGGTACAGATCCAGCGATTTGCGCAGCGCGACCAGCCGGGAGACCGTCTCCAGACGGCGCATCTCGCGCGTCTTGTGCGGCGAATACAGCCAGTCCCAGTTCATCCAGGTGATGTCGTTGTCCTGGCAGTAGGCGTTGTTGTTGCCGTCCTGCGTGTTGCGGAACTCGTCGCCGGCCAGCATCATCGGCGTGCCGAGCGAAAGCAGCAGCATGCCGGTCAGGTTCATGGCGGCCTGCTCACGGGCGGCGATGATCTCCGGTTCCTTGGTCACGCCCTCCACGCCGAAATTGGCGGAATGGTTCACGGACGAACCGTCGTTGTTGTGCTCGCCGTTGGCCTCGTTGTGCTTGCTGTTGTACCGGGTCAGATCGGTGAGTGTGAAGCCGTCGTGGCAGGTGACGAAGTTGATGGACGCCGTGGCGCCGCGCCCTGGATCGGTGGCGTACAGGTCGGCCGAACCGCACAGGCGGGTGGCCATCTCCTGCATCTGCGTGCGGCCGAAATCGGAGCTGCCGTCCACATCCTGCAGCCAGAACGTACGGGCCGTGTCGCGGAAACGGTCGTTCCACTCGGCGAACGGGATGCCGAACTGTCCGGTGCGCCAGCCCAGATTGCCCAGATCCCAAGGCTCCATGATGAGCTTCAGGTTGCCCAGCAGCAGGTCGGAGCGTAGGGCGTAGAGGAACGGGTGATGCTGAGTGAACTCGCCGTTGAGACGGGCCAGCGTCACGCCAAGGTCGAAGCGGAAGCCGTCGATGCCGATGCGCTTGGCCCAGTACCGCAGCGAATCGACCGCGAACGTGACCACGTGCGTGTTGGTGAAGTCGAACGTGTTGCCGCAGCCGGTGGTGTCCTCCAGACGGCCCGCATTGGACTTCTGATGCCGGTAGTAGGCCAGGTCGTCCAGACCGCGCCAGCACATCGTGGGACCTTCCACGCCGCCTTCGCAGGTGTGGTTGTACACCACGTCCATGATCACCTCGAAGCCGGCCTCATGCAGGGCGCGGACCATGTCGATGACCTCCTGGCGCACGGCCGTGGCGCCCTTCTCCTGCGCGGCCTTGGTGGCGTACGTGGGTTCGGGGGAGAAGTAGCTCAGGGTGGAGTAGCCCCAGTAGTTCTTGCGGCCGTGCTCCTGCAGGAACAGCTCGTCCTGCTTGGCCTGGATGGGCAGCAGCTCGATGGAGGTGACGCCCAGATTCTGTAGGTAGGCCAGCGTGATGGGGTGCGCGAGGCCGGCGTACGTGCCGCGCAGCTCCTCGGGCAGCCAGGGCGCGTTGGCGGTGAATCCCTTGACGTGCATCTCGTAGATCACGGTCTTGCGCCACGGCACATGCGGATGATCCGGGTCGCCCTCATGCTTGTGGATGTCGCGGTCGTCGATGGCCACGGACACCGGCACATGGCCAAGCGAATCGACCGTGCTCATCTCACCGTACGCCGAACCGATCACCTTGCGGTCCTTGACCTCGCAGGCGTAGGAGAAGGCGGCCGGATCGAGCTCCATGGCACCTTCCACGCCCTTGCCGTACGGGTCGAGCAGGAACTTGTATGGGTTGAACCGCACGCCGTGCTTGGGATCCCAGGCACCGTCCACGCGGTAGCCGTAGCGCATGCCGTCCCACGCCTTGGGCAGGTGTACGTACCACAGGCCATAGTTGGGGCCATCCATGCGGAACAGCGTCTCGCGCAGGTAGAGATGCTCGATGATGCGCGTGCAGACCGGGAATTCGTGGATCTGCTGGATGAACGAGGTTCCCGGATCGGAGAACAGACGGATGGAGTCCTGGAAGAAGGCGCTGGGCTGGTCGATGGATTCCAGCACGCACAGCCATACCTGACCGGCGGTCTCCGAGCGGACCACGACGTCCGCACCACCGTCATCGGTGAAATACAAACCTGGGCGAGTAGCGTAACGATGCAACGGTGGATTTCTCATACACCCATTGTAGACGTGGCCCCTGAGCCCGCGGTGGGGCGCATTCGGCCGGGCCTGTCGCGGCCTGTCGCGGCCCGCCGGTCACATCCCGTGCGTCAGTCCGCGGATTTCGTCCAGGTAGCGCTGCGAGAAACGCAGCGCGGCGCCGATGATGTCCTGGTCTTCGGCGCAGTAGCTCCTGCGCAGCGTGAAATGGTCCGTGCCGAACGGACTGCGGCTGACGATGCGGTTCCTGAGGTCCTCGATTTCGTCGTCCTCCAGCATCGGGGCCGCCTCGCCGCCGATGATGACGTCACCGGCGATGACCGAACGCGCGTTCACGATGGCCTGAGCCACGTAATCAAGCCATTCGTCCATGCGTTCGCGATGATGCCGCTCGCCTTGCTCGAGCACGCTGAAGAAGCCGGGGATGCTTTCGTAGTCCTCGGGCAGCGTTTCCAGCGAGCAGTAGGCGTCCATGCAGCCGTGCTGTCCGCAGTAGCATTCCCTGCCGCCCGTCACCAGCACCATGTGCTCGATGGCCCCGTTGCACTGGTTCGGTCCCTGATGCAGCTTGCCGTCGATGATCACGGCGCCGCCCGGCCGTCGGTCGAGGTATACGCACACCGCATCGCGCAGGGTGGCGTCGAACCACAGTTCGGCCATGGCCGAGGCGTCGGAGTCGTGGATCATCAGCGCGGGCAGATGCACCGATTGGGTGAGCGTGTCGAGGGTGAGACCGGTGTTGCCCTGGACCGGGCCGAACGTCACCTGCGAGCCGTCCGGCGCGATGATGCCGCGGATCGAGAAGGCGACGCCCAGGACGGGCCCGTGCTTGCGCTCCACGTCGGCCGCGAAGTTGTTGATGATGCCGCCGATGCGCTGGTAGTAGACGTTGGTGTTGCGGTAGGGGATGGGCGTGTTCAGCCGGGCCACCGCGCCGCCGTACAGGTTCACCGCGCACAGGCGCAGTTCGTGGGGGTCCATGCTCACGCCGATGGCCGTGCGATGGTCGGGGTTGAACTCATAGCCTTGGGCCTTGCGTCCGCCGGTGGAATCCCGCAGGTCTCCTTTGCCGGCGATGTGGTCGGCCTGCAGCTCGCGCAGGTTCTGCGAGATGGTGGGCAGGCTCAGTCCGAGTTCGCGTTCGAGCTCCTGCTTGGTCACGTGCCGGTGTGCATAGAGGTAGCGGATGATGGCGCTGCGATTGTGCGCCTTGACCTGATTGGGCTGCAGCGGCTTCATGACGACCTCCATTGGTCCGGGACGCGAGGATTGCGAACGCTCAGGCGTTGGAATTACAGTGATTGCTGGCACTTATCTAAACACGTTTTCCAAAAAAAGGCAAGATGGGGAAACTTTTAGAAAACAACTTTTATAAAGTTGTGTGGGAGATGGTGGGGCATTGCTGTGCGGAACGTAAAAAATCGCACAAAAAGTATCAAAAATACCGAGATTGACGCTCTTTTTAAGCTATTTCGCACAGAATCTTACAAAAACAGTTCATAATCAAACATGAAACGCCGTCGTTTTTGTGCGCATGCAGCGCCGTGGGGCCTTCTGTATATTGTGACTCAGGTCACACAGCGTTGTGACGACAGCACGGTTGCGATCGCCCCGGGCCGGTACCTCATGCCGGGATCCGGATGGCGCATGGCAGCCCGCTGCACAAGGGAACTTTGCCATATACCCCAAGAAAGATCGAGGAGGACCCCAAGTGGCAGAAGCAAAGAACAAGGTCGAAGACGTCAAGCCGACCCCCGAAGAGAAGCAGGCCGCAGCCCAGGCCGAGGTCGACGCCCTGGTCGCCAAGGGCCTCAAGGCTCTGGATGAGTTCGAGAACCTCGACCAGAAGCAGGTCGACCGCATCGTCGCCAAGGCGTCCATCGCCGCGCTGAACAAGCACCTGGTCCTGGCCAAGATGGCCGTCGACGAGACCGGACGTGGCCTCGTGGAAGACAAGGCCACCAAGAACATCTTCGCCTGCGAGCACGTGACCAACTACCTCGCAGGCCAGAAGACCGTCGGCATCATCCGCGAGGACGACGTCATGGGCATCGACGAAGTGGCCGAGCCGGTCGGCGTGGTCGCCGGCGTCACCCCGGTCACCAACCCGACCTCCACCGCCATCTTCAAGTCGCTCATCGCCCTGAAGACCCGCTGCCCGATCATCTTCGGCTTCCACCCGGGCGCCCAGAAGTGCTCCGTCGAGGCCGCCCGCATCGTGCGTGACGCCGCCATCGAGGCCGGCGCCCCGGCCAACTGCATCCAGTGGATCGAGCACCCGTCCATCGAGGCCACCGGCGCCCTGATGAAGCACCCGGGCATCGCCACCATCCTCGCCACCGGTGGTCCGGGCATGGTCAAGGCCGCCTACTCCTCCGGCAAGCCCGCCCTCGGCGTGGGTGCCGGCAACGCCCCGGCCTACATCGACTCCGACGTGGACATCGTGCGCGCCGCCAACGACCTGGTGCTCTCCAAGCACTTCGATTACGGCATGATCTGCGCCACCGAGCAGGCCATCATCGCCCACAAGGACGTCTACGCCCCGCTCATCAAGGAGCTCAAGGCCCGCAAGGCGTACTTCGTCAACGCCGAGGAGAAGGCCAAGCTCGAGCAGTACATGTTCGGCTGCACCGCCGGAAGCGGCCAGATGCCGAAGCTGAACTCCGTGGTGCCGGGCAAGTCCCCGCAGTTCATCGCCAAGGCCGCCGGCTTCGAGATCCCGGCCGACGCCACCATCATCGCCGCCGAGTGCAAGGAAGTCTCCGACGACGAGCCGCTGACCCACGAGAAGCTCGCCCCGGTGCAGGCCGTGCTCAAGGCCGACTCCAAGGAGCAGGCCTTCGAGATGTGCGAGAAGATGCTCAAGCTCGGCGCCGGCCACACCGCCGCCATCCACACCAACAACCAGGAGCTCGTGCGTGAGTACGGCGTCCGCATGCACGCCTGCCGCATCATCTGGAACCAGCCTTCCTCCCTCGGCGGCATCGGCGACATCTACAACGCCATCGCCCCGTCCCTGACCCTGGGCTGCGGCTCCTATGGCGGCAACTCGGTGTCCGGCAACGTGCAGGCCGTGAACCTCGTCAACATCAAGCGCATCGCTCGGAGGAACAACAACATGCAGTGGTTCAAGATCCCGGCCAAGACCTACTTCGAGCCGAACGCCGTCAAGTACCTGCGCGACATGTACGGCATCGAGAAGGCCGTCATCGTGTGCGACAAGGTCATGGAGCAGCTCGGCATCGTCGACAAGATCATCGACCAGCTGCGCGCCCGCGCCAACCGCGTGACCTTCCGCATCATCGACTACGTCGAGCCGGAGCCCTCCGTCGAGACCGTCGAGAAGGGCGCCGAGATGATGCGCGAGGAGTTCGAGCCGGACACCATCATCGCCGTCGGCGGTGGTTCCCCGATGGACGCCGCGAAGATCATGTGGCTGCTTTACGAGCACCCGGAAATCGCCTTCTCCGACGTGCGCGAGAAGTTCTTCGATATCCGCAAGCGCGCCTTCAAGATCCCGCCGCTGGGCAAGAAGGCCAAGCTCGTGTGCATCCCGACCTCCTCCGGCACCGGTTCCGAGGTTACGCCGTTCGCCGTGATCACCGATCACAAGACCGGCTACAAGTACCCGATCACCGACTACGCGCTGACCCCGTCCGTGGCCATCGTGGATCCGGTGCTGGCCCGCACCCAGCCGCGCAAGCTGGCCTCCGACGCCGGCTTCGACGCCCTGACTCACTCCTTCGAGGCCTACGTGTCCGTGTACGCCAACGACTTCACGGACGGCATGGCCCTGCACGCCGCCAAGCTCATCTGGGACAACCTGGCTGAGTCCGTCAACGGCGAGCCCGGCCTGGCCAAGACCGACGCCCAGGAGAAGATGCACAACGCCGCCACCATGGCCGGCATGGCCTTCGGCTCCGCGTTCCTCGGTATGTGCCACGGCATGGCCCACACCATCGGTGCCCTGTGCCACATCGCCCACGGCCGCACCAACTCCATCCTGCTGCCGTACGTGATCCGCTACAACGGCCAGATCCCGGAGGAGCCCACCTCCTGGCCGAAGTACAACAAGTACATCGCCCCGGAGCGCTACCAGGACATCGCCCGCAACCTCGGCATCGACACCGGCAAGACCCCGGCCGAGGCCGTCGAGAACCTGGCGAAGGCCGTGGAGGACTACCGCGACAACAAGCTCGGCATGAACAAGAGCTTCCAGGATTGCGGCGTGGACGAGGACTACTTCTGGAGCGTGCTCGACCAGATCGGCATGCGCGCCTACGAGGACCAGTGCACCCCGGCCAACCCGCGCATCCCGCTGATCAACGACATGAAGGACATCGCCGTGGCCGCCTACTACGGCGTCTCCCAGGCGGAAGGCCACAAGCTGCGCGTCGAGCGTGAAGGCGAGGCCGCCACCGAGGAAGCCTCCGAGCGCGTCTGATCGCCTGATTCCGGCCGCTAGCCGGATGCGTATATCGCATATATAAAGGAAGCCCGTCCACTCCCGGACGGGCTTCCTTTTAGCTCTGTTAAACCAAGATTGACATGTTCCCATTCTCGGCTCCCCTTGTCAGGGGAGCTGTCGACGAAGCCGACTGAGGGGTAGTCCGACGGAATTGTGCGAATCTTGGTTTAACAGGGCCTTCCTTTTTTGAGGGCTTCAGAATGTCATCAGTACGGCCGCGAAAACGGCCAGGCTCGACGCCATCTCGACCAATCCCACCGCAATCGGTTTGATGTTGCGTTGCCGGGCAATCAGTGGCATGGCAATCGCCCTGGCCAGCAGCCACAGGCAGACAATCGCTGGCATCACGAACAATCGTCTGAATCCCAGCAGCCCCCACAGGCCGAATGCCGCGACCAGCAGCGTGCCATGCCAAATCCACGAGGCCCAGAGATATCCTCTATTGCCGCGTTCCCGAATCATCGTCTTCACGAACAGCACCGACCCGAACTGGGTGAGCAGAAAGACGATGGCGGCAGGCAGACCGCCGTTGGCAAGCGCCGGATACTTCGCGTCTGCCGCATAGGTGCCGAATGAGCCGACAACCATTGCCATGGTGCAGGCGGCGAGGATCGCGACCGAATTGCCCCAGAGCGTCCGTTCTCGGCGCAGCCATGCGGCGACGAACGACAGCGCGGCCAGCGTGGCGTATAACGGCGCCCACCACAGGACCGCCGGGTGGAAGATCACGAATGGAAGCCCGGCCGCGGCAAGCAATACCGTATATACGGCAACCGGCGGCGCGTACCGGCGGGCGAATCGTGACTTGAGCCAACGCGCTACGGTGAATTGCACGCAATAACACAACACCCATGCGGCGAACAGCCAGACGGTGATCGCGTTCGTGCCACCTGCGATCATGCCGGCCAGCGCCGGCAGGAGCGCCATCGCCCATGCGCCGGGCTGATCCGGAATCCAGTCACGGATGGTGGTTTTTCGGCGTGACGACGGGTGTGCTGCGGATGATGATGGCCGCCGCTGCAAGGTGGAGGGCTGTTCGCTCATGGTTCCCAAGGTATCAGGCCCGAACCGTGCACGACAGGGGAACCTAGGCAAATCCGTGCGGCAGTGCGAAGCCGTGGCTTGTCACATGTGCAAGAGGGGAGGCGGAGGAGGCAGACCATGGCACTAGTAATGGATTGTGTTGCCTATACCTATATATACGTATAAGGCACGTACATGCATCTTTAATGAGCGGTGTCCCCCTCGGCACTGGTGATGGCCTCGGCGATGTTGTCCCGGCTGAAGTCGTGGTTGCGATATTCCGGGTCGTCCACCGGCAGATGCGTGACCAGCGTGTCGAACACCTGGCTGTAGATCTTGCCGTGGCCGAGCACCGCGTCGAGCACATGGCCGCCGAAGGTGTGATCGTCTGAGAGAAAATGCTCGTGGAACCCGGCCACGGCCGCACCGTGGAACATCACGGGGGAGAAATAGCCCAGCATGGTACCGGTCACGTCGTGGCGCAGGAAGATGGCCTGCCGGTCGGCAACCTCAAGCAACGTGGGGTAAGGCGCCTGCTGTTTGATGACGGCACGGGTCTTCATGAAGCTGAACGTGCCGTGCACGATCACGGAGAAGAAGCTGTTGGCGCGGCCGTTGGCCTCCACGATGCGCTTGTTAAGCTCCTCGAGGCCGATATCCGTGCGCTCGCATTGATATTGGTAGGCCGCGCGATGCGAATTGGCGAACGGCATGGTGAAGTCGTTCGGCACCCGTTCGGCCACGCCGGACTGTCCGATCTTGTAGGCGATGCCGTCCAAGATGATGAGCTCGCCGTCCAGTCCCTCGCCGGTGCCGATGCCGGTGTCGCCGTGTCTGAGCAGCTCGCCGATGGTGGTGGTACCCTCCAGCAGGCCCGGCACCAGCAATGCCAGCGTGCCGTGCTGGTACAGCACGTTCGCGCCGTGCTCGGTGATGGGACGGATGTTCTTGGCCAACGATTGCGTCACGCCAGTCACGTTAATAGCCCGGCCCGCACAATCCCCGTCCTCCCGCTCCGGACGTGACTTTCGCCACGAACCGATCGGCGGCGACACGCCCGAGTTCCTCAGGCCGCCGTTTAGTCCCGCCCGAATGCTTAGATAAACAAGTTGCCTGATTTGGGCTCGCAAATTGGAATTAAAAAAGCGAGCGCAGGCCGGAGCGCTTCGAAGGGAGCGGATGCCGGAGACTGCGCACTGATGTGGATGACCGCCAGAGGACTCATGTCCAATGGAGGGCATTACGCGCCGGTGCCCTAGAAGCAGGTTGGTAAACAGTACAACGAACATCGCTAGAAAGGGCGGACGGCAATGGCGGGACAGAAAATCCGCATCAGGCTTAAGTCCTATGACCACGAGGTCATCGACCAATCGGCGAAGAAGATCGTCGAAACGGTGACGAACGCGGGCGCAACTGTTGTTGGCCCCGTTCCGCTGCCGACCGAGAAGAACGTCTTTGTTGTTATTCGTTCTCCTCACAAGTACAAGGATTCTCGCGAGCACTTCGAGATGCGCACTCACAAGCGTCTCATCGACATCGTGGACCCGACCCCCAAGGCCGTGGACTCTCTGATGCACATCGATCTGCCTGCGGACGTCAACATCGAGATCAAGCTGTAAGGGAGGAGGAAGCATTATGTCTAATCGCAAGGCTCTGCTGGGCAAGAAGCTCGGCATGTCCCAGGTGTGGGATGAGAACGGCTTCTTCGTGCCCGTCACGCTCGTCGACGTGTCCACCAACGTGGTGACCGCCGTCAAGACCGAGGAGACCGACGGCTACAAGGCCGTGCAGCTCGGCTACGGCGCCATCGACCCGACCAAGGTGACCAAGCCGCTGGCTGGCCACTTCGCCAAGGCCGGTGTCACCCCGCGTCGCCACCTCGTCGAGGTGCGCACCGACAACGTCGAGGAGTTCGAGGCTGGCCAGGAACTGGCCGCCGACCTCTTCGAGGAAGGTGCCGAGGTCGATGTGACCGGCACCACCAAGGGTAAGGGCTTCGCCGGCACCATCAAGCGCTGGGGCTTCAAGTCCTACCGTCGTTCCCACGGCTCTCACAAGAACGAGCGCCGTCCTGGCTCCGTGGGCGCATGCGCCACTCCGAGCCGTATTCTCAAGGGCAAGCGCATGGCTGGCCGCATGGGTCATGTGACCTCCACCGTGCAGAACCTGACCGTCGTCTCCGCTGATGTCGAGAACGGCATCATCGCCATCAAGGGTGCCGTCCCCGGCCCCAAGGGCGGCATCGTTCTCGTCCGCTCGGCTGTGAAGGGAGCCTGATAAACCATGGCAAACGTTACTCTGAACGTCACCGACGCCAAGGGCCAGGCCACCGGTACCATCGAAGCCCCCGCTGAGCTCTTCGGTATCTCCAACGAGGATATCCAGGCTCACGTGCCGCTGGTCCACCAGGTCGTCATCGCCCAGCTCGCGGCTGCCCGTCAGGGCACCCACGCCGTCAAGAACCAGTCCAAGGTCTCCGGCGGCGGCAAGAAGCCGTGGAAGCAGAAGGGCACCGGTCGCGCTCGTCAGGGCTCGACCCGCGCTCCGCAGTGGGTCCACGGTGGCGTCATCCACGGCCCGGTGCCGCGTAGCTACGCCCAGCGCACCCCCAAGAAGATGAAGGCCGCGGCCCTGCGCTACGTCCTGTCCGATCGCGCCAACGCCGGTCGCATCGCCGTTGTGGACTTCGGTATCACCGATACCCCGTCCACCAAGGCCGCTCTCGCCGCGCTGAACCCGATCACCGCCGACAAGTTCGCCACGATTGTCTTCACTCGCGACAACATCAACGAGTGGCTCTCCGTGCGCAACCTGCCGAACGTTCACCCGATTTTCGTCGATCAGCTCAACACGTACGACGTGGTCACCGCGCAGTACGTGGTCTTCACCAAGGAAGCCTTCGAGGCTTTCGTGGCTGCCAAGACCGAGCCGAAGGAGGCCTGATTTAGATGGTCGCTATCCACAAGCCCGCTCACGACGTGATCCTGAAGCCCGTCGTCTCCGAGAAGAGCTACGCCGCTTCCGACCGTGGCCAGTACACCTTCGTGGTTGCTAAGGACGCCAACAAGGTCCAGATCAAGCAGGCAATCGAAGAGATCTTCAAGGTCAAGGTGACGAACGTCAACACCCTCAACCGCGCTGGCAAGAAGCAGCGCACCCGCACCGGTTTCGGCTACCGTGCTTCCCAGAAGCGCGCGATCGTGACCGTCGCCGAGGGCCAGACGATCGACATCTTCGGCAACTGAAGGCTAGCCGAGAAAAGTTAAAGGAAGAACTACATTATGGCTATCCGCGTTTACAAGCCGACGACCGCAGGCCGCCGCAACGCTTCTGTCTCGGATTTCTCCGAGCTGACGCGCTCCACGCCTGAGAAGTCGCTGGTTCGCAAGAACTCCAAGACCGGCGGTCGTAACTCCTACGGCCGTATCACCTCCCGTCACCGCGGTGGCGGCCACAAGCGCCAGTACCGTCTCATCGACTTCAAGCGTTGGGACAAGGACGGCGTGCCCGCCAAGGTTGCCGAGATCGAGTACGATCCGAACCGTTCCGCCCGCATCGCCCTCCTGCACTTCGCTGATGGCGAGAAGCGCTACATCATCGCGCCGAAGGGCATCAAGCAGGGTGACGTCATCGAGACCGGTGCCCAGGCCGATATCAAGCCGGGCAACAACCTGCCGCTGGCCAACATCCCGACCGGTACCGTGGTCCACGCGATCGAGCTCCGCCCGCTCGGCGGCGCCAAGATCGCCCGCTCCGCCGGTGCCGCCGTCCAGCTCGTCGCCAAGGATGGCGCCTACGCCCAGCTGCGTATGCCGTCCGGCGAAATCCGCAACGTCGATGCGCGCTGCCGCGCCACCATCGGCGAGGTCGGCAACGAGGACCACGCCAACATCCAGCTCGGCAAGGCTGGCCGCGCCCGCTGGATCGGCCACCGTCCGATCACCCGTGGTGAGTCCATGAACCCGGTCGACCACCCGCACGGCGGTCGTACCCGCGGTGGTAAGCCGCCGGTCTCTCCGTGGGGCAAGGGCGAGGTTCGTACTCGTCGTCCGAAGAAGGCTTCGAACAAGATGATTGTTCGTCGCCGTCCGTCCGGCAAGAACCGCAAGTAAGGGAGTATCGAGAAGATGACTCGTAGCATCAAGAAGGGCCCCTTCGTCGACGCCCACTTGCAGAAGAAAGTCGACGAGCAGAACGAGAAGGGCACCAAGAACGTCATCAAGACGTGGTCCCGTCGTTCGATGATCACCCCTGACTTCATCGGACACACCTTCGCCGTTCACGATGGTCGCAAGCATGTCCCGGTGTTCGTCACCGAGGCCATGGTTGGTCACAAGCTGGGTGAGTTCGCCCCCACGAAGACCTTCAAGGGTCACGTGAAGGACGACAAGAAGGCCCGCCGCTAAAGGATAAGGAAAAGAACATGGAAGCTAAAGCAATCGCTCGTCACGTCCGCGTGACGCCGCGCAAGGCTCGCCGCATGGTCGACCTCATCCGCGGCAAGAAGGCGACCGAAGCCGTCACCATTTTGAAGTTCGCCCCTCAGGCCGCGGCCCTGCCGGTCCGCAAGACCCTGGAGAGCGCCATCGCCAACGCCCGCGTGAAGGCCGACAAGGCCGGCGAGCCGTTCCGCGAGAACGACCTGTACATCAAGGAGACCTTCGTTGACGAAGGCGTGACCCTCAAGCGCTTCCGCGCTCGTGCCCAGGGCCGTGCCGCTCGCATCAACAAGCGCACCTCCCACATCACGGTCGTCGTGGCTAACAAGGAAGGAGCCCGCTAAAGATGGGTCAGAAGATCAATCCGTTTGGCTACCGTCTGGGCATCACCGAGAACCACCGCTCCAAGTGGTTCTCCGACTCCAACAAGGCCGGCGAACGCTACCGCGACTTCGTGCTTGAGGACGATCAGATCCGCAAGGAGATGAACAAGGACCTCGAGCGCGCCGGCGTGAGCAAGATCGTGATCGAGCGCACCCGTGACCGCGTCCGCGTCGACATCCACACCGCCCGTCCGGGCATCGTGATCGGTCGCCGTGGCGCCGAGGCCGAGAAGGTCCGCGCCAAGCTGGAGAAGATGACCGGCAAGCAGGTTCAGCTCAACATCTTCGAGGTCAAGAACGCCGCGCTGGACGCCCAGCTCGTCGCTCAGGGCATCGCCGAGCAGCTGACCAACCGCGTCACCTTCCGTCGCGCCATGCGCAAGGCCCAGCAGGACGCCATGCGCGCCGGTGCTAAGGGTATCCGCATCAAGCTCTCCGGCCGCCTCGGCGGTGCGGAAATGAGCCGTTCCGAGTTCTACCGTGAGGGCCGCGTTCCGCTGCAGACCCTCCGCGCCCTCATCGATTACGGTTTCTTTGAGGCCAAGACCACGTACGGCCGCATCGGCGTCAAGGTCTGGATCTACAAGGGCGACATGACCGAATCCGAGTTCGAAGAGCAGCAGGCTCAGCAGAACAACAACCGCCCGGGCCGTCGCGGCGATCGCCGTCCGCGCCGTGGCAACCGTTCTGCCGCCCCGCAGGCTGCCGAGGCCCCGAAGGCCGAGGCTCCCGCTGCCGAAGCTGCAGAGACGAAGGAGTGAGCAAGAATGCTTATCCCCAAGAGGACTAAGTACCGCAAGCAGCACCGCCCCGTGCGTTCTGGCATGTCCAAGGGCGGCAACGAGATCAACTTCGGTGATTTCGCCATCCAGTCCCTCGCCCCGGCCTACGTGACCAACCGTCAGATCGAAGCCGCCCGTATCGCCATGACCCGCTACATCAAGCGTGGTGGCCGCGTGTGGATCACGGTCTTCCCGGATCGTCCGCTGACCAAGCACGCCCTCGGCGCCCGAATGGGTTCCGGTAAGGGTGCCCCGGAGTTCTGGGTCGCCAACATCCGTCCCGGTCGTGTGATGTTCGAGATCGGTGGCGTGTCCGAGGATGTCGCTCGCGAGGCCCTGCGCCGCGCCATCGACAAGCTCCCGATGAAGTGCCGCATTATCGCACGTGAAGGTGGTGATATCTGATGGCAGTCGGTACCGCTGAGTACTCCATCAAGAATCTCAACGAGAAGACCAACGAGGAGATCGAGGGCTTCCTGAAGAAGTCCAAGGAAGAGCTGTTCAACCTGCGCTTCCAGTCCGCCACCGGTCAGCTCGATAACACTGCCCGTCTCAAGGCCGTCAAGCACGATATCGCCCGCATGTACACCGTGCTGCGCGAGCGCGAGCTTGGCATCAGCCAGGAGCCGGCCGCTACCGAATCCAAGGAGAAGTGATTATGGCTGAAGAGCGTAACTTCCGTAAGGTTCGCCGCGGCTACGTCGTGTCCGAAGCCATGGACAAGACGATCACCGTCGAGCTCGAGAAGCGCGCGACCCACCCGCTGTACGGCAAGGTTGTGCGTACCACCAAGAAGGTCAAGGCCCATGATGAACACAACGAAGCCCACGTTGGCGACCTCGTGAGTATCATGGAGACTCGTCCTCTGAGCAAGACCAAGCGCTGGCGTCTCGAGTCCATCATCGAGCGCGCCAAGTAAAAACAAGTTCGGCAAGGCTCGCCGTCCACCGGGCGCGGTTAGATAGATGTTCTGTGCGTTTATCCGACCGCGCCCGGTGTGCGGGGAGAACCAGCTCGGCTAAGGAGAATCAATGATTCAGCAGGAAACGCGGCTTCATGTCGCCGACAACACGGGTGCGAAGGAACTCCTCGCCATCCGCGTGCTCGGCGGATCGAAGCGACGCTATGCCGGCATCGGCGACGTGATCGTCGCCTCCGTCAAGGATGCGATCCCTGGCGGGTCGGTCAAGAAGGGCGATGTGGTCAAGGCCGTCGTCGTCCGTACTGTCAAGGAATCCCGTCGTGCGGACGGTTCCTACATCAAGTTCGACGAGAACGCCGCCGTCATTCTCGGCTCCGGCCGTGAACCGAAGGGCACTCGTATCTTCGGACCGGTTGGTCGTGAACTGCGTGAGCACAAGTTCATGAAGATCGTGTCCCTCGCCCCGGAGGTGATCTGACATGGTAGCCAAGATCAAGAGCGGCGACCTGGTGAAGGTCATCCGCGGCAAGGACCGCGGCAAGGAAGGCACCGTCAAGCAGGTGCTGCCGAACGACCGACTGATCGTCGAAGGCGTGCAGATCGTCAAGAAGCACGTGCGCGCCACGCAGCAGGGCCAGCAGGCTGGCATCGTCTCCGTCGAGGCTCCGATCCATCGCTCCAACGTGATGGTCATCGACCCGGAGACCAAGCAGCCGACCCGCGTGGGCGTCACCATCAAGGAAGAGGCGCGTGACGGCAAGGTGAAGACCGTGCGCGTGCGCGTCGCCAAGAAGTCCGGAAAGGAGCTGGCATGACCGATACTACCGTCGTCGAAGCGCCGGCCACCCCGCGCTTGAAGGTCAAGTACAACGAGCAGATCATTCCTGAGCTGGAGAAGGAGTTCAAGTACTCCAACCCGATGCAGGTCGCTCGTGTGCAGAAGGTCGTCGTCTCCATGGGTGTCGGTGCCGCCGCTCGCGACTCCAAGCTCATCGAAGGCGCCGTCAAGGACCTCACCGTGATCACCGGTCAGAAGCCGAAGATCACCAAGGCCAAGAAGTCCGTCGCTCAGTTCCACCTGCGTGAGGGCCAGGCCATCGGTGCGTACGTCACCCTGCGTGGCGACCGCATGTGGGAGTTCCTGGATCGTCTGCTGACCCTGGCGCTGCCCCGTATCCGCGACTTCCGCGGCATCAACGGCCACCAGTTCGATGGCCAGGGCAACTACAACTTTGGTCTCACCGAGCAGTCCATGTTCCACGAGATCGATCCCGATTCGATCGATCACGTGCGCGGTATGGACATCACTGTGGTGACCTCCACCAAGGACGACAAGGAAGCCTACGCGCTGCTCAAGCACCTCGGCTTCCCCTTCAAGGAGAACTGATATGGCAAAAACCGCTCTGAAGAACAAGGCGGCCGGCAAGCCGAAGTTCAAGGTTCGCGCCTACACGCGCTGCCAGGTTTGTGGTCGTCCCCACTCCGTCTACCGCAAGTTCGGCCTGTGCCGCATCTGCCTTCGTGAGAAGGCTCACCGCGGCGAGCTGCCCGGCGTTACGAAGTCCAGTTGGTAAACATCGACGCTGAAGGTCCGCGGCCCGATCGCTTCCACAAGTGAAGCGTGAGGGCGGCGGAAACCATAGCGAGAAAGGGCAACAAGCCCAAATGACAATGACAGATCCGATCGCAGACATGCTGACTCGTCTGCGTAACGCGAGCGCGGCTAAGCACGAAACCGTGGATATGCCGTACTCCAAGTTCAAGGCGAACATCGCCGAGATCCTGAAGCGTGAAGGCTACATCAAGGACTTCACCGCCAAGGAAGCCAAGGTCGGCCAGACTCTTGAGGTCACCCTCAAGTACGGTCCGAACGGTGAGCGTTCCATTCAGGGCATCAAGCGCATCTCCAAGCCGGGCCTGCGTCGCTACGCCAAGTCCGACTCCCTGCCGATGCCGCTCGGTGGCCTGGGTATCGCCATCATCTCGACCTCCTCGGGACTGCTGACTCAGAAGGAATGCCTCGACCGAGGCATTGGCGGCGAGATTGTCGCCTTCGTGTGGTGAGAAAGGAGAGCTGAAACATGGCATCGCATATTGGTAAGCTCCCCATCGCCATCCCTGCTGGCGTGGAAGTCACGATCGAGGGTCAGTCCTTCTCCGCCAAGGGCGCCAAGGGCTCTGACTCCTACACCCTGCCGGAAGGCATCACCGCCGCCGTCGAGGGCAACGAGATCATCGTTACCCCGGCCGACGACCTGCGTCCGACCCGTGCCAAGCACGGTCTGGCCCGCTCCATCATGGCCGGTATGGTCAAGGGCGTGCACGATGGCTACTCCAAGACCCTCCAGATCGTCGGCACCGGTTACCGCGCCGTCGCCAAGGGCCAGGGCATCGAGTTCTTCCTCGGCTACTCCCACACCATCACCGTCAACCCGCCTGCCGGCATCACCTTCGAGGTTCCGAACCCGAACACCGTGATCGTCAAGGGCACCGACAAGCAGACCGTGGGTCAGGTCGCCGCCAACATCCGCAAGCTGCGTGCTCCGGAACCCTACAAGGGCAAGGGCATCAAGTACGCTGACGAGCACATCCTGCGCAAGGCTGGAAAGGCTGGTAAGTGATATGAGCGTCAAGATTCTCGGAAAAGGCAAGAAGGTCGCCCTCAAGCGCCGTCACGCACGTATCCGCAAGCGTATCTCCGGTACCCCCGAGCGTCCGCGCCTGGTGGTCACCCGCTCCAACCGCCACATGGTTGCCCAGGTGGTCGACGACACCAAGGGCATGACCCTCGTGTCCGCCTCCACCCTGCAGGCCGACTTCGCCGGCTTTGAGGGCACCAAGGTCGAGGCTGCCAAGAAGGTCGGCGAGCTGATCGCCGAGAAGGCCAAGGCCGCCGGCATCACCGAGGTCGTCTTCGACCGCGGTGGCAACAAGTACACCGGTCGCGTCGCAGCCGTTGCTGAAGGCGCCCGCGAGGGAGGTCTTGCACTGTGAGCGACAACGAAACGAAGGAAACCCAAGTGGCTGAAGAGACTCAGAACACTGTGGCGACCGAATCCAACAACGAGGGCCGCAAGGGTCGTCGTGGCCAGCGCGGCGAAGGCCGTCGCGGCGAGCGTCGCAACCGTCGTGAGGAGAACCACGGCGACGAGCTGCTCGATCGCGTGGTGACCATCAACCGCGTGTCCAAGACCCACAAGGGTGGCCGTACCTTCAGCTTCGCTGCCCTGGTTGTGGTCGGCGACGGCAACGGCACCGTTGGTGTCGGCTACGGCAAGTCCCGTGAGGTCCCGGCCGCCATCGCCAAGGGCCAGCTTGACGCCAAGAAGCACATGTTCACTGTGCCGCGCGTCAAGGGCACCATCACCCACCCGGTTCAGGGTCACGACGCCGCCGGCACTGTCCTGCTGCGTCCGGCCGCTCCCGGTACCGGTGTAATCGCCGGCGGTTCCGTGCGCGCCGTCATGGAGTGCGCGGGCATCACCGACGTCCTGTCCAAGTCGATGGGCTCCGCCACCGCCGTCAACGTAGTGCGCGCTACCGTCGACGCCCTCAAGCAGCTTGAGGAGCCCGAGGAGATCGCCGCCCGTCGTGGTCTGGCCCTCAACGAGGTCGCTCCCGACGCTCTGCTGCGTGCTCGCGCCGAAGGCATCGCCGAGGCCCGCAAGGCTCGTGAAGAGGCTGCCGCCAAGGCCGCTGCTGACGAGAAGGATGGTGAGTGATTCCCATGGCTAAGAACCTGAAGATTACCCTGCACCACGGCATCGTGAACCGTACCCCGGCTCAGCGCGCCACCGTCAAGACCCTCGGCCTGAACAAGATCGGCAAGACCGTCGTCCGTCCGGACACCCCGGCCAACCGTGGTCTGGTGAACGCCGTGCGTCACCTGGTCACCGTCGAGGAGGTTGACTGATTATGGCAGATAACGAGATCCTGCAGATGCATGACCTGAAGCCCGCCCCGGGCGCCAACCGCGATCGCATTCGCGTTGGCCGCGGTGAAGGCTCCAAGGGCAAGACCGCCGGCCGTGGCGCCAAGGGCCAGACGAAGCGTTACCACGTTCGTCCGGGCTTCGAAGGTGGCCAGCTGCCGCTGTACATGCGCCTGCCGAAGCTGCGTGGCTTCAAGAACCCGTTCAAGGTCGAGTTCCAGGTGGTCAATATCGCCAAGCTCGCTGAGGTCTTCCCTCAGGGCGGCGAGATCACCGCGGCCGACCTGGTCGCCAAGGGTGTTGTGCGCAACAACGCCCCGGTGAAGGTCCTGGGCGAAGGCGAGACCACCGTGGCGTTCACGCTCAAGGGCGTGAAGGCTTCGGCTTCCGCCAAGGCCAAGATCGAAGCCGCTGGCGGCTCCGTCTCCGAGGACTGAGCGTCCTTAGGGGCACAATAGCCTGATAGTGGCCCCCGCCCGCCAATCGGTGGACGGGGGCCACTACGCATAAAAGGCGGTCATTCTGAGCGCAGTGGAGCACCGGCGACTCGCCCGCGCATCCGCAGCTGCCTCACCTCGTTCAGCATGACAGAGATACCATCCAGCAAACATCCACGAGACATATGGTGGCCTAAGTAGGCCCGTTAGACTATGCTCGTTTGATAGTTTGTGTAATTTCGCACGCCCGAGGGGGCGTCATAGGGAGGAAACCCAGGTGAGGACACTAATCCAGGCCCTGAAGACCAAAGAGCTGAGGAAGAAGATTCTCTTCGTCCTGTTCATCATCATCGTCTACCGTATCGGCTCGTTCATCCCGACCCCGGGCGTCAAGTACTCGGTCGTTCAGGAGTGCATGGGCAAGATGCAGACCGCGTCCGAGAACTTCATCGGACTGGTGAACCTCTTCTCCGGCGGCGCCATGCTCCAGCTGTCCATCTTCGCGCTGGGCGTCATGCCGTACATCACCGCCTCCATCGTGGTGCAGCTGCTGCGCGTGGTCATCCCGCGCTTCGAGGCCCTGCACAAGGAAGGCCAGTCCGGTGAGGCCAAGCTCACCCAGTACACCCGTTACCTGACCATCGGTCTGGCCGTGCTCCAGTCCACCACCATCCTCGTCACCGCCCGCTCCGGCGCCCTGTTCAACTACCAGTGCGACCAGGTCATCCCGGACGGCTCCGTGTGGAACCTCGTGGTCATGGTCCTCATCATGACCGGCGGCACCGGCCTGATCATGTGGATGGCCGAGCTCATCACCGACAAGGGCATCGGCCAGGGCATGTCCATCTTGATCTTCATGTCCATCTGCTCCGGCTTCCTGCCGCAGCTGTGGGAGATCGGCTGGGGCACCAACGGCACCGATGGCGATTGGGCCAAGTTCGGCATCGTCGTCTCCGTGCTCGTGGTCATCCTCATCTTCGTCGACTTCGTCGAGCTGTGCCAGCGCCGCGTGCCGGTGCAGTACACCCGCCGCATGATCGGCCGCAAGATGTACGGCGGCTCCTCCACCTACCTGCCGCTCAAGATCAACATGTCCGGCGTTATCCCGCCGATCTTCGCCTCCTCGATCCTGGCCATCCCGACCCTGATCGCCCAGTTCGGCAAGTCCGACCAGTCCTGGGTCAAGTGGATCAACTCCAACCTGGCGAACACCACCTCCGTGTGGTACATCGCGCTGTACGCGCTGATGATCGTGTTCTTCTGCTTCTTCTACACCTCGATCACGTTCAACCCGGACGAGACCGCGGACAACATGAAGCAGTACGGCGGCTTCATCCCCGGCATCCGCGCCGGCAGCGCCACCTCCCGCTACCTGACCTACGTCATGAACCGACTCAACACTGTCGGTGCGGTCTACCTGCTGTTCGTGGCCCTGATCCCGACCGTGCTCATCATGGCGCTCGGCCTCAACACCCAGCTGCCGTTCGGCGGCACCACCATCCTGATCATCGCCGGCGTGGGCCTCGACACCCTGCGCCAGGCCAAGGCCCAGACCGAGCAGTTCCAGTACACCGGCTTCCTGCTCGAGAACGTGGACCACAAGGAAGGCAAGTAAACCTTTTACCTCGGCTCCCCTTGCCAGGGGAGCTGTCAGCGACAGCTGACCGAGGGGTAGTCCACAGGCCTGAATGCAGAGCCCAAGGACTACCCCTCAGTCTCGCTACGCGAGCCAGCTCCCCTGACAAGGGGAGCCAAGTAGTAAGTACGAAAGGAACACCATCATGCGTCTGCTGATCATGGGCCCCCAGGGCGTGGGCAAGGGCACCCAGGCCGCGCTGCTCGCCGAGCACTACGGCATCCCGACCATCTCCACCGGCGACATCTTCCGCTACAACATCAAGAACAAGACCGAGCTGGGTCTTGAGGCCATGAGCTACACGGACAAGGGCGAGCTGGTCCCGGACTCCCTGACCAACAAGATCGTCAAGGACCGTCTGGCCAAGGAGGACTGCGCCAACGGCTGGATCCTCGACGGCTACCCGCGCAACGCCTCCCAGGTCGAGGCCCTCGACGAGATGCTCGCCGAGCTGGGCACCAAGCTCGACCACGTGGTGGCCCTCGAGGCCGGCCGCGATGTGCTGCTGGAGCGTATGAAGAAGCGCGCCGCCGAGCAGGGCCGCGCCGACGACACGCCGGAGGCCATCGCCAAGCGCCTGGAGACCTACGAGAAGGAGACCGCCCCGCTGCTGGACACCTACAAGTCCCGTGGCCTGCTAGTCGCCGTCAACGGCGTCGGCGAGATCGACGAGATCAGCAAGAAGATCATCGCCGAGCTCGGCTGATTGCCGATTTTGCCGGTTGCCGGTCGGTTGGCTGATCGGCCGAACAGCCCGGCCGGATAGCATATTTTCCAACAGATGCCCCTTTGCGACACGCCGAGTGCCGCAAAGGGGCATCTGCGTATATAGTTATAGGTTGGTGTGTCTTCGTACACGTCATAGTAATCATCCAAGGATAGGACACTGAGGCGCATGGCAAAAGACGGTGTGATTGAAGTCGAAGGTCAGGTAGTGGAAGCACTGCCGAACGCGATGTTTCGCGTAGAGCTCGAAAACAAGCACATCGTGCTCGCCACGATCTCCGGCAAGATGCGTAAGAACTACATTCGCATCCTTCCGCAGGATCGTGTCGTGCTCGAGATGAGCCCCTACGACCTGAACCGCGGACGTATTACGTACCGTTATAAGTAAAGGTACACAGAAAAGGATAACCATGAAGGTCAGCCCTAGCGTGAAGAGGATCTGCGAAAACTGCCGCGTGATCCGTCGTCACGGCCGCGTCATGGTGATCTGCACCAACCCCCGCCACAAGCAGCGTCAGGGCTGAGAGCAGATTCTCCAGCGGCATTAAGTAAACAGGCACTCCCTCACAGTGCTTCCCGTCAGGGAACGACACTGAACCACGGGTACGTAGGCCCGTGCCGGGAAACCGGGCGAGTGGGTGCAAGACCTACGGAAACAAGAAGGAATCGCAATGGCACGTCTTGCCGGAGTCGACATCCCCAATGAGAAGCGCATCGAGATCGCCCTCACCTACATTTTCGGTGTGGGTCGCACTCGTGCCAAGGAAACGCTTGCCGCGACCGGTATCAACCCGGACATCCGCGTCAAGGATCTCACCGACGAGCAGCTGATTACGCTGCGTGACTACCTCGAGGCCAACTACAAGATCGAGGGTGACCTGCGTCGTGAAATCGATGCGGACATTCGTCGCAAGATTCAGATCAACTGCTACCAAGGCCAGCGTCACCGTAAGGGACTTCCCGTGCGTGGTCAGCGCACCAAGACCAACGCCCGCACCCGCAAGGGCCCGAAGCGTACGGTCGCCGGAAAGAAGAAGGCCACCAAGTAGTCGGTGGCATGATCCGGGCCACGGGATGATCCCATCCCATCGCCCGGGCGTCAACAATAAAGTTCGTTACTAGGAAACGAGGGTCAATGGCAGCTCCTAAGCAAGCCGCTCGTAAGCCCGCCCGTCGCCGCGACCGTAAGTCGATCCCGGTGGGTCAGGCTCACATCAAGTCCACTTTCAACAACACGATCATCTCGATCACCGATCCGTCCGGCGCTGTGGTGTCCTGGGCCTCCGGTGGCGATGTCGGTTTCAAGGGCTCCCGTAAGTCCACGCCGTACGCTGCTGGTATGGCTGCCGAGTCCGCCGCCCGTAAGGCCATGGAGCACGGTGTCAAGAAGGTCGACGTGTTCGTCAAGGGCCCGGGTTCCGGTCGTGAGACCGCTATCCGCTCCCTGCAGTCCGCGGGCCTCGAGGTCGGTTCCATCACCGACGTCACCCCGCAAGCCCACAACGGCGTTCGTCCTCCGAAGCGTCGTCGCGTCTGAGCACTCAGCAATACCAATCCATCCAAAACCGCTTAACCGGTGAGTGCACCACCGAGTCAAGCTGAAAGGATAACCACAGTGCTTATTGCACAGCGTCCGACTCTGACCGAGGAATCTCTGAATCCGCAGCGCTCCCGCTTCACCATCGAGCCGCTTGAGCCTGGCTTCGGCTATACGCTCGGCAACTCGCTGCGTCGCACGCTGCTGAGTTCCATCCCGGGTGCTGCCGTGACCTCCGTGCGCATCTCCGGTGCCCTGCACGAGTTCACCACTCTGCCGGGCGTCCAGGAGGATGTCACCGAGATCCTGCTGAACACCAAGGGCATCGTGCTCACCAGCGAATATGACGAGCCTGTGGTCATGTACCTGCGCAAGAGCGGCAAGGGCGAGGCTACCGCCGGGGACATCACCCCGCCGGCCGGCGTCACCATCGCCAATCCTGAGCATCACATTGCGACCCTCGCCGAGGATGGCGAACTCGAGATCGAGTTCACCGTCGAGCGCGGCCGCGGTTATGTGCCTGCCCAGATGAACAAGCAGGATAACGGTGAGATCGGCCGTATTCCGGTCGATTCCATCTACTCCCCGGTGCTCAAGGTGAGCTACAAGGTCGAGGCCACCCGTGTGGAACAGCGCACGGACTTCGACAAGCTCATTCTGGACGTGGAGACCAAGCCCGCCATTTCCCCGCGTGATGCGGTGGCTTCCGCCGGTTCGACCCTGGTGGAGCTGTTCGGCCTGTGCCGTGAGCTCAACACCCAGGCCGAGGGCGTCGAGGTCGGTCCGGCCCCGGTGGCCGAGGAGACCAACCCCGAGATGGCGGTCCCGATCGAGGACCTCAACCTGACGCAGCGTTCCTACAACTGCCTCAAGCGCGAGGGCATCCACACGATCGGCGAGCTCGTCTCCCACACCGAGCAGGACCTGCTCGACATCCGCAATTTCGGTATGAAGTCGATCGATGAGGTCAAGGAGAAGCTGCAGACCCTGGGTCTGAGCCTCAAGTCCTCGCCGATGGCCTTCGACACCAACAATCTCGAAGGTGGCACCTTCTTCTCGCCGGAAGACGAGTGATCTGCCTCTTTCACTAAAACACGTCCGGTGAGTCCCGAGCGGATGTTCGGGCATATGCCCACCTGCCCGGGCTCACGGACAATAAGGAGTTAATCCCATGCCTACACCTAAGAAGGGCCCGCGTCTGGCTTCCAGCCCCGCACACGAGCGCCTCATGCTGGCAAACATGGCGACCAGCCTGTTCCAGAACGGCCGCATCACCACCACGCTGCCGAAGGCCAAGCGCCTTCGTCCGCTGGCCGAGCGCCTGATCACCTTCGCCAAGCGCGGTGATCTGCACTCCCGCCGTCGCGTGATGCGCGTCATCCGCAACAAGTCCGTGGTGCACGTCCTGTTCACCCAGATCGCCGAGCAGATGGAGCAGCGTGAGGGTGGCTACACCCGTATCGTCAAGATCGCCCCGCGCGTCGGCGATGCCGCTCCGGCCGCCATCATCGAGCTCGTCACCGAGCCGGTTGCCAAGAAGGCCGTGGTGAAGGAAGCTGAGGCTGCCACCAAGGTTGCCGACGAGGCTCCGGTTGCTGAGGCTCCGGTCGAGGCCGCTGAGGCCACCGAGGCTCCGGCCGAGAACGCCGAGTGAGCTTGAAGCACAGCATCTAGCTGTTGAAGCTGAATGAGGGTTGGAATCCGTTTGGGTTCCAACCCTCATTGCGTATCCGGCGGTGGTTGCCACTCCATCGCCACTCCACGGTGTGGTATTCGTCGCACGGTGTGGTAATTCCCGCACCGTGCGGTTCGCGGGAACGGCGTTATTATGCGGTTTTGGCGTCTGAGTGCATCTGTTGTCAACCACACGGTGCGGGAATTACCACACCGTGGGAAAGCCGTGATGCATCGGGATCGTACGGAGCATCGCGGATCAGGGGAGTGTGCGGACGGCGCGGATGGCCTCGGCACGGGCGGCAAGCTGGTCGTCGGCCGGATAGGCGATGTGCTCCAGCGTCAGGCCCTGCGGCGCGATCGGCCCACTTGAACCCTCACGCACCGGTTCGGCCATTTTCCCGGCGAACCAGTCCAACGACTTGCGCCCCGAGCCCACCTTCACGCACGAGCCGACTAGGGAACGCACCATATTGCGGGCGAAGGCGTCCGCCACAATCGTGAACACCAGCAGTCCGGACTCCAACGACGGCGTCCGATAGGCCTCGCCCATGGCCAATTCCTCGGGAACCAGGGGAGTGGTTGGTATCCGTCGCCAATACGCGGTCTTGACCTCGCGGATCGTGGTGCCGCCGGGGTTCGGAGTGGCGAACGAACCGAAATCATGAAGGCCGATCGTCATCGCGGCGGCCGTGTTCATCACGTCCACATCCAAGGCCTCGTCCACACGCAGCACACATCCGCGCAGACGCGGGTCCACCTCGCTGGACCGGTCGGCCACACGATACACATACGTGCGCTCCAAAGCGGAGAACCGTGCATCGAACCCATCCGGCGCCACGGACACCCGATGCATCACGATGTCCGCAGGCAGCACGGCCCTGAGCCGGCGGGCCAGAGCCTCGCACACCGGCACATCCATATGACCCTGGCAACGGGCGAGCACCTCCGGCGACACATCCAGATGCGCCACCTGATGCGAGGCATGAACACCGGTATCCGTACGGCCGGCGACCGTGAGCCGCAACGGTTCGTCCGCGTCATCGGCCGGAACGCGCAGCACCTTGTGCAATGCGTCCTCGATGGTGCCCTGCACCGTACGCAGCTCGGGCTGGCGTGCCCAGCCGAAGAATCCGCCGCCGTCATAAGCCAAATCAAGGCGAAGTCGAGTCATCGTCATAGCCCACCATCCTATCGGCATCGGAAGGCATCACGGCCATGCGCATACCCAGGCCCTGCCTGCGCACCTCCCCATGTCCCCGCCTGCGCGCATGCCCAAGTGACCTGCCCGTAACATATCCGCACGTTTGCCGAAACGGGCCCGGCCTAGATTACAAGCAACAGACCCCGTTGCGGTTGGCGTCAGCGCGCTCAAAGCGTCGCCGGTGCCGGCACGAAAGGGGTGGCAGCAAACGCATGCAACGGCCCGAAACGGTCGGACGAGTCACGGCAAAGGCAAGGAGCAGGCAGCATGATCGAATCCGCGGCACAAAAGCTGGCCCACGAACTGGTGAACCGTCGTGAGGCAATCAACCGCGAACTCTCCCGCAACGGCGTACGCTTCGGCATCTACAAGAACGGCGAATACCACGACCGTCTCTTCCCGTACGACCCGGTGCCGCGCATCATCGAATCGGACGAGTTCGACGAACTGGAGAAGGGCCTGAAACAGCGTGTCAACGCCCTCAACGCCTATCTCAAGGACATCTACTCGGACAAGGCCATCATCCACGACGGCGTGATTCCCGAGGAATACGTCTACACCTCCGCCGGCTACTTCCCGCAGGTCAACGGCGTGACCCCTCCCGGCGGCATCTTCGCGCACATCGCCGGCGAGGACCTGGTCCAGGGCGAGGACGGCCGCTGGTGGGTGCTGGAGGACAACCTGCGCATCCCCTCCGGCGCCAGCTACCCGCTGTTCGTGCGCGACATCGAACGTCGCATCTCCCCGCGCCTCTTCCGCGACGTGCACATCCGCGACAACCGCGAATACCCACGACTGCTCAGGAAGGCTATGGACTTCGTCTCCACCGAGGGCATCGCCGTGGTGCTCACCCCCGGTCGCTACAACTCCGCGTTCTTCGAGCACGCCTACCTGGCCGAGAAGACCGGCGCCGCGCTCGCCTTCCCCGAGGACCTCGAAGTGGTGGACAACAAGGTCTACTTCCTCGACTACGCCGGCAAGCGCCACCGCGTGGGCGTGGTCTACCGCCGTCTCTCGGACGAATACCTCGATCCGTTCGCCTTCAACCCCGATTCCGTGATCGGCGTGCCGGGAATCCTGTCCGCGTACCGCTCCGGCAACGTGGCGATCGTCAACGCGCCCGGCAACGGCGCGGCCGACGACAAGGCCATCTACTACTTCGTGCCGCAGATGATCAAGTACTACCTCGGCGAGGAACCGATCCTGCACAACGCGCCCACCTACATGCCGATGTTCGAGGCCGACCGCAAGGAGGTCCTCGACCGCATGGGCGAGCTCGTCATCAAGGACGTGGCCGAGGCCGGCGGCTACGGCGTGGTGTTCGGCTCGTCGCTGGACGCCCAGGCCCGCGAGGATCTGGCCGACCGCATCAAGGAGGATCCGCGCCGCTTCATCGCCCAGGAAGTGATCCAGTTCCGCGACATCGACGTGTTCGACCCCAAGACCGGCGAGATGTCGCCACGCAAGTGCGATCTGCGCGCGTTCGTGGTGACCGGCAAGAACACGCACGTATGGTATTCCGGCCTGACCCGCTACTCGTCCGTGCCCGGCCAGATGATCGTGAACTCCTCGCAGGGCGGCGGCTTCAAGGATACGTGGGTGCTCGCGCCCGAAACCGGTGTGGAGCACGAGCTCGGCGCCGAAGTGCAGGTGGCGAACCTGCTGAGCCAGTCCCGCCGCCACTCGCTGTCCCTGGTGACCGCCTCCAAGGCGGACAACCTGTACTGGCTCGGCCGCTACACCGAACGCGCCTTCACCACACTCAACCAGTTCTTCCCGTTCTACGACCGCGTGATGGACACCGATGTGGACGCCTTCCGCCCGTTCGCCCACGCGCTCGACCTGCCGGAGGACTTCGAGGACTTCGACGAGTTCGTCAAGAACTTCCTGTACGACGGCAACAACCCCGATTCCGTGCGTTCCGCCGTGACCGCCGCGTTCAACAACGCCGTGATCCTGCGCCCGGAACTGAGCTCGCGCCTGCTGCAGTACGTGGAACTGTCCATGACCAATATCACTGACGCCGCCAAGAACGCCGCAAGCGCCGAGGACCTGTACAACCACCGCGACATCGCCGACGACATGCTCGCCTTCTGGGGCGGCATCGAGAACTCGTCCGTCGAGCCCACGCTCAAGGCGTTCGTGTTCATCGGCAAGTACCTGGAACGCATCGACCTGTACACGCGCTTCGGCCTGTCCATGGAGGAGATGGAGGCCCCGCTGCGCAAGCTCGCCTCCTACTCGATGGTGCTGGACGGCATGCCGCTGCCGAGCTGCTTCGCCGACGGCCTGAGCTGGCTCGTGGGACAGCTGCCCGCCCGCGGCTACCAGGAGGTGGCCACCCTGCTCAAGCAGTATCTGGATGATTATTCCGGGCGCATCAGCGCTCTGGCCATCAAGGACATGGGCTCGCTGAGCGCGATGAACATGGACGCCAAGCGGCCCTGACCGGAGCCCCTGACAGACGGAAATGCTATGGTGGTACACACGACCGTTGTTCATTAGCCGGTTCGTGCCCACCATGGCACAGGTTGTTTGATTTTCCGCAGGAGACGCCTTGAAGAAACTCGTGTTCGATTATGAGATGAAGCTCTCCTTCAGCTCGCCGGTCACCGATCATCGTTTCCAGCTGCGCTGCATTCCCGCCACTGGTCCGAGACAGCAGGTGATCGACGTCGAGGTGAAGCTCACTCCCGAAACCGAGCTGGAAACCACCATCGATTCCTTCGATTCCGTGGTCATGACCGGGTTCATCCCCGAACCGCACGACGTGTTCAACTATTCGGTCACGGGCATCGCATTCGTGGACAACGCGCATATCAAGACCGAGATCTACAAGCCGCTCTACCGTTTCAACTCCGCGCTCACCATCCCCGGACCGTGCGTGGAGGCCATGATCGGCGTGTGCCGTGAACGTCTGGGTGGCCTGCCGTCCTCCGCCACGCCCGTCGAACGGGCCAGCGAGGTGATGGACGAGGTCTACAAGGCCTTCGTGTACACCCCCGGCTCCACCACGATCCGCACCACCGCCGAAGAGGCGTTGGCCCAACGCAAGGGCGTGTGCCAGGATTACGCGCATGTGATGCTGTCCGTATGCCGTCACGTGGGCCTGACCGCCCGATACATCGCCGGCCTCTTGGGTGGCGAAGGCGCCACGCACGCCTGGGTGGAGGTCTATCAGGACGGCCGATGGGTGGGACTCGACCCCACGCACAACCGTCTGGTGGACGACAACTACATCACCATCGCCCACGGCCGCGATTACCGCGACTGCATGCTCGACATCGGCATCTTCTCCGGATACAACGTCGAACAGCACCAGTGGGTCAACGCCTCCGTGCACGAACAGATGTCGTAGTTTTCTTGGCTCCCCTGTGCTTTACCTTGGCTCCCCTTGTCAGGGGAGCTGGCATGCGTAAGCATGACTGAGGGGTAGTCAGCAGTTCGGGAATGTTCCAGCTCTGACTACCCCTCAGTCGGCTTCGCCGCCAGCTCCTCTGCAATTAAGGACGAACTTTCGTTCGCATTTTGATGGCTCGACTGTCGTCTCGCACATTGCCTACAAACAGCTCTGCTGTTTGCTTCACGGCAATGTCCTTCAAGGGGAGCCAAGAAAAGTGTTGACGAGCGAAACATGCCTGCGCTATAACTGGGCCCGGTATTTGAAGGGAAGCGCATAGCAGGGGACATGAACGACAACGTGAGCGAATCGGCATCATCGGCATCATCGACACCAGAGACTCCGAACAACGGCACCGGCCAGACCAGCCGTACGGCTCCGGCCACCACCAACGACCCGACCATCGTCAGCAGCAAACACGGCCGCGGCTACGGCCGCATGCACACCATCGACAAGCGACGTGCCATCCACCCGGACAACCCCCGTCTCGCCGTGGACCACCCGGACGTCAACATCCTCGACGCCGAGGCCCTGGCCCACCGTACCGATCTGGACGGTTCCGAGGCCGAAATCGACAAGGAACGCCGCGCGGCGCAAGGCGTCCGGGCCGGCAAGGCCGAACATCACGCGCATGGCCATGCGCTCGCCGGCATCCTCGGTCCGGCGTTCGTGGCCGCGGTGGCCTATGTGGATCCGGGCAACGTGGCCGCCAACATCACCTCCGGCGCCCGATACGGCTATCTGCTGGTGTGGGTGCTCGTGCTGGCCAACGCCATGAGCGTGCTCATCCAATACCAGTCCGCCAAACTCGGCATCGTCACCGGCAAATCGCTGCCGGAACTGCTGGGCGAGCGTATGAGCGACGCCGGGCGATTCATGTTCTTCGCACAGGCCGAGGTCATCGCCATCGCCACCGATCTGGCCGAACTCATCGGCGGCGCCATCGCGCTGAACCTGCTGTTCGGCCTGCCGCTGTTCCTGGGAGGCTGCGTGATCGGCGCGGTGTCCACCGTGCTGCTCATGTTCGAAGGCGGCAAGACGCATCGACTGTTCGAGAAGATGGTCATCGCGCTGCTGCTGGTGATCACGTTCGGCTTCATCGCCGGCCTGTTCATCGACCCGCCGAACCCCGCCGACGTGGCGGGCGGCCTGATCCCACATTTCACCACCACGGATTCCGTGCTCATGGCCTCCTCCATGCTGGGCGCCACGGTGATGCCGCACGCCATCTACCTGCATTCCACGCTGGTCAACGACCATTACGCCGGGGGAGAGGCCAAGCCGAGCATCAAGCGTCTGCTTGACGGGTCCAAGGTCGACGTGTTCTGGGCGCTGCTGCTGGCCGGCACCGTGAACCTGAGCCTGCTGATTCTGGCGGCCAATTCGCTGTACGGCATGAAGGGAACCGACTCCATCGAGGGTGCTCAGCACGCCATCGTCGCCGTGCTCGGTCCGGTGATCGGCACGATATTCTCCATCGGCCTACTGGCCTCCTCGCTGAGCTCCACGTCGGTGGGCACCTACGCCGGTTCCGAGATCATGCACGGACTGCTGCGCATCAAGGCACCGATGTGGGCCTGCCGCGTGGTGACGCTTGTGCCGGGACTCATCGTGCTGTGGTTCGCGCCGAACCCCACCGAAGCACTGGTGGTGGGCCAGGTGATCCTGTCCATCGGCATCCCGTTCGCCATCATCCCGCTGATGCGGTACACGCATGACAAGACGCTGATGGGCGAATGGGTGGACGGTGCGGTCAAGCATGCCGTCTTCATCGTGGTGGCCGTGCTGATCATCGCGCTCAACGTGCTGCTCATCGTCCTGACGGCGCTCGGCAAGGCGTGAACGTCCTTTCTGGCTTGCAAGAGGGTATCCGTTGGGCTGGAGCAGGACCGAGCATGTTCTCTGGCTCCCCTCTCTGAGGGGAGCTGTCGAACGAAGTGAGACTGAGGGGAGTTTTCCAAGCAGAGACTCCCCTCAGTCAGCTACGCTGACAGCTCCCCTCAGAGAGGGGAGCCGAAGTGCGACTACGCCCGATGCAGACGACGGCGCAGGGCGTGCAGGGAGATGGCGTCGCGCGTGCGTCCGGCACCGTCGCCTCGCACGCCGAACGCCACCAGCAGCACCATGATCAGGCAGATGCCGGCGGACACGCGCAGCGCCCACTGGATGCCGAAGATCGAAGCGGCCACGGTGGACGCGCCCGAAGCGTGACGCCACGCCTCGAACGTCTCCATGAGAATCACCAGCACCGGCGCACCCACGGCACCCGCGATCTGACGGGCGGTATTCGTCACCGAGGAGCCGGCGGACACCTCGTCAGGTCCGTTCAGGCAGTTCAACGACCACGTCGTGATCGGCATCAGCAGGAATCCCATGCCGATCTGACGGACGAACTGGCAGATCGACACCCACCAGATCCACGTATCCATCGCCACCAGCGACATGCCCAGCGTGCCCACCGTGAGCACGATCGAACCGAACAGGGCCACCGGGCGTGCGCCGAACCGATCCATCGCGCGGCCGCCGAAGAACTGGGAAACGCACTGGCCGATGGCGCCCGGCAGCATGATCAGGCCGCTCATCGTGGCCGAATAGCCGCGGTCGGTCTGGATGTACAGCGGCATGATGACCAGAATCGAACTGAACGCGAAGAATGCCAGCGAGGCGGTGATGGTGCCGATGGTGAACGAACGGTTCTTGAGCACGGCCAGGTCGAGCAGCGGCGGCTGGGGGAGCGCGGGGCGTCCGGCGGCCGCAGTGCCGTTAGCGTTGCCGTTTGTCGCAATCGTGGGCATGGTCGAAGCCGCGCCGTGACCGTCCGGCGTCTCCGGCATCTCCGAAACCGCAGCCTTCGCCGCGCGGTACGCCCTGCCTCGCCTGATGTTGCGCGCCGCGAACCAGATGATGCCGGCCAGCCCCACAAGCATCGGCCCCCACACCACGGGCGCGGCGAATCCGTAGGCCTCCGAATTGGTGAAACCGAACATCAGGCCGCCGAAGCCGAACACGGACAGCGCCACCGAGAAGAAGTCCGCGCGGGCCGAGGGGTCATGCGAGCCGAAGTTGTGCAGTCCGAACATGGCCGCCAGCAGCGACAGCACGCCGATCACGGTCATGGTCAGGAAGATGGAGCGCCAGCCGTTGGCGTCGGTCTGCCAGCCGCCCAGCGTGGGGCCGATCGCGGGGGCCACGCTCATGGCCATGCCCACGGTGCCCATCGCGAAACCGCGGCGGGAAAGCGGGTAGATGGAGAACACGGTGATCTGCAGTACCGGCCACATCACGCCGGTGCCGGCCGCTTCCAGCACACGGCCGACGAGCACCCACAGGAAGTTCGGGCCCAGCCATGCCAGCACCGAACCCACGGTGAACACGGCCATCGAGCAGATCACGATCTGACGGGTGGAGAAACGGCGGGTCAGGAACGCGGTCAGCGGCACCATCACGCCCATGACCAGCTGGAAGACCGAGGTGAGCCACTGGCCAGTGGTCACCGAAATGCCGAATTCGGAGACGATGATCGGCAGCGCGGAACTCAGCTGCAGCTGCGTGAAATTGCCCACGAACGTGATGAAGGTCAGGATGGCGATCGAGACGAACGCCGCATGGCTCAGCTTGCCGTCGACGTACGATTCCTCCTGGCCGAGCACCCGCTGCAGCTCGCTGCGTCGCGCGCCCAGGCCATGTCCGCCGTCCCTACGTTCGTTGCCGCTCATCCCTGCCACGCACACTCCACTTCCGTACCGTCCAGCCATATGGTTTCCGGCGATGTCGGATGATGTGTGGTTCCTCAGGTTCTCCCGGTGGTTCCTCTTCGCGCGACCCGTCGTTGTCCTCGTGCCGGGCCGGGCGGCCCACTCAAAAGCACCCCAATACGCTATACCCAGGGGTGGTCGGTTCACGCATGTCCGCATCCCCTCGTTCCGCATATTGACTGTTGCGTCGGCGGCGTACGGGAAGCGCGGGAACGTGGCTGGGCGTACGCAACCATGCGGGAAGGTACGTAGGCGCCGCGATGGTCATATGCCGGACGATAGGGCTGCGGGAATGTCCATATCCGCGGGCATTATGTCAATCGATTTTCAGTAGCAGCGCGGCTCCTGTACGGCGAAGGCTGTCCGCGATGAGAACGCCCAGCATTTCGGAATATGAAATTTTCTGCAACGTTCTAGTGGGTGTGAACGTTAACAGCTAGAATGTTGCCCCGAGGTGGCATCGGTTGGTTGGAGTTTGATTGTGTGACCGGTCAGCCTCAGGGAAATACACGATTGTTGAGACCATGAAAGCGACCCTGACTATGACGGAACTCGATGTTGAACCCCTTACCGTCCGCGGATCGCGCACGTCTGCGGTACAAGCATCGGGGAGACCGCGCCACACCATGAGCAGCAGAGCGCCTTTTACCAAAGAACAGATCAGCTATCTCGAAAGCTTGCCGGCGGTGGCCTCCGCCTCGGCAGTGCGCATCACCTACACCACCGTCTTCAAACGCCAGTGCCTGACCAGCTACTATCAGGGCGGCAGTCCGGTCGACCTGTTCCGCAAGGCGGGCCTGCCGCCGGAACTCATCGGATACAAGCGCATCGAGCGCTGCTTCTCCCGTTGGAGGGAGTCCGCCGCCGAGATCTTCTCCGGGGAGATTCCGGCGAACGAGGCCAAGTCCGCGCAAGGCAAGGTGCGCGGCCGTCGCATGACCGCCGGAGCCGCCAACGACAGGTCGGTGCTGGCCCCGCTGCCCGCACGCGATTGGTCCGCGGGCAGTGCCGGATCCAAGGCCGCACGATTCGCCGTCCATGCGGACGATGCCGAACCGTTCAAGCCCGCCGATGCGCCGTCCGCTGATTCGGCCGTTCCGACCGTGCCCGCTGCGTTCTCCATGTCCGACGGCGACGATCTGCGCGACCAGCTTATCCGCCAGCAGGTCCGGTACATCATCCAGCTTGAACAGGAGATCGACGAGCTCAAGAAGCGCGGTAACCACACCGACCGCAACGACTGATCCCGACACCGTCCACCCCCGTGAGTCGTAGGGGGTCCTGTACAATATTTTCCGCAGTTCGGGGGTGTTTCGGACCTTCCGGCTGACCTCGGAATGGCATATACGACCCGCGCTCGCCGCCCGGAATGCCGACCATGTTTTCAGGCACACGTACGACTTCGATCAGCGCAGGGTGGATCAGTGGTTCAGACAGCTCAACTCCGCGAACGCACCGACGAGCAATTCAGTGACCTCCGTCAGCGGCAGCTCTCCCAGGTGCTCTATTGGCGGTTCTTCGTCAACATGGCGCTCATGCTGGTGGACGCGGCCATGTTCATCATCGCCGGCGCCACCGTGCTGAACGTGCGCCGCAGTAACCTGCCGCTCTACTCCGTGCGTTTCGGATTCACGATGGACCCCACGGTGTACCTCGTCATCGCCGCATGTTTCTGGGTCTGGTCCATCCGGGCCGTGGGCATCTATCACCGCCACGTCATGGGCGACGGCTACCGCGTGAACATGCTGCTCGGCAAGGGCACGGCCCTGTGCTGGATGGTGCACTGCACGTTTGACTACGTCTTCGATTTCCGCCTCACCCTCACCACGCTGACCATCATGGTGCTCGCCGGCAGCTGGCTGACCCTGGCGGAGCGCATCGTGTCCCGTCTGTTCCTGACCCGCAGCCGTAGCAAAGGCCAGTTCGCCTATGGCACGGTGATCGTCGGCTCACCGAAAGGCATCGACCGCACGCTGCGGTTCCTGCGCCTGCGTCAGCAGCTCAACTACCGTCCGGTGGCCGTCTGCCCGATTCGTTGCAACCAGACGACGAGCCTGATCGAGCCGGACCCCGACCTGGCTTCGGTGGAAGCCGCGCTCGCCGACTCCTGGGGAGTCTCGCTTCCGGTCCTGCAGTACAGCGATACCGCCCTGGCCCGCCACATCATCGATATGAACGCCCAGACCGTGCTGGTGGCGGACGAGCTGCGCCGCTACTCGGACAACTACAACATCTTCTGCGCCCGCATGGAATCCTCCGGACTGGAGATCGCGATGCTCGCCTCCGCGGCGGACACCGCGAACCACGAGTTCCAGGTCCGCTCCATCCAGGGCGTCACCATCATCACCCAGCGGCTCGCCCAGTACTCCCCGTCCGTGCGCCTTGCCAAGCGCATGTTCGACATCGTCGTCTCCGCGCTGGCCATCATCTGCTCCTCGATCATCACCGTGCCGGTGGCGATCGCCATCAAACTCACCGACGGCGGCCCGGTGTTCTACACCCAGACCCGCATCGGCCTCAACGGCAAACCGTTCGAGATGATCAAGTTCCGCTCGATGGTCACCAACGCGGACGCGCTCAAGGCCGCCCTCGCCGAACAGACGGGCCAGACCGACCGGTTCATCTTCAAGATGAAGGACGACCCGCGCATCACGCCGGTGGGCCGGTTCATCCGCCGCTTCTCCATCGACGAGCTGCCCCAGTTCCTCAACGTCTTCAAGGGCGACATGTCCGCCGTGGGGCCGCGACCGCCGCTGCCCGAGGAATACGCGCGATACAACAAGCTGTACGCCACGCGCATGCTGGTCAAACCCGGCATCACCGGACCGTGGCAGGTGTCCGGCCGCTCCGACCTGTCCGCCGCGGAAAGCGAGGCTTTGGACGTGGCCTATGTGCAGAACTGGTCGATTCTGGGCGACATCGGGCTCATGTTCCGTACGGTGGGGGCCGTGCTGAGCCACAAGGGGGCCTACTGATGAGCGACTTTCGCCCGACAGGGGCCTCCGGTGAGCCGCCTAAGCCGCCTGCGCCTCCCGTATCTTCCGCAGCGACCGTGACTTCGCGGGCCGACGGGCCGAACGATTCGTCCGATGCCGGCTACCAGACCGATTCCAACGGTTCCGCACCCCAGCGTCGCCGTCGCATGAGCCGCGCGTCCGTGGCCCGCATGAAACGTGCCCGCACACGCCGCCGAATCGTACTTGCCGTACTCGGCGTGCTGATTCTGACGATCGTCGCGCTGACCGGCTGGTTCGCCGTGTCCGCATGGACCGCCAAAGGCGAGGTGGAGGCCGCGGTAAACTCCGCGAAAAGCCTGCAAACCCAAGTGCAGGGCGGCGACATCGATCTTGACAAGATCGCGGACGGCATCGACGAAGTCTCGCTGCACATCGACCGGACCTACGCGCAGACCAACCAGCCGGTGTGGGCGCTTGCCGAATTCACGCCCCACTACGGTTCGGACATCAAAACCGTGCGCGAGGTCGTGCGCGTCCTCGAGGATGTCTCCAACAACGCGATGCCCGCGCTCGCCAACGTGGCGAGAACGGTAGACCTGGACGACATCGGCATCAAGGACGGCGTGATTTCGCTGGGAGGGCTGGATGATGTGGCTCCGGATCTCGCACGGGCTAACCAGTCGCTTACGGATGCCGCCGCCCAGCTCAACACCGTGGGCGAAACGCATTTCCCGCAACTCAACAGCGCCATCGCCCAGGGCCGTGAACAGCTCGGCACGTTGGCCGATCTGACCGGTACGGCCGGCAATCTGGCGAGCATCCTGCCGTCGATGCTGGCCACGGGGGAGTCCGGCGGCACCCGCACGTACTTGGTGCTGGCCCAGAACAACGCCGAACTGCGCGCCACCGGCGGCATCGCCAGCTCGTGGGGCGTGCTGACCATCAGCGCGGGCAGACTTGCGCTCGGCTCGTTCGTCACCCCGCCCGCGGACGCGGTGTTCGGCGACGCCGAGGCCCGCAGCGTGCTCACGGCGGACGAACGCAACCTGTTCTCCACCAAAATGGCCACCGATTACCAGGACATCAACTTCACGCCGGACTTCACCCGCACCGCCAAACTGGCGCATGACATCTGGAAGCGTGCCGGCAACGGCGGCGTGGACGGCGTGGTCAGCGTGGACCCGGTGTTCCTGCAGCGGCTGCTCGCCGTGGCGGGGCCGGTCGCGCTGGACGATACGGCCAGTACCCTGCTGGACGGCGGTGCGGGCGGCAGCGGCACGGGCGGCAGCGGCTCGGCCGTGACCCTGAATGGCCAGAACGCCGCGCAGATATTGCTCAACCGCATCTACCTGGGTTCCAGCACGCAGTCCGAACAGGACGTGTTCTTCGCACTGGCCGCCAGCCAGGTCTTCGACCATGTGCTGCACAACCTCGACGGCAAGGGCATGCAGATGCTCAAGACCGTGCGTCAGGCGGTCGAGGACGGGCATCTGTATCTCTGGAGCGCGCACGAGGCCGAGCAGGAGCAACTGGCCGGCGTACAGGTCTCCGGGGCGCTGTCCGCCAAGCCCGCCCAGCCTGAAATCGGCGTCTACTTCAACGACGCCACCATGGGCAAGATGGACTGGTACCTGAAGCGCGAGGTGACCAGCAAGTACGACAAGACCTACCCCAACGGGGCACGCCAGTACACGCTCACCGTGACGCTCACCAACACCGCCGACGCTTCGGCCGTGACCGCCACGCCCGACCTGCTGCGCGGTTATGACGACGATGGCAAGCCCCGCCACGGCGAAATAGAAACCGTGTTGTACGTATACGCGCCCGCCGGTGGCCGTCTGGTGGACTGGAGCGAGGACTTCGACCAGATCGCCACGCACGACGGCCTCACCGTGGGCGCCAAGACCGTGACCCTGAAACCGGGGGAGCGGTTCACCACCACCATCCACGTGCTGGCGAGTGCCTCGGCGGGCAACACCGAGCCGACCATACGCCAGACCCCTTCGACCGACTGACGGCGGGGTGCCAGACACCCTCCTCGTGGTGGGGGTACCCCCTTGTCGGTAAACTTGAACAGATATGCAACAACCCCTGAGCTGGAAAACCTCAGCTGGGAACGGAGTGCCTAAGTGACGATTCTCGACATTCTTAATGTGCTGAAGAAGCATCTCATCACCGCTGTGATCACGCTGGTGGTTGTGGTGGCGGCAATGGCCGGCTACACCTTCACGCGAACTACGCAGTACACGGCTACGGCGGAGCTGCTGGCCACATACCGTACCTCTGCGGGATCCGGTGAGACGGGTAGCTCCGGCAACGCAGGTGAGCTGAGCTCCGGTGCGAACTACATCAACAGCCAGATTCAGACCTATCCCCAGCTGGTGAAGACCGAATCCGTGCTTCAGCCGGTTATCGACGACCTGGGTCTGAACACTACGGTGAGCGCGCTCGCCCAGGGCGTCACCGCATCAAACCCGGACGGCACCATGCTGGTGGACATCTCAGTGAAGAACCCCGACCCGAAGATGGCCTCGAACATCGCCAACGCGGTGGCCGAGAGCCTGAAGAAACAGGTGACCTCCACCCTCTACACCGATGAGGGCGATAAGATCGTCTCCCCGGTGAACCTGACCGTGGTGCAGCAGGCGTACACGCCGGCCTCGCCCAGTTCCCCGAACATTCCCCGCAATCTTGCGGCCGGCGTGGCCTGCGGAATCATCCTGGGCATCGTGGCTGCACTGATCAAGGACTTGTTGGATACCCGTGTCCGTCTGGATTCCGATGTCACCGGCATTGTGGAGGTGCCGGTGCTAGGCACTCTGAGCCGTGACGAGGCGTATGCGAACAAGACCCCGGTCATCATCGCCAAGCCGGCCTCCCGCGAAGCCGAAGAAGTTCGCCGTCTGCGTACCAATCTCATGTTCGCCTTGCCGGACGGACCCCAGTCCAACGTGATCGTGGTGACTTCCGCCGGTCCGTCCGAAGGCAAGACCACGCTGTGCGTCAACCTCGCCACCGCCTTCGCCGAGAACGATGGCAAGGTGCTGCTCATCGACGCCGACGTGCGCAACCCGTCCGTCAGCGACAAGCTCGGCATCGAAGGCAATGTGGGTCTGACCCACCTCATCACCAACCAGGTCTCCTCGCAGGACGCCATCCAGCGTTACTGGAAGCAGAACCTGCATGTGCTGCCGGCCGGCACCCAGACCATGAATCCGAGCATCCTGCTCAACTCCCGTGCAATGAAGGCCCTCATCGACCAGGTTTCCGGCGCCTACGACTACGTGATTGTGGACACTGCCCCGATGCAGGTGGCCAACGATGCGGCCGTGTTCGCCAAGGAAGGTCCCGAACTGCTGCTTGTGGCCGGCCTTGGCGTCACCGAGAAGAGCATGCTCCGCCAGACCGCCCAGGAACTGGAAACGCTCGACATCCATGCAGCCGGCGTGGCCATCAACTACGCAGACCAGGACAAGTCTCATAAGTCCGGCTACTACTACTATTACGGCGAAAGCAAGTCGGAACGTGGCAAGAAGCACGGCAGCAAAGTCGCGAAGCAACGCGATGCTGAGGACCGCTAACAGCATTTTTCCATAACGGTTACTCCATGCCCCCTATGCCGGGAACCCGTCGAAAGGTTACGATGCCGGCGTTTCTTTCCCACATAATTTCCCACGACGATTCAGTTGAAGAAAGAGGTTCACGGATGACTGAACGCGAGTCCCTGAATATTGCCGTGGCCGGCACCGGCTACGTGGGCCTGAGTCTGAGCGTGCTGTTGGCCCAGCACCACCAGGTCACGGCCGTGGACATCGTCCCCGAGAAAGTGGACATGATCAACGCCCGCAAATCGCCGATTCAGGACGACTATATCGAGCGGTTCTTCGCGGAGAAGGAGCTGAATCTCACCGCCACGCTCGACGGCGAGAAAGCCTATGCCAACGCGGATTTCGTAATCATCGCCGCGCCGACCAACTACGACAGCAAGCGGAACTTCTTCGACACCTCCGCCGTGGAGGCCGTCATCGACCTGGTCATGAAGGTCAACCCGAACGCGATCATGGTCATCAAATCCACGATTCCCGTGGGCTATACGAAGTCCATCCGCGAGAAGACCGGTTCCAGGAACATCATCTTCAGCCCGGAATTCCTGCGTGAATCCAAGGCTTTGTACGACAACCTCTACCCGAGCCGCATCGTGGTGGGCACCGATCCCGAGGACGAACGTCTGGTGGAGGCGGCCCGCACCTTCGCCGGACTGCTGCAGGAAGGCGCTATCGAGAAGAACATCGAGACGCTGATCATGGGCTTCACCGAAGCGGAGGCCGTGAAGCTGTTCGCCAACACCTACCTGGCGCTGCGCGTCTCCTACTTCAACGAACTGGACACCTACGCCGAGTCCAAGGGCCTGAACACCCGCGAGATCATCGACGGCGTGTGCCTGGACCCGCGCATCGGCACGCATTACAACAATCCGAGCTTCGGATACGGCGGCTACTGCCTGCCCAAGGACACCAAGCAGCTGCTTGCCAACTACCAGGATGTGCCGGAGAACCTCATCGAAGCCATCGTGGAGTCCAACCGCACCCGCAAGGACTTCATCGCCGATAGCGTGCTCAACAAGGCCGGCTACTACGGGTACAGCGAGAACAACGAATACGACGCCGCCGACGAGAAGCCGGTGACCGTGGGCGTGTACCGCCTTACCATGAAGTCGAATTCGGACAATTTCCGTCAATCCGCCATCCAGGGTGTGATGAAGCGGGTCAAGGCCAAGGGCGCAACCGTCATCATCTACGAACCGACGCTGGAGAACGGCAGCACCTTCTTCGGCAGCGAGGTGGTCAACGACCTCGACGAGTTCAAGAAGCGCAGCGACTCGGTGCTCGCCAACCGTTACGACGCCTGCCTCGATGACATCGAGGACAAGGTCTACACCCGCGATTTGTTCCGCCGGGACTGAATCGGCGGATTCGTCCGTCTGTCCGGATTATCCGACTGCTGTCATTGATCGGAGACCAACGGCTATGAGTAGGAAATCACCGAAGCTCTGTTTCGCGGCGTCCTCGGGAGGCCACTACGAGCAGTTGATGATGCTGAAACCGCTGATGGAGCGGTACGACAGTTTCGTCCTGACCGAAAAGACCCAGTACCAAGCCAAAGCACAGGGCAGAAAAACCTATTACGTGGGCCAGATCAACCGCAAGGAAAAGACGGTCCTGCTCAAGCTCGTGCTCAACGGCTTCCGTTGCCTGGGCATCATCATCAAGGAACGCCCCGATGTGATTGTCTGCACCGGCGTACTCGCCATGCTGCCCATGTGCCTGCTGATGAAGCTTTTCGGCAAGAAGCTCATCTACATCGAGTCGTTCGCCAAAGTGACTTCCGCGACCGAATCCGGCAAACTGCTGTACCGGTTCGCCGATCAGTTCTACGTGCAATGGGAGAGCATGAAGGACATCTATCCGAACGCCATCTGCCTGGGCAGCATCTACTAGAAGGGAGCCGAGCGATGATCTTCATTACCCTGGGATCCCAGAAATTCCAGTTCGACCGGCTCCTCAAGGCGGTGGACGAACTGGTGGCCTCCGGCGCGATCACGGAACCGGTGTTCGCCCAGAGCGGGTACAGCGACTACCAGCCGAAGCACTACGCTTTCAAGCAGTTCCTCGACCGTGATGAGTTCGGCGAGCGTATGGGCAAGGCAGACATCGTCATCACGCATGGTGGTACCGGCGCGATCATCGGCGCGGTGAAGAAAGGGAAAAAAGTAATAGCCGTGCCACGCCTCGCCAAATACGGCGAGCATGTGGACGACCACCAGCTGCAGCTTATCAAGGAATTCAAGCAGATGGGCATCATCTGCGCCTGCGACGATTGTTCGCAGCTCGCCGATGCCCTGACCGAGGTGAAAAACACCACGTATCGGCCGTTCGAATCCAATACGCAGACCATCATCGATTCGATTGACGGATTCGTGCGCTCGCAAGTGATGCATGAGCCTCGGGAGTCCGGACATGAAGGGCACGGGAAACGACTGCGCGTGCTGATGGTCGGCAACGATTCGTCCGTCAAGGGCGGCATCACCAGTGTCATCAACCAGTTGATGGACCATAATTGGGCCGCCGATGGGGTATCCATGAAGTTCATCCCCACGTATATCGCGGCCAATCCGATTCGGAAGATGCTGTTCTTCGCGAAGGCCATGCGCGGCATCCGTGCATTGCTGGCCAATGATCGGACGCGACCGGACGTGGTTCACATCCATATGTCCTACAAGGGCAGCTTCGTGCGCAAGCAGCAGGTGCACAGGCTGTGCCGCAAGTACGGGGTGCCGGATGTGCTGCATATGCACGGGTCCGAGTTCGCCAAATGGTATGACGGGTGCAAGCCGGCGCGGCAGGAGCAGGTCCGCCATATGCTACGCGAGGTTTCGGCGGTGATTGTGCTGGGCGAGCAGTGGCATGAGCGTATCAGGGCCATCGAGCCGGACGCGAATATCGTGGTGATAAGCAACGCCGTGCATATTCCATCTGATGTGACGCACTGGCCGGTGACCGGTGAGCCATTCCGTGTGCTGTTCATGGGTGTGCTCATCGAACGCAAGGGTGTGGCCGATCTGCTGGATGCAGTCGCCTTGCTGCGTGATTCCGGACGTCTTGGCGATATGCGTGTGGTGATTGCCGGTACCGGTGCCCAGGAGGCCGAGCTAAAGGCCAAAGCCAGGGAGCTTGGACTATTGGGCGTTGCCGCGGATGCCGCTTCTCCTATTGTGGAGTTCGCCGGCTGGATCGACGGCGAGAAGAAACGCCAGCTGTTCGAACAGTGCCAGGCTTTAGTCCTACCCTCATACAATGAGGGACTCCCGGTAGCTGTACTGGAAGCCATCGCCCACGGCATGCCCGTGGCTGCTACCAACGTAGGAGACATGGCCGCTGCGGTGCATGATAACGAAAACGGCTACCTGATTGAACCGGGTGCCGTTCCTGCGCTCGCCGATGCGCTCGCGAAGATTGCGGCCGAGCGCAGCCATTACGAGGCCATGTCTCAAGCGTCACGAGCGCTCGCCGAACGCGAGTTCAGCGACGCGGAGTATTTCCGTACCATCGGCGCGGTGTACCGGCAGGCGGTGGATGTGTGATGAAGAGACTGGGCAAGTACTTCGAGTTCGCGACCACACTGCTGAAGCAGACCGTGCAGGAGCGTAAGTTCCGCTATGGGACAACGGTGCTGAAATACATGTATCAGCCATGCAAAGGCTCGGACCGTCTTCTGGTCGTATTCAGCGCATGCACCCGTGCCGGCATTCCGGCACGATACAACTACATGCGTACCCTGAAAGATGTTCCAGTCAATAGACTGTTCATCCTCGATGACTTCGGCGAGGACCGTCGAGGCGGGTATTACCTTGGTGCCTATCCTGAGTTCGAGATGGAACAGGCCACCAAGGCACTCATTGATTCGTTCCTCAAGCGTCCGGAAATCAAGAAGGTCTGTTTCGGTGGCTCTTCGAAGGGTGGCTGGGCGGCGCTGAACTTCGGCGTGCAGTATGCCGGTCGTGGCGTGGGCGCCGAGATTATCGCGGGTGCCCCTCAGTTCTGGCTGGGCCGGTATCTGACCGCACCTGCCAACGAGATGACGTTGCGCGGCATCGAAAACGGACGTGACCGTGATGAGGTGGCGCAGGCCCTTGATGCGCATCTTCGTGACAATATCCGGACCAATGCGGATACGGCCGGTCAGAAGGTATTCATCCATTATTCGACTGAGGAACATACGTACACGGATCACATTCACGATCTTCTCGAGCTGCTGCACAAGGAGCGATACACGGTTATCGAGGACGTGCAATCGTATCGGGAGCATGGCGATGTGAGCCTGTATTTCCCGAAGTTCTTTGTTTCTTCGGTTGATGCGATTCTCGTGGAATAGTTAAGGCGGACAGATGTTTTTTGATAGAAAGTTGACCAAACTTCGAATCAAACGATGGATTCGTCAAGGCGCGACCATCGGAACGAATTTCCAGCTTGAACGTGGTTCGTTCCTGGACTCCTCGTTTCCCTGGCTTATTACCATCGGAGACAATGTCACGCTAGCTCCGGATGTGCTGGTGTTGTGCCATGACGGCAGCACAAAGAAGGCAATCGGCTACTCCAAGGTGGGCACTGTCGTGATCGGGAACAACGTGTTCATCGGGGCGAAAAGCATCATTCTTCCGAACACCACCATTGGCAGCAATGTGGTTATCGGAGCGGGGAGCATTGTCGGTGGGGTTATTCCTTCGAATACGGTAGTGGCCGGTGCCCCGGCGAGAGTGCTTCAGAGCTATGAAGAGTTCAAGTCCAAGAATGATGCACGCATGGAGTCCGGTCATACCTTTGATGTCTCGTATACGAACAGGGGTGGCGTGACTCCGGAACGCAAGGATGAGATGCGTCGGATCCTTGATGAAGAGACGCACGGCTATATCGTGTGAGAGGAAACATGATGAGTGAGAACCCGCTAATCAGCGTCGTCATCCCGGTGTACAACGTCGAAAAGTACTTACAGCAGTGCGTCGATAGTGTGCTGGAACAGACTTACAAACATCTTGAAATCATCCTGGTGGACGACGGTTCGACGGATTCGTCCGGTGAGATGTGCGACCGCATGGCTACGCTGGATGACCGCATCCGCGTGGTGCACAAGCGGAACGCCGGCCTCGGCATGGCACGGAACAGCGGCTTGGATGTTGCGTCGGGACAATACGTGATGTTTCTTGACTCCGATGACTTTGTAGATTCACGCATGGTGGAGGAGTTGTACGCGCAGCTGAGGAAGACGGGTGCCGACACCAGCTACTGCGGTTACAACGAATACTATGGCGAAGGCCGTGTCAACCCACGGCCGGCGGCATACGACGACCGCACGTTCCGTGGGACCGACATCATCAACCATGTTCTGCTTGAGATGGTCGCGGGGAAGCCGGAAGACAGCAAGGAAGCACTGCTGTCCATGTCCTCATGCTTTGCGTTGTTTTCCATGGATGTGATTGGCGAGCATCATGTTCGCTTCCCCTCCGAGCGTCAATTCATCTCCGAGGACATCATTTTCGATATTGCCTATCTACAGCATTCATCGTGCGTGACGTACATCGCCAGACCGCTGTATTTCTACCGATACACCAATAGTTCTTCGCTCACGCATTCCTTTAATGCGAGATTCCTCGAACAACAGAAGACGCAGTATGCGCGTATGAACGAGGATTTGGAAACTATTTGTGCTGCGGATACATACCGTGACCGGTTGGATCGCTATTTCCTAGGCCGTGTCCGTCATTTCATCGGCGCAGTGGTCGCCTACGGGCGGAGCCACAAGGAATATGATGCGTATGCGGAAGTGCGCCGTATCGTCAATGACGAAGATGTTCGTACAGTCATTGCACGGTATCCGTATCGGCGCAATCCATTCCAGCTGAGAATGATGAACATGTGTATTGCTCATCGTTGGATATGGCCAGCCATGGTGTTGGTCACAATGAAGCAGCTGAAGAAAACGAAACGATTCTGAACACTGGATACTCGGAAACGGCACGAGTGGGATGATTCGATGCAGCTATCGCGGTGAGGATTCGGTAAGGTTATGGGTGCAATATGGCGGTGAAGACAACGACACGGTCACGGATTGCTTTTGAGACTGGACGGCTCAAGGAGCTGTTCCGTCCATCGTCGCATCAGGCGGTGTGGGTATTGTGCGCACAGGCGTATTTCTTCTTCTCCTATACGTTCGTGTATACGTTCGGCCTGCCAAGAGCGTTGCTGTATATCAATGACGCCCTCAATGTCTTGATTTTTGTTTTTGCATTGTACGAACGAAAATCAACCGCTCGATATACCAGTCTGATTATCGGTCTCATGGCGTTGTATTGTGCTTTTGGCGTCGTGGGCGGCATATTGAATGCCGAAAAACTGTTGGCGCTGATTTGGGGATACCGGAATATCGTGCGGTATTTCATGTATTTTTACACTTGCGTCGTCTTCCTGAAGAAAACCGATATCGACATAGTATTGCGCGTGGTGTCCGCGGTGTTTTGGATATCGGTGCCGTTGTGTGCTGTGGAGAGATTCCTCGTCCAGTATCCGGCGGGGACGATTGTCGGCGATATGGTGGGTGGTATATTCTGGAATTTCTCCGGCAGCAATCTGCCGCTGAACGTCATCATTTGCCTGTATCTGATTCTGATCGCATCTCGGTATTTTGACCGTGAAATTAAGACGCCGTTGTTCCTTGCAGTATTGGTTGCTGCCACCTTCATGGCGGCTGCTGCGGAGTTGAAGGTGTACTTCGCCGAGCTGGTAATTATCCTGCTCGCCGCGATGATAGGGAAGAAGATATCGTGGCGCACCATCGGCGTGGTGCTTTTGGGAGTCGCCACCTTGGCGGCAGCTTCCTCATATTTCGTTATACTGAACGCCGGCAAGTCTTCGACTTATGCATCCAATTACAGTTTGCAGGGATACCTTGATTATGCGACCAGTGATGCAGGCTATGACGGTGTCGGCGATCTGAACCGCTTTTCTGGAATAGAGACGGTTTCCGATGCGTTTTTCCACCATGACCCATTGTCCCTGTTATTCGGAATCGGTCTGGGCAATGCCGATTACACCAATTTCTTCAGCACTGACTTTTATAATCAGCATTACTCCACGCACTATCAGTGGTTTCACGCCATTTGGATGTTCATCGAGAACGGATACGTTGGCGTGATTCTTTATCTATCCATTATTGCGGTTGCTTGGCTCGCATGCAGACGATATATCCCATCGGGCCAGACTCGAACCATGGCGCAGGTAACCTGCATTCTCATGGTGGTGCTCTTTTTCTACAACATCACGCTCAGAATGGAACCAACGGGGTATCTGCTGATGCTGATTATGTCGGTTCCTTATATCTATGCGATGAACGGTTCCGGTAACCAACGTAATACCAATACACGAAAGGCTATTCGATGATTCCCAAGGTTATTCATTACTGCTGGTTTGGCGGTGCTCCGTTGCCGGAGAAGGAACGCCGATGCATGGAGAGCTGGAAAAAATTCGCTCCGGATTACGAGATTATTCAGTGGGATGAGACCAACTATGACGTGCATAAGAATCAGTACATGGCTGATGCCTATGAGCGGAAGAAGTGGGGATTCGTTCCTGATTATGCGCGATTCGACATCATCTACACGCATGGCGGCATTTATCTTGATACTGATGTGGAACTGGTAAAACCTCTTGACGAGCTATTGAGCAACAAGGCCTACATGGGCTTTGAAGGCGGCGAATGGGTTAACGGTGGCATTGGGTTCGGCGCGGAGGCCGGAAATCCGTTGATCAAGGGGCTGCGGGATATGTATGAGGATTTGTCCTTCGTGGATGAACAAGGCGAGCTCAATCTCACGCCCAGTCCGCAGTACATCACTACTTTCCTGGCGAGTCATGGTTTGCGGAGGAACGACACGATGCAGGTTCTCGAGGGAGATATGAGGATTTATCCGACGGAATATTTCGCGGCTAAAGACTATGAGACCGGCAAAGTCCATATGACGGCCAATACCATCAGCATCCATCAGTATTCCGGGACTTGGCAATCGCCTAAGAAGAAGGTGATGCGAGTTGTCAAGCGTGTGCTTGGGGAAAATGCTTTCAACAAGCTGGTTTCCATTAAGAAAACAGTGATGAAGTGACCATACCGGCGGTGATGTGGTTTGAACAAGAAGATTTGTTTCCTGAACGGTGTGGTTGCGCATTCCGGCGGTACGGAGCGTGTGGGCATCATGATCGCCAACGCGCTCGCGCAGCGTGGCTTTGATGTGACCATCCTAAGCTTCTGGGATTATGGTCAGCCGTTCTTCTCGGTCGATGAACGTGTAACAGTCGATCATCTTCTCAAACCTGCCACCGAAGGAAAGCTGTACCGCACATTCCTTTATCCAGTGTGGAAATTACGACGATACGTCAAGAATCATGATTTCGACGTGTTCATCGACATCGATTCCGTGCTTGCTTATTGGACTACATGGGCTCTCCGTGGGTTGCCGTGCCGTCACATCGTTTGGGACCACTTCAACTACGTGCATGCGCAATCGGAGCACAAACGAATCAAGGCGCTTCAGCTGACCATGCGGCATGCTGATACGTTGGTACTGCTCACGCAGCAGGATCGCAGGATGTATCTTGAGGGCGGGTTCCCCGCCGATAAATTGCGAGTCATCAACAATCCTTCACCGTTTGAGCATGTAACGCCCTCGCCTCGTGTTGAGCATACGGTGCTGGCTGTCGGCCGTCTCACCGAGCAGAAGGGATTCGACCGTCTCATCGCGGCATGGTCGCGCATCGAGGACCGTGCAGGCGACTGGAAGCTGGCTATCGTGGGTTCCGGTGAGTTGGAAAGCGAACTGAAACGGCAAGTCGATGATTTCGGACTCAGCAATGTGCGGTTTATACCCGCCACGTCCAACATTGAGCAGTGGTACGACAATGCGTCCATTTACGCGATGACTTCACGATTCGAAGGATTCCCCATGGTGTTGCTGGAAGCTATGGCAAAGGGATTGCCGATTGTGGCCTATGACTGCCTGACCGGGCCCAGTGAACTGGTTGATGATGATGTGAACGGTCATTTGGTACAGGACGGTGACGAGGAACGTTTTGCGGAAAACCTGTTGTCCCTTATGTGGAACAGACAGCTGCAGGACCGATACTCGTACGGCGCACTGCGGTTGATTAGTGATTTTTCCATCAATGCCATTACCCGCCAGTGGGAGGAGCTGATCGATGGACTCGCATAATGGTGTTTTCCTCTCATTCGTCATTCCCGTCTACAACGCTGAGAAGACCATGCGAAGGTGCCTTGACAGCATTGTGACGCAAATGGACATGACAGGAGAGCCATATGAAGTCATCTGTGTGGACGACGGTTCCACAGATGACTCATCACGCATCCTGGATGATTATGCTGCCAAGCATGAAGAGATATCGGTGGTTCATGCCGCCAATGGCGGTCCTTCTCGGGCAAGGGAACGTGGCGTGGAACTTGCCCGGGGCAGATACATCGTTTTTGCGGACAGTGACGACTATTATCGGGATGGTTCACTGAGCGGCATCGTTCGCGTGGTGAAGTCGCACGATGGTATCGGGATGTACATCTTCGGATACTGCGAACGCAATGAGCTGGACGGACCACTGGCGGAGCGCAAAGCCATACTGCTTGCGGAGGGTCGGCAGTCCACGCGTGATTTCCTTAAGGCGTATGCAACGCCGGAACATATCTCGCTATTGAATTTCCTCTTCAACAAGGTGTATCGCGCAGATGTGGCAAAGACAGCGCGTTTTGACCATGACGTAACGTTAGGGGAAGATGCGCTCTATAACTACACCTGCTATGCGGCATGCCCTGAAGTGTATATGGGCGGCCAAACAGCCTATGTGTATGAGAACTACTCGGCTCATTCCTTGTCTCGAGGTCGTTCGCTCGGTGAAGTCTGGACGGCCTACAAGACAATCGTGCAAGGTATTGCCCCCGTGCTGGAGCAATATGGCATTGACACTCAAGCGCAATCGTTGCACGCCGTGTATCTGATTAGCGTTATGCATGAATATCTTCGTAAACCGACGACGACTCCGCAGGACCGTCAGATTGCAGTCGGCATACTGAACGACGGCTTCAACCGTGCGTTGTCACGGTCTGCAGTCGGACGTATCGGAACAGTCGATTCCCTCATGTTGTGCTGCGCGCGGCGAGGCTGGGGGCGACTGGGTTTGTCATTATGCGACATGAAACGAGTGCGAGGAAGGAAGACCTCCTGATGAAGCAGAGTTTGGTGAAACGGGTAATCGTTGCTCTGAACTGCTGGCGATTGATTATTCCTGCGTTGCTGTATCTCACCGACAAGGATTTCAGGGATATCATCGCTGAAGATCTGCCGAGACACATGTATTCCGAGTCCGGCTCGACGGTGAGTCTGTACTGGTTCTGCCATGCGTTGGTGTTCCGTCAGCCATTCCGTGCCGTATGCTACCTGCGCATGCGCAATGGCGGACATAATACAGCCAGGCAAATTCAGGAAATAGTTATGCCGAATGCCATGCATATCGAGGTGACGGGGGACATTGGTCCAGGATTGGTGATTTATCACGGTCATGACGTGATTCTGCATTGCGACTCCGCAGGAAAGAACCTGGCGGTGTATCAGATGGTGACGGTCGGTCGTAATCCTTCTCGTAAGCGTGGAGAACGCGACATTCCCGTCTTCGGCGATGACGTCACCATCTATACGCATAGTGTGGTTGTCGGAGGTATTACGGTAGGCAACAATGTGACGATTGCTGCCGGTGCTATTGTGCTGGGAGACATTCCGGATAACTGTGTCGTAGCTGGCAATCCGGCCAGAATCGTCAAGAGGGAAGGGCTCCGTGTTGATGAGCCGCTGGCATGGAACAAAGATCAGGGTTGATGATATGGAACCGATGACGACCCTTGAGACGATTGCTGACGCTGGTACGAATTGGTTGCTGAACCTATGAAGACCACAAGCCGGAGAAAACCGATGAAAACGATGCTGATGATTCCTCCTCAATTCCTGCCTGTGCCGGCAGCGCGCGGCGGTGCCGTTGAGGAACTGTCCACGCGGCTCATTGAGGGTAACGAGACGAGTCCGCGTTATAGCATCACCGTGCTGTCCAAACCGGATGACGCGCTTGATGGTGTGAGTTACCGGTACACGAACGTTGTGCCGATTCAAGCAACCCGTATTCATCGTATGCTTGCGCGCATCATCAATAAGATTGTCTTCCTCACACATCGTGGACAGTATGTGACGCCCGAGGCACTGAAGATTCTTGCGCTCGCTCTGCGTGGCAGGCATGATGTCATTCTTGTAGAGAACGATATGCTTGCGTGCAACATGATTGGTAGGTTCAAGTGGCTCAAGAAGCGAGTCCGCCTGATCTACCACATGCATAACGATTATGACGGGTCAAGCAAAACGCCGGCCCTGGTTCGCGACATCATGCCTCATGTTGATGTGTTTCTTGTAATCAGCGAGTACTTGCGCTCGCAAGTTGGTGATGCCGAAGCCGTTGATACGTCCGGCAAGGTAAAGGTATTGGACAATGCCATTGATATCAAGGCGTTCATGCAAGGCGGAGATCGTAAACGGTGGCGTCGTGAGTTCGGCATCGATTCGAGGGACGTGACGTTCGTGTATTCGGGACGAATCACGCTGGAGAAAGGTGTGCGGGAACTCATCGAAGCATACATTCGTATGGCCAATGCGAGCGATTGTTCGACTAAGCTGTTGATCGTTGGCAAATCATGGTTCGGTACTGACGATGTTGACCCATATACCGAGGAACTCAAAGCATTGAGTGCGGGCCGGGATGACATCATCTTCACTGGCTTTGTTCAGCATGAGGACATGCCGGGTGTGCTTTCCGCCGCCGATGTGGCGGTCATCCCCTCCCGTTGGGAGGAACCGTTCGGTCTGGTCGTGCTTGAGGCGATGGCTGCGGGGCTGGCGATTATCGCGACCCGATCGGGAGCCATTCCGGAAATCGTGTCTGACGAGTCGGCTTTCCTCGTCGACAATGCGGATGACACCATCGTCGGTGATTTGGCTGCGGCGATGCACATGGCGCTCGATTCGGAAGAACGCATATTCAAGGTTGACAGAGCGCGATTGACGCTTCAGCAGCATCCTGAATACGACGTCCATGGCTACTTCGACCGTTTCTGCGATTTGATTGATGGGAGGAAGTGAAATATATGCGTATTCTCTTGGTGAATCAAGGCCATACCGACAATCTGGGCGACCGCGCCATAGCGCAGGTCATGACGGCGGTGACGAAAAAAGCCACCGGCGCCGATATCGTTGTCATGCCGTTCATTCCGGATGAGCAACCCACTTCCCTTGCAGACATGCGGACGGAAGTTCAGCCCGTATCGTCCACGCCTGATGAATTGCCATGGCTGCGCCGAACCGTCTGGCGGACGAAGCGGTTCATCCGCGATATGAAAAGCGCGCCCGTACAGGAACGATACGCACGGCTGATTCGCGCGAGCCTTGACGAAGCGGGGCATTTTGATGCCGCAATCATCGGTGGTGGCGAATTGATCAAGGGGAATGGCCATCCGTTCTTCCATAGTCTGCAGGCTTGGATCGATGCGCTTGCTGAGCGGTCGTGCCCCGTGGCGGTGATGGGCGTCAGTTCGGACGCACGATTCACGGGCAAGGAGGCTGCCGCATTGCGTGAGGCCTTCGCCAAATGCGCCACTGTTTTGGTGAGAGACGAGCAGACGCTTGCAGTCATGCATGATATTTTGTGCGTTGACGCCGTCTATGCGCCGGATGTGGTGTTTGCCTACCGGTACCTTCAGTCCTGCCTTCCTTTGGAACAGCGTCACAGTGAAGACGATGCGGTCCGGCGGATGCGTGGCGCATGCGTGTATGCCTATCAGGAACTCAGCGCTGAGAAGAAGCGTCAATACACGCGGGATGAATACTACGAGATGTGGTATCGGCTCATCCAGAAGCAGATTTCGGATGATGGAGAAGACAGTGCGGGGGATGCGAACCTCAAACTGCTGTACACCACATACACTGACTACTGCGAATCAGCGCGTTTCCGTGAATGGTTGTCTACTAAGAAGAGCATGCAGGCGATTCTGGCGGAAATCGATTCCATCGATGATTACGTTGACGAGTTGGCTGATTGCCAAAACCTGGTTTCCGGGCGTATGCATGCGATGATTCTCGCACTGCAGTACGGAGTCGAAGTTGATGCTGTGCCGATTAAAACCAAGCTCGCAGTTTTCAAGGAAGAGTGGGAACGCCGGCAATTCGCTTGGGATCAAGATGGTAAGAGTATTGCCGATGCTTACGCGCGAGTGATTCGCGACATGATTAGCCGTTAAAAACATGATGTAGTGGCGGATGGATGCGGAGGACGCGGACGAGTCGTTTCGCATCCATCCGCCACTTGACTGCTACTTCTTACGAATGGGCAATTTGGCGAGCACGGATGCTCGCTCGCTGCGGTTGAAGATTATGAAGAAGTTGATTGTCAGAGCGATTACCGAGCAGATTGCGCCGGCGATGATGAGCTGAATCCAGCCGTGCACCTCGAATATGGAGCGATACAGAAGGCATGCTGCCACCATGGTGATGGTGCATGCTGAGCTTAGTGCGATGGCCTTGTAGAACGTGTGCCAAGGCAGGTTCAGGCAACGTGCGGCGTAAATCGGCTGGAATCCGACGTAATACAGCAACTGCGTCGTCATGCCCACGATAGGTACGGTCCACACGCCCAGATCTGTGAACGTGAGCAGTATGAGCACGAAGGACAGGTTCACGACACCGACTCCCAGCAGCACGAGTGCCGGTACCCGTAGTTTGTTGGTCGTGATGTACACGTTGACGATCACGCTGATGATACTGGAAGCGATTAGCGGAAATAGCGTCAGCAGAGACAGTGATTGCAGTAGCTTGTTGTCCTGCGTGGGGACCCAGGCCTCGAAGAATCCGTCGCCGAACACCATAAGGAAGCCAATTGGGATGGTGGCGAGGAAGCCCATCACACGCACGGAGAACAACACCTCCTTGAGCAGCTCGTCCTTCTTGCCCTGTGCGTACAGGATATTGATGTTGGGTACGAAGACCTTCACCAGAATGGCGATGAGCTGGTTGAGGAAGTTGGGGACTGTCTTGACCAATGCGTAAATACCGCTTGTCGCCGCCCCCAGGAACAGATTGGTGATAAGCACATCAAGTGTGTTCAGCAATGTGGTGCTCAGGCTGTTGACCGAATTCCAGATACCCGAAGAAAGCAGTTTCTTAATGGACTGAAAGCTGAAACTCCGCGCATTGATTTTGATTTCCGGCATCAGCTTTCGTTTGTAATGCAGGTTCGCAGCGCAATTGTAGACGGTGACGATCAGCACCGTGCCGGTGATGAAATAGATTTTCGCGGGCAGCAGCACGAACAGGGCAATCAGCGCGATAGCGCGGATGATGTTGCCTTCGATATTGCGCCGGGCCTCAAGATCAAGCCGGTTCTTGACGTAATACACGCATCCAAATGATGCGAAGATCAGATTGATGAGCGTGCCAAGGAAAGCGAACGCAAAAGCGAGCTGTACGTCGGCAATAAGCCGAACAGGAATACTGAGCAAGTCAGAGGCGAAGAACACGACGAGTCCGAATGGAATCGACAATACGATCGCGAGGACGGTATCGGCGATAAGCGCCGAGTTGAAGTATTTGATCGCCACATCGTTATTGCCTTTAGTGTCTTCCATGAGCACGAATCGGGCGACCATTGAATCAAAGGCCGTGGTAATGATGCTGGCGAAGCCGGCAATGTTAAACGAAAGCGTTACGAAGCCATACGCCTCGCTGCCGAGTTGCTTGACGATATACGGGGTAAGGAAGAAGTTAACGCCGAACTGGACGCAAAAAGCAACGATATTAGCAACCATATTGATTGCCAATTGTTTTTTGGTGGCTTTGGCCATGAAATACCTCTATCGGAATCAAATACCACTGTTCGCAAAGCGTTCTCATAGTGCATGAGATATTTGGAGATGCGGTCGTCACAGATGTTTTCGCTCCGAACAGTATAGCCGCAGGTGGGGATTGAAGTGTGCTTTAGGTTTTCATGGGTGATGATGGCGTGCGATCTAGTTTGATGTTTGCTACTGAAGCAGTAGGACTATTGATTGTTGTTTCTTGGCTGTGAATAGATTCATAGAGGGAACCTATTCACAGCCAAACATAATTTCTAAAATGGATGAATGTGACGGTTACTGTGAAACGAATTGACTCCTATCGCTGGTTAGTTTAATATTTTACTGGATTTGTGGGTAGATTGACTCTACAATTGGAATGAAAGTATTCTTAGGTTCATTGGATTTCCAATCATCCAAGTTGATTAATAAGTTATCTTTTACGTAGTTGTTATATGTGACGGACATCGGGATATGCTTTGGGTTTTTGAGAAAATCATTGTATATGATATTCCGTTCTGCACTCCGCAGTATTCTTGTTTCCTCATCTTTATCGGATTCCTGATTGAATATCAGCAATTCCTTCATAGTGGTTATATGCTTTAATTTGCTTGGCTGCTGCTTCTTGTAATATTCGTTGGTGTATTTTTTTAAATCTTTATAATAAAAAGGGTTAATATTTGATAACGAACATTTCTTCCATATATTTGCTGAATTATTTAAAATATAGGCAGACATTGCTTCGCATATGGTTTCTTCAAGCCATTTTACTTCAGTCTTTTTGTTATTCTTGTGTTGTCGTATTACATAGTGCATTATTTCATGTGAAAGCTGGAATATAAACTGACTCCAGTATTGGTATGAATCCATGCAGGTTTGTATGCGTAATGGCGTTGTGTTAATAAATAATCTGGGGTTTTGGTCATTGCTGTTGTTGAAGATAATACATGGTTCGTTATTGATATTATTTATGCCAAATATTTTAATAAATTGTTGTAGAACAAATTCGGTAAGTGGCTCCATGTATTCTTTGCCTTCAATTTCCGGTATATCGCATTTCCACTTATCTGTAATCATTTTATAATCCTTATATTTACTATGTGAATGTAATATTGTTGTATCTTTGCTTTGAAATATGTCTTTGATTATTTCATGACTTCAATTACCTCTGGCATATCGGTCCAAGGTGCGTAGTTGCTTTCGCTGTATGGAGTCAGTTGTTTCCTAGCGGCTGCTTTGCTTGCCGAATTATGCTTTTTGGCGTTGATGACGGCATCCTGCGTGAGGCCGGCGATGTTTTTCCAGTTGATATGTTTGTTTCTGGGGCCTCCGGTTATGCCTTTTCGGGCCGCATATCGTTCTACGTCAGGCGTGGTGGCGTATGCTTCCGGGCATGGTTGAAGATGATCGATGAGCCATACTTCGAAACATGGGTTTGAAATAATGAGGCTAATGCCATTGTCTATGCAAGTCTGCTGTGCTTGCAGGTGATCATGAAAATTATCGACATCTACAACAACGAAGATACCGGCATACCGATCTGCGGAATCGCCATTGTTGCGTTCATCATCGCGTTTGCTGGCCGCGGCATATTTGGCAAGTTGCGAAGGGGATCCTACTATCGGCTTGACGTCGATTACGCAGTTGTTCGTTCCTGATATTTCTGACTTGAGATGCTTGAAGTATTGGGGCTCTGTGACTTCTCCGCCGCAGACTACAAAATAGCGTTTCGCTCTTGTCCGTAAGCGGCGTTGACCCTTGCGGCCATGCGGCGGTACAGATACTTCCTTGCGGCTCATGAAATACCGCCTTCCCTGACGATTTCTGCAAATGCATCATGGAAACTCGGCTTGGGGATCGCTCCGTAGACACCGTTCAGGTAGTTTTTCCCGATGTTTTCTTCTTTGCGCACATTCAAATCGGTTACAGGATATATCTCCGAGGCTCCTTCGAGATTCTTCTCTACGAGCCACACCTGATCGGGGTCGATGAGTCGATTCGTCTCTCCGGATACATTGATTAATGACGTATCGTGTGTGGTGAAAATCAGCTGTGAACCATGGGGGTTGGTTTCCGGATCCGTAAACAACCCAATGAACTCCCTAACCAGTGTAGGGTGCAAACTGGTGTCGATTTCATCGATCAACGTCACGGTGGGGGTCATCAGTTGCCGCAAGGCTAACGAGAAGAACGAAAGTGCTGCTATCGTTCCCTGCGACTCGTTATCTTCGGTGAATGTGGCTGAAATATCACCTGCGTGCTCGAATCGAAGTTCCGATGATTGACCAGCGGACAGCATCTGTTCCACCTTGTTGGGATCGGCGCCGAGCTGGTTCTGCATCTGCACTTTCCATGCCTCCAGCGTTTCTGTGTCGATGGCTACTGGGGCGCTACGTACTGAATTGATGCCGAAATCCGCGTATCGAATCAACAGTGAGAGATCCTTGGCAAACATCGTTTTTCGGTTGAACTCATTGAGAATGCGTGATTCTTCAACGCGATATTCCTGAGCATCGCAATAGGAAATTCCGGACATGAAGAAATCGAATGCTGCCTGGGTACATGCTATGCCGGCTGCGGCTGCGGCCGATAGCACTAGGGCATTGGGACGTAGCTCGATGGTTTTCCTGATTTGCGCGCGTGGACCTCGGAAAGAGGCTCCAAAACTGATACCGCTTTTATCGCGGGAAAACAGTTTCGTTGGATGGGTCGAAAGACGATTCTCGAGACGCCTGAACACCGACAATTCCTCATATAGGATGATGTCGTCGTTGAATTCAAACCAATAACGGTATTTTTGCCCGTCATTGGCCGTGAACTCGGTGAAGAACATTGACTTTTCTGACTGTCCCAGGGGACTGAGACGGAACGGGTCTCGGGGAATGCTGGTTTTTGCGTCTCCCTGGGCATAGCTGCTACGTACCATGTTGGCCATCGACCACAACGCTTTGAGAAAGTTCGATTTGCCTGAAGCGTTCGCTCCATATACGGCTGTAATCGTTGATTGATTCTTAAACGGTCCGTTGGAGAAGCGCTTCTCGCGTGTCATGGAGAAAGACTGCTCCTCATGGAAGCTTCTGTAGTTCGAAAAGCTGAAGTCGATGAGCATAATGTACTTCCTGACTATTTTGGATACACAGATATTATCATAAAAACGCAAATAATGCATTTTTCTTCATAAATAGCGTTTGATATGCGTATATCAGTCGTTTTGCGTATCTGTTGAGCTTTTGTGGTTGGATTGCCTCGGATGACGGCGGTGGGGGTGCTTGGGGTGTTGACGGAGTTGGATGTAAGTGTAGAGACCGCGGTCGGGTATGAAAATGGCCGCCCCCATAAAGTGAGCGGCCCCTATAACAATTAGTCCGGCTAGCACAGACAAGACGCAATTAAAAACGATTTTGCCTTAAACCATTTACCGGAAAGATGTAGCGTAGTTCAAGGTTATGCGGTCGTGGCTATGCCTGGCTGGACACCGGAACCATGGACTCCCTGTATGAGGCTGGTGAATTCGTACGCACCGTGCAGCGTGCGCAAGGTTTGCCTATCGCGGTCGTGGAGGAAATCGCGTTCGAGAACGGCTGGATCACCCGCGACGAGCTGGTGGAGTCCGCCGAACGTTACGGTAAATCGCCCTACGGCGAGCATCTGATGGACGTCGCGGAAGGCCGGGTCGTGCTCATTCCCAATCACTACTGAGATCGCTGCTGACGACTATCGCAATACAAACCTGAGCGGCAGGCCGCAACTTTCACCGGCCTGCCGCTCAGGTTTTTGGTTCGCTGCTGCGGCTGTCCCCTAGGAGGTAATGACGCACGAATGGGCATCAGCAGCGCGATGGGCTTCTTCGTTCATCCGGGGCAATGCGGCTGGTTTATGATGTTCGTCGGGATGATGTATCTAGCGGAGTACATGCAAATTCATATGAGCAAGCATGTATAGGGGTTCTATTCACTCAGAGCATCAAGAGCAGGATAGACATTTTCGGCAAAGCCGGGCAGTCCGGACTGCTGCAACATGTGCGCGTATTCTTCTGGTGTCTGTGGATAGTCCTTGTAACTGAGCAGTGCGGTGTAGCAAACCCTTGCCACTCGGCCTGGGTCAAGGTCGAACACATCAAGTAGGAATTCGTCGGGATGCTTGATTTCAATGTCCAACGGTTCGGTGGATGATTCCGGGAAATCTTTGAGGTTGAATGTTACCAGAGTCTGCGCAGGGGAATGATCTGCTGCTGCGAGGACGTGTCGATCTTTCTCGTCGCATGTCATGTTCTTTATGAGACTCTCATAGCCGACTATTGTCGCATCCGGGAATGCCGTGGTCATGGCATGGATGCGACGGGCTGCTCGCGTATCTCCGACTCGCAGTGCCAGGTTTCGTTTGAGCTCCGTGAGTACGTCTTGAGACCAGTAAGGTGTGAAGAAACGTTCTTCGGCGAGCCGGAGGATTGCATCATTGACGATTTCGCCATAGAGGGTGCATGTGTCGAAAAATACCGGGAAGCTCATGACAATCGTTCTTTCGGAGTGAATTCGATTCCTTGTCAGGAGACCAAGGGGTTGTCGATGGTGGCTTTCGGATTTTCGTCTGCGGCAATATCTGCGAATGTGCGTAGATTGTCTTGGTGCCGCGATTCCGCATACTCCTGCAAATCAGCCAACAATACACGGCGATGACGGCCCACCTTCTTGAATGGGATTTTCCCTCGCTCTAAAAGTTTCACCAGAGTGGGGCGTGATATACCCAGAAAATCCGCGGCGTCCTGCGTGGTGAGCTGTGTATCATACGGGGCGACGAACACAGCTTTGCCGCGTGAAAGTTGGTCGGCCACTTTGAGCAGAACATCCGCGAGTTCCGGTGTAAGCGGACGAGCTGGTGATCCGGCGACTTTGAGCGTAGCCACAGGGAAATCGTCCTGGGACGATAGTTCGTTAAACTGTTGATCTACGGTCTTTTGGGCTTCTTCTGACAGTCGGCCGGATAGAGCTTCCTTGATGTCTATGAGCTGTCTGCGATCATCCGCATTTGGCAAGTATGTTGCGGAATCTTTGGAAATGCTGTGTGTTCCCATACGATGCTCCTATGTGCTTCTTGAATACCTGCGCTGGATGTGTAGATAAATACAGTATGGCAGATAAACGAAATATTCGCAAAGTTGTGTGTATGGAGCTTCGCAGTTAGTGCGTATCGAAAAGTGATTTTGTCGCAGGCCTGCTTGGAAGTGTCGTCATGATATGTCGGTTGTGGTGTTGCCGTGGGGTCTCGATTTTGAAATGATGACGGGATCGCGATGCTTGCGATTTGCCGTGCTCCATGCAAACAGTGGAATGGCGGCGAAAGCGTAGCCCTCGAACTGGAGATAGAGGTAGGCGAGCAGTAGGAGCCAGCAGACGGTGAGTTTGGTCCACGGGCGAGGTGTGCAGGGCGCGGTGGCAATGCGACTGTCGGATTGATCGTTGGCGGTCGTGCTGGGGGAGTAGCGGACGGAAACGGGAGTGGTCGTGCTGGACGTGGGCACTGAACCGCGTGTGACGAATCGCAATGTGACGGCCAGGAACGAGATGAACCCAATCAGTCCGAATTCGGTGATGAAGCTGGTGTAGGAGCTCATGGTCCAGGCGGTGTCCGGGGTGATGCTTGCGTACCAGTTGGTCGCCGCGCGCGGGTCAGTGCCCAGCAGCGTCAGCATGCGTGCGGCGGTCGTTGAACCCTCGTGCATCGCATCGGCGATATTGCCGGCACCGAAACCGGTCAACGCGGTCCACGGATGCTCCATGATGCCGCCCAGCGGTCCCAGCGACTGGTAGATGCGGCCAAAGAAGGAGCCATCACCGGTGATGCCGTTCGTCATGATGGATCGCAGGCGTGGTACCGCAACGCAGCAGACGGCTCCGGCGGCGGCCATCCCGCCCAGCAGCAGCATTCCTTTCCTGCGTTGCGCGGCGTCACTCCAGCGGAGTTCAACGATAATGACCATAATCAATGCCACCAGCGAATCCAGCACGATGCGTACGCCGGCTCCCATAGCCACACTGCCGGCGGCGAACACCACGATGAGGTGCTTGAGACGCTTGGCATATACGGAATCGCGCGGTCGCATCAGCCAAAACAACGGCAACAGCACGCCGAACAGATGCATGCCGATATAGCTCGGCTCCGCAAACAGGAATTGCGGACGTGCGTGGTCGCCCGCCCAATGCGCGCCGGTCTCCACATACGATCGGGCCATCAGCTGACTGAAGTAGCCCTGTATGTTGGTCAGGCCGATGCGAATCGCCAGCCATTGCGCCACGCCCACGGCGAATGCGAACCAGTAAGTGGCGATGATGATACGTATCGACTCCTGCCAGCTCAGGCGTTTGTGCCCGAACGCGATATCGAGCGCGGCTATCGATATCGGCACTGCAATCACGCCGGACAGCGACATAAGCACCGCATTCGCGTGGAATCCGAACGCAATCCAACCTGGAATAGAAAGGGCGAACAGTGCGATTGGCAGCACCATGAGCGGGGCATGCCTGCGGGCGGATTGCCACAGCAGTCGCGGATTCAGCAGGCAGTAGGCCACCAGAAGCCACGGGCTGATCGGCGTCCAAAACGGCTGATAAAACCCGATGACCGTGCCATCGACTGGCAGCGTGACCAACGCCAGCGCAAACAGGTAATCCGTGCGGTCTCGCGGCGTGAACAAACGTGGCGGCAGGAGAGGAGCGGTCATCATGTCATACGTCTTCCGGATTAGTTGAACCATTCAGAGCTTGGTGCATGAGGGGCAAAGAGGTTGGCAAGAGGGTATGGCTGGAAACAAAGGCGCTAGGGGATAAGGACGGTTTGAGCATAGCGGAATCTAAAACAATCTCAAGCAGTCTAAAGTGGATGCGAGACGATTTGAAAGTTGAGTCATGTGTTAAGAATGATGCGACACGCAAGGGGTGGGGTGTGATTTGCGTTTTGCGGAAGAGTGTGTATGATATGTGACTTGTGCGCAAGAGCAATCTTGTGTGCGGATATTCCTGCGTAGCTCAGTTGGCAGAGCATCCGACTGTTAATCGGACGGTCACTGGTTCAAGCCCAGTCGCAGGAGCTTCATTTCGGCTGGGTGACTGGTCGGATTGATAACTGAATATTCCTGCGTAGCTCAGTTGGCAGAGCATCCGACTGTTAATCGGACGGTCACTGGTTCAAGCCCAGTCGCAGGAGCTTCACAGAAAAGCCCCGGATTGTTCCGGGGCTTTTCTGTTATCGGCATGCATATGGTCCTTAGTGTGTTCGGTTTATAGAACATCGTGGTGTCTGTTTGATATTCATAACATTATCTTTCTAATTTATGTTAGAATTATCTAACAATTGGGGCAATGCTGAATCTGTCAGACAAAGGGGTAGGCATGCGAGCAATGAGTGGTGTGGTGTCCATGTCGCAATTGGCCGTGACAATTCGAGATGCCCGGATCGCGCATAAAATGACGCAGGCGGAACTTGCCGAACGGGCCGGCCTCACACGTCCTTGGGTCAGCCAATTTGAGCAGGGGAAAATCATCAATGCCAGCTTCACACGAGTGCTGTCGATGTGTCAGGTGCTTGGAGTGACAATGACGTTGGGATATGATGCTCCCGATTGCGCAGAAGAAACGGATGCGGAAGAATCGCGTCCGGCGGTCGGTTCATCTCGCACTGATACGCAAGTCGAAACTGCTGCGAAGGTGCCGGTGACTGAAGTGATGCCGATTGCGGCTGCCTTTGATCGGCAAAGCCCTGATTATGGTGCGGAATTGCAATCGAAACTCCGCGAATTCCGAAAGTCAATGAGCATATCCACGGAAGAATATCTTAAGGGCTTGGGCGCATCCTAGCGAGATGGCTGAAAATCGGATGTGACGGTCGTTTCTGGCATGCGGGGGATAGGAAGGCGGCAAATATGTCAGCAATCAAGGAACTGATTGTTCTGCTTGAGGGGCGTAGTGTCGGCGTATTACGTGAAGGAACCTCAGGAAAGCACACGTTTACCTATGACCTGAGCAGTTCCGATGTTACGCAATTGTCCCTTGCTATGCCGAGACGAGTCGAACCATGGCGGGGCAATGCTGTAGAGGCGTACATCGATGGCATTCTGCCCGATGATCCTTCCGTGCGCCAGAGAATCGCACGCATGTATTCGGTGGCATTATGGCACAGAGCGTGAGAACCCTGAACTGGTTTGCCGGTGGACAAATAGGATGATGATTTGATTATCGGATATGGCAGGGGCGCCATCATCGTGACGATGGTGCCCCTGCCATTGGCTGGAATAGTTGCTATTTGCAGAGTGAATCAGGCGGCCTTCTTGCGGCCGCGGCGCTTCATGGTGCCGGCGGTGGCGTTGGCGACGTCGAAGATCACGGTCTTGCTCTCGGCGTAGGCGGCACCGTTCACGGACTGGTAGGCCACCTCGCCCTCCGGGGCATCTCCCACGGGCAGGTACGCCTTCACGGCCTCGACCAGCACCGGCTCCTTCACGCTCACGGAGGCGGCGCCGGCCTTGGCGAACTTGACGGCGTTATCGGCCTTTTCGGCGGCCGGGGTCACGGCGATCTGCTTGGTCTTCTCGTTGATGAGCACCTTGACGTAGGCGGGGGAGCCGAGCACCTCCACGGTCGCCTTGTTGAAACGGATGGCGGAATCGGTGACCGTCATCACCGTCTTGCCCACCGGCTTGACCAGCTGGACCTCTTCAAAACCCTGCAGCAGAGAAGCCATGATTTGCTCCTTATTTGTCGAAGTTATTTGCGTACGTTATTGATTGTATTGGCGGGTGGGATATGTGACAAATAAATGGTCTTTAGTTGCTTTATTTACAGCATCTTTTATGGACTACCCCTCAGTCACCTTCGGTGACAGCTCCCCTGACAAGGGGAGCCAAGGTGAGGGTTATTGATTATAAGAAGTTTGATTTACTCGCTGATCGCATGGAATATGGTGTCGATGCCGTGCTTGATTTCGGCATATACCTGCTCGAAAATCTCGCGTGATTGGCGGTGGGGATCCACGGTTTCATTCGCGGTGGGCAGGAACGGGCGGATCATGGACATGGAATCCATCACCTCGCGCAGTTTGGCTTCGGGGGAGTCACCGGGAATCGGGTCCTGATTATCCAGATATGCGCATGCATTGACGAAATCGTCAAAGAGGAGCGTCTTGCGCACGGCGGCGGGATTCTGACCCAGCAGTTCGGAGATTTGCGCACGTTCGAAGCACAGGATGAGATCGGCGGCGCGACTGATTTCCGTACTGATCGGTGTGGAACGGTGCGCGGTGGCGTCAAGGCCATCGGACGCAAGCATGTCGATGGCCAGAGGGTCGGCGGCGTGCGGCGGATATTGCAGCGTACCGGCGCTGGAAACGGTGATGGCGTCGGCGGTATTTTCGGGGTCGATGCTGAATTGAGACAGCCGGAATCGACAATAATATTCGGCCATCACCGAGCGGCATTGATTACCGGTGCATACGAAAAGCAGCTGCATATGTTCCTTTCTATCGCACAATGCTGTGAACAAACAAGGCATGAAAAAACCGGGAATCGGAAGTGATTCCCGGTTGAATTATTCCTGTTTCCTGTCTGAGGCTACGCTCAGTGCTGGTTGGCGCTCTTGCGGACGGCGAACAGGGCGATGCCGGCGGCGGCCAGCATCAGGGCGGCCACGCCGTACGGGGCCACAGAGGCACCCGTGTTGGCGGTGGTGCCGGAGCCGTTCAGCGTGCCGGTCGAACCGTTCGCTCCGTTGCCGGACTGGTCGCCGGTGCCGGTGGCCGGCACGGTGATCTCGGCGGTACGGGAGCCGGTCTGGGCGCCCACGGCGGTCACGGTGATGGTCTGGCCGGCGGTCTGGCCGTCCTTGAAGATGTAACGCAGGTTCAAGGAGCCGTCAGCGGCGGCGGTGAACGTCTTCTGGCCGATCTGCTGCACGTCGGCCACCACGGCGTCGTCCCAAGTCACGGTCACCTGCTCGTTCGGCTGGAATGCGCCGGCCGGGAAGGACACGGTGGCGGTGTTGCCGCTCACGCTCACGGATGCGCCGTAGCCGTCGCCGTCCACGGCGAATGCGGTGTTGGCGGCGAAGCTCAGGCCGAGCGTCGCCGCGATGGTGGCCAGAACGGCCAGAATCTTCTTGGTCATGCTTTTCTCCTTATGTGATCCCCGATGCGGTGTACGCGACGCACAATGCCGCCTGTGGAAAGGAGCTATTGGCGAAATATCGGAATCCGCGGGCCGTGGGGCGCACCTGCCGTGCAAGCGCCGCCGAAGCATTCGGCCTGTTCCTGCGTTCGATTTTTCTGTTATGCCGCGTTGAGGGGATTCCCCGTGCAAACGCCCCCTAGTGTACATGCCCCCGTCCGACGAATTTCGGCCGTATGGGGCAACTGAAGGGGGTGTGAAGTGACATAAGGCCGACCGGGTCTCTACTGGACGTTGTTGTATCCCGTGAAAACCTTAGGAATCACTGGGATTCTGGCTACCATTCGGTAAGCGCAAGAGCGGTCGTCCTGTGTCCATATAGCGACACGCCGCTACGGAAACGACAAAACAAAAGGCTCTGTTAAACCAAGATTGACATGAATTCCACTGGACTACCCCTCAGTCGGCTTCGCCGACAGCTCGTCCTGCAATTAATGACGAACTCCGTTCGCGGCTTGTTGGCTCGGCTGTCGCCTCGCACATTGCCTACAAACGGCATTGCCGTTTGCTCCACGGCAATGTCCTGACAAGGGGGGCCGAGAATAGGGCATGTCAATACTGGCTTAACAAGTCAACAAGGCAAAAAGAAACCCGCACCATGTCGTGCGGGTTTACTGCCGATGAATCGGTGCCGGTCGCCGACCGATCAGTAGTTGTTGTACGTGATCCAGTGGTTGTAGGCCGCGGTGATGCCGCCGTAACGCTGGTTGCAGTAGTCGATGAACCATTTGAACTGGGTCTGGTAGTTGGTCTGCCAGTCGGCGCCGGCGGAGGCCATCTTGCTGCCGGGATAGGCCTGCGCCAGACCGTATGCGCCGGAAGAGGGGTTCGTGGCGGTGGGGCTCCAGCCGGATTCGTGGCTGATGATGTAGTTCGCCGCGGTGAAGTCCTCCTCGGTGTATCCGTTGGCCAGCAGATAGTCGTGCGCCCAGGACTGAATCTCGCCGGCCGGCGTGGTGGTGCCCAGATCATTGGCGGCCACGGTGGTGGAGGAGGAACCGGTGCCCACCAGAATCACCTTGTCCACCGGGGCCTTCTTGACCCAGGAGGCGAACACGTTGGAGGAGACGATCTTGCCGCCCGCGCGCGTGACGAGCGACGTGGTCTCCATGATGCCGTTCTCACCCTCGGTCTCCACCTTCTCCTGGCCCTTGGGCAGGCTGGAGGTCTCCTTGCGCACCTCGTTGAAGGCGATGGCGGTCTCGTTGGTCTCCACATCGGCGCCGGCACGGTCGATGGTGATGACCGTGGCCTCGGTCACCTTGGTCTTGAGCGACGGACTCACCGCATCGTCCGGTTCAAGGGTGATGTTGCCGGTTTCCAGCACGTCCTTGACGGTGGTCATGTCCTGCTTCTCACCGAGCACCGTGCGCGAGTCGCCGTTGATCTTGACGGTGACGAACGTGGTGTTCTTGTCCGCGCTGTCGATGGCGCCGCGGGCCGCCGAACGGGAGGCCGCGGAATCGGTGGCCGAGAAGGCGGTGACGTCGGAGAACGACTTCGGTGCGTCGTTCTGATAGAAGTTACGGGAGACCACACCCGCCGCCCCGATGAATCCCACTGCCGCGATCACCGCCGCGACCTTGGCCCACTGGCGCTTGCTCAGGGATTTCAGCAGGGGGGTATGCCTGACGTGCTTCGACATTGCGCTCCTTGGTCGGATTACTCCGGTTGGATTTCACACACTGCCTTCCATGATAGGCGGGTGAGTGGATGAACGGCAAGCGGCGATGATGGATGCGTCCTAGATGTAGTGTCTGTGAAAAACAAAAACCGCCACATATGGTGGCGGTTGGAAAACTGAAGCACTTGTCCGGCACTTTCGGGAGGTTTGCGCCGGACAGTGGCGGCTCAGTCCTGCTGAGCGGCGGCGGCCTGGGCCTTGGCGGCCGCGAGGTCGAGGGCCTTGGCCTGGGCGATCAGGTCGTCCAGATCGGCGGCCTGCAGCGCGCCGGCCTGCTGGAAGATGACCTCGCCCTGCTTGGCGATCATCAGCGTGGGCACGGCCTGGATGCCGGCGGCCTGAGCCAGATCCTGGTTGGCGTCGATGTCCACCTTGACGAAGGCGATGTCCGCGTTCTCCGGCTTATCGGACGCGGCCTCGAAAATCGGGCCGAACGCGCGGCACGGACCGCACCACGTGGCCCAGAAATCAACGAACACGATCTCGTTGTCGGTCACGGTCTTCTCGAAATCGGCTGAGGTGATGGCCTTGGTTGCCATGTTGCTTCTCTCCTCTTATATAGCGGGCACGCGCGGGGCGTGAGGTGAATGGGAACTTCCGTTGTGCTGCGTACCAGCTTTCCAGCACCACCCAACATTTTTGCCCCGAGGCGAACAGGTCGTGGCGTCCGGGGTCGCCGTGCTTTCCGCGATGCGGGGAATATTCGGGATGCCTCCACCGCGCATACGACTTTCGCGCGATAATGGGAGGTATGCCAGTCATGAATGATGAAGTGCCCGACGAGGGCGACTACGACGCCGGTCGCAACCGCGGAGAATTCGACAACATCACGCCCGAGGACTTCATCCATGGAGGCGGCTCGGGCCACGGCAACCCGCCGGGATGGCTCGGTCCGGCGGACATCAACAGGGCCCGCCACCAGATGCCCATCGCCTACGTGGAGATCGTGCCGGTGCGCACCGATGATCTAGGCCGCATCGCCCAGGTCGGCTCGCTGCTGCGCGTCTCCGATGACGGTTCCATCGAACGTACGCTGATCACGGGCCGCGTGCTGTTCCACGAGACGTTGCGCGAGGCCATCGCCCGCAACGTGGCCAAGGACCTGGGCGACATCGCCCTGCCGATGCTGCCCGCCTCGCTCCAGCCGTTCACCGTGGCCGAATTCTTCCCCACGCCGGGACTGAGCGAGTACTACGATCCGCGCCAGCACGCCATCGCGCTGTGCTACGTGGTGCCGATCGCCGGCGATTGCAAGCCGCAGGACGAGACGCTGGATGTGGAGTGGGTGGCGCCCAAGAGCGACATGATGGACACGTTCATCGCCCAGATGGTCAACGGTCACGGGCGTATCGTGCGTCAGGCGCTGGCCTGGGCCGGAGTGTAGGTGCAAAAGGAGCGACAATGACAATCGAATTGGCCAATCATGTGATCCGCGACGGTGAGGGCGTGCCGGTGGTGCTGATGAACGCCTACCCGGTGGACCACCGCATGTGGGACGTGTGCGCGAAGGCGCTCGCCGACTTCGCCGATCTGGACGACGTGCCGCCGTTCCCCATCTGGGCGCCGGACATGGCCGGTTCCGGGCAGTCTCCGGTGCCGAGCGAGGCCGATTCCGGCCCGCGTATGGCCAACGGCGCGTACAGCGAGGCGCTGGACCGTCTGGCCGGGGCCTATGTGGACCTGGTGAAGGCCGCTGGATACGACAAGGCCATCTGGGTTGGCCTGTCCATGGGCGGTTACGTGGCGATGGACATCCAGCGCCTGCACCCCGAGGCCGTGGCCGGTCTGGCCCTGTGCGACACGATGGCCGCATCCGACGGCACGGGTGGCGAGGGACGCCTGACCATGGCCAATGCCGCCGAGGAGACCGATTCCGTGGAACCGGTCATGCACTTCGCGCGCCCCGCCGAAGGGGATTCCACGGTGAAGCGTTCGCCGGAATTCATCGAGACGATGACCAAATGGATCGGTGAGCAGAGCCCGTCCGGTCTGGCCTGGCGTCAGCGCATGACTTACGGCCGCCCCGAAATGGGTGAGGTGCCGGCCACTATCGCGGTGCCCACCGTGGTGGTATCCGGCGAGAACGACCCCACCAGCAATCCGAGCGTGATGAAGCCGCTCGCCGAGAAGATCGCCGGCGCCGAATTCGTGGCCATCCCCGACTGTGGCCATTTCAGCGCCGTGGAGCACCCCGACACCGTGGCCCGCGCACTGCTCTCGCTTGTCAGGCGCGTGCAGGAGCGCTGAGGGGCATCTTTGGCTCCCCTCGCTGAGGGGAGCTGGCGGCGAAGCCGACTGAGGGGAGCGATCGCGTATCCGTGGACTCCCCTCAGTCACCTGCGGTGACAGCTCCCCTCAGGGAGGGGAGCCAAAACAGAGCTTGAATCAAAAGGAGTTTGGAATGACCGCCGATATTCATTTTTCACCGTTGGCGCTGACGCGCGCGCTGCCGTTCCTGCCGTTGGCGCAGGGCGACATCGACTATCAGGTGGATCGGCGTGACGAGCCGGATCTCATCGAGAACCTGCTGGCGGATCCGAACACCAAAGTGGTGCTCACCCGCGGCGGCCGCATCGCGGTGCCGCGCGGCCAGGGAGACCTGGTGGATTACGAATCCGTCAAGATGCGGCTTGCCACGTTGCCGGGCGGATACGTCGCCTCCGAATTGAGGCGTTACCCGGAAGCGGTGGCCATGTTCCTGGGCTCCTATGGCGGCGCGCGCGGCGCATCCGTCATCGCGGTGGACATCACGCGCGTGCCCGAAACGGGCGCGTCGTCCGGAACCAACGGCACCCGTCATGGCAATGGCGGCAATAGCGGCAGCGGCATGGACCCGGCCTCCTGTGGCAGCGGCATGCCCGGCGTGCTGGGCGTGCAGGACTCCGGCACGGTGGACGGCTCGATGGGACAGTCCAACCTGCCGTCCGCCGGAAGCCGTGCAGCCGCGTCCCATACGGCCGGACAGCACATCGCCAGCCCCCTCGGCGTCTCCGATTCCGCCGGTCAGGGCGCGGATGACGCCTTCGACGATACCGTCGACCCCTCCGCCGGGCACGAAGCCCCCAAGCCCACGCTGCTTCAGCAGGCCGTGGGCCGGTTCGATTGGGTGGATCTGCGCGGATTCGCGCCTCACGCCAACGCGCGCGAGGCCGGACAGGCCACCAGTGCCATCACCCTGAGCATTTGGCACTCCCGTCAGCGGTTCTGCCCCACCTGCGGCGCGCCGGTTCAGGCCGCGCTCGCCGGCTGGGCGCAACGCTGCACCAATGAGGCGGACGGGCACCGCATCCTGTTCCCGCGCGTGGAGCCGGCGGTCATCACCGCCATCGTGGACGGCCAGGACCGTCTGCTGCTGCAGCACAACGCGGCCTGGAAGGATCCCAAGCTGTATTCCGTGTCCGCCGGATTCGTGGAGGCGGGGGAGAACCTCGAGCACGCCTGCCGCCGCGAGGCCATGGAGGAGACCGGCATCAAGCTCGGCGAGGTGCGCTACCTCGGTTCGCAGCCGTGGCCGTTCCCCGCATCGCTCATGATGGCGTTCAAGGCGCATGCGATCACCACGGACGTGCATGTGGACGGGGCGGAAACCATGACCGCCCGCTGGGTCACGCGCGACGAATACACCGCCGAACTCATCTCCGGTCGTATGGTCGCCCCCGGCAGGGCCACCATCGCGCGCTACATGATCGAGGAGTGGCTCGGCCGCGAGCTGTGAGGCGTCACGTCGTCTGTGGCTTCGGCGTTTGATTTGGGTTAGGCTGGTGTGCATGAACGAAAATGACAACGAACAGCCATTGAACCTCGACATCCCCGACCACCTCGAATACTCCGAGGAACACGTATGGGTGGACCGTTCGGTCGACCCCGCGATCATCGGCATCACCGAATACGCGGCCGACCAGCTCGGCGAGCTCGTGTTCGTGGACATGCCCGAACCCGGCTCCCGCGTGGAGGCCGGCGACGAAGTGGTGGAACTGGAGTCCTCCAAGGCGGTCCAGCCGCTCATCAGCCCCGTGGCCGGCACGGTGAAGTACGTGAACCATGACGTGGCGGACGATCCGTCCGTGGTCAACGGCGATCCGTACGGCGAAGGCTGGATCCTGAAGATCGAACTCGACGATGACGAACCCGACCTGCTCTCCGCCGAGGAGTACGCCAAGGTCGTCAAGTAGGGCGGCCAGAGCGGTTCCCCTAAGTGCTCCCCTCAGGGAGGGGAGCCGAGTTTTCAGGGTGGAACTTAGCCCACTCATAACCACCATGGCTTAGTATGGGAGACCATGAGAAGCCCACGCGAGGATTTTGAAGCGGCCGAAAGGCGCTTGGCACGGCATTATCAGGCGGGATCGGACGTCGATCCCGCAGACGGAAGCGCGCCGGATCCGGTGTCCGCGGACATGCAGACCGCCGGATCCGCGGGCACTCCCGTCGCTTCCGCCGCGCTTCATGCGGACAGCGCCAAGCAGGCGGTTCCGAACCCATCCTCCGGTGACGACATGCCCACCGTGCCCATCCCCGCGCGCAAGGCCGTCACCACCTTCGACGCCGCATCCAAGCGCGAGCGCATCGAAGTCAAGCCCTTCGCCACCCGCTTCATGCGTCGCACGGTGACCGGCGCGTTCGGCGTGTGGTCGCGCATCTCCACCACCGTCGTCCGCAAGCTCGGCTGGTACCCGCGCGTCGAACCGTACGTGGGCTACGGCACCGGCGATTACTCCCGACTCATCTGCCGTACGGTATACTCGCCGGAACACGCGCAGTCCGGCGTGCTGAGCCGTGGCATCCGCGGCATGCTCGCCGTGGCCGCGCCGCATACGCATGTGCAGGCCAGCATCGACGGCGTGCCGCTCAACACCGTGCAGGTCGGCGTCTCCGAGGTCTATGACCGTGTGGATTCCGCGCGGGCCCACGGCGTGGAATACGCCGTCTCCGATTCCGCCGGCTACCTCGATCTGGTGGCCGCCCGCCGTCTGGAGCCCGGCATCCACAGCGTCTACTACAGCGTGGAGCACCGCAAGCCTGTGGCCGCGAACCTGTACACCATCCCGGCCAGTGCCAAGGTGGGCATCATCTCGGACGTGGACGACACCATCATGATCACGCAGGCGCCGGTGTTCTGGAAGGCCGCCTACAACCTGCTGCTGCTCGACCCCAAGAAGAAGGCCTCCGTGCCGGGCATGAGCGTGCTGTTCGCCCGCATCGCCGACCTGTTCCCCGGCGCGCCGTTCTTCTACCTGTCCACTTCGCCCTGGAACGTGGAGAGCTCCATCCGCAACTTCATCACCGATCACGGCTTCCCGGAAGGCCCGCTGCTGCTGCGCGATCTCGACCCGCGGCCCAAGACCTTCGTGCCCACCGGTCCGCAGCACAAACTGGAGTTCGCCGAACAGCTCATGGCCGACTTCCCGGACATGAAGTTCATCCTCGTGGGCGACGACGGCCAGAAGGACCCGACCACCTACGCCACCATCGCCCGGCGCTACCCCGGCCGAGTGCTGGCCATCGCCATCAGGCAGTTGAGCCCGAAGGAATCCACCGGCATCGCATCGGTGGCCGGCGTGACCGCCACCCAGCCGATTCCGGTCACGGACGTGCCTGTGTTCACCGGCACCACCGGCTCGAACCTGCTCAAGACCATGCTGCCGTACCTGAAGGCGCATCTGGATACGCTGGACTGACGATCGACCGGCACCCAGCGGGGCGATGCCATGGCTCATGCCTATAATCGCGTTCATGACTGACCAGAGCAAGAACGCGGCGGCCGCGATGCCGCCAGTGGCCAAGCGCGAACCCAAGCGCCGCGAATTCCACGGGGACGTATTCGAGGACGATTACGAATGGATGCGGGACAAGGAATCGCCCGAGGTCCAGGACTACGTGGCCGCGCAGAACCGATACTGCGACGAGCGCATGGCCCATCTGGCCGGATTCCGCCGCACGCTGTTCGAGGAACTCAAGGCGCATGTGGAGGAGACCGACATGTCGGTGCCCACGCGCGTCAACGATTACTGGTACTTCACCCGCACCCAGCAGGGCAAGCAGTACGGCGTGCAGTGCCGCATGCCCGTGCGCGGCGCAGATGATTGGGATCCGCCGGCCGTGGACCCGATGGGCGCGCCCGGCTCCATGCCCGGCGAGCAGATCGTGTTCGACGCGAACGTGGAGGCCGAAGGACACGATTTCTTCCGCCTGGGCGGCATGGACCTGAGCCACGACGGCCGTTGGCTGCTCTACGGCGTGGACGTCGCCGGCGATGAACGCTACGACTTCCGCATCCGCGACCTCGAGCACGAAACGCCCGAAGGCAAGCCGGTCGAACTGCCGGAGGTGTTCAAGGGCATCGGCGGCGCGTCCTTCACCCCGGACGGCAAATGGGTCTTCTGGGTGGAAGTGGATGATTCCTGGCGTCCCTTCGCCATCTGGCGGCATAAGGCGGGCACGCCCGTGGAATCGGACGTGTGCGTGTACCGCGAGGAGGACGAACGCTTCTGGGTGGGCGTCGGCATCAGCTTCGACGAGCGCAGCATCGTGATTGGCACCGGCTCCAAGACCACCACCGAGGTGCTCATGCTGCCGGTGGCCACGCCCGAAGGTGAGTTCCAGGCGTTCATCCCGCGTCAGACGGACATCGAATACGACGTGAGCTTCGCCTGCTTCGAAGGCGCGGGGGCGGATGGCGAGGACATCCCGCTGGCCGTGGTCTACCACAACGCCGCCAACCCGAACTTCGAGATCGACGTCATCGACATGCGCGACCACGAGCCGCCGTACCGCCTGGGCGAAGGCGTGTGCGTGGCCGCCGGCTCGCCGTACGGCTGCGAGCACGGCGAACCCGACCGGCCCATCACCGAGGCGTACTTCAACCCCGTCAACCCCGCGATCCTGCAGGGCGCGCACGGCCTGGGCATCGAAGGCATCGGCCTGCACCGCAACTTCGTCTCCCTGAGCTACCGGTCCGACGGCCAGCCGCACGTGGCGTACATGACGAAGACCGACGCCGCCGAGGACTTTCTGGCCGGACGCCCCTGGCGATTCCGCGAGCTGCTGCCGCCGCCGCTGGAGGATGACTGGGACATGGTGGCCGCCGACCGGTCCGACATGACCGGCGACCACGGCGAGACGCTGTGGCAGGACGGCGACGGCACGGGCGATACGGATGATACGGCATCGCGCGATGCCCGCCCGACCGATCACACCTCCTCCTCAGACGGTGCCAGCGACGACCATCTGCCCGGCGAAACCCGCCGTCTCTACACCATCGGCATCGGCGGCAACCCCTCGTACGACGCGCCGCGCATGCGCTACTCCTTCGCCAGCTACACGCGCCCCGGCGAACTGCACGAGATCGACCCGGTGACCGGCCGTGACACGCTGCTCAAGCGCGCCACCGTGCTGGGCGACTTCGACCCGCGCAACTACATGGAACGTCGCGTGTGGATCACCGCCCGCGACGGCGAACGCATCCCCGTCTCGCTGGTGTGGCACCGCGACTTCCCCGCGCAGGACTCGCCGATGTTCATCACCGGCTACGGCGCATACGAGATCTCCTCCGACCCCGGCTTCTCGGTCTCCCGCCTGAGCATGCTCGACCGCGGTGTGCTGTACGCCGTGCCGCACATCCGCGGCGGCGGCGAAATGGGCCGCGCCTGGTACGAGCAGGGCAGGAGGCTCAACAAGATGCACTCGTTCGAGGACTTCGTGGACGCCACCCGCGCTCTGGAGGCCGCGCATCTGGCCGACCCGCGCCGCACGGTGGCCAACGGCGGCTCGGCCGGCGGCCTGCTCATGGGCGCGATCGCCAACATGGCCCCCGAATGCTACGCCGGCATCGAGGCGGACGTGCCGTTCGTGGACGCCCTCACGTCCATCCTCGACCCCGACCTGCCGCTGACGGTGACCGAATGGGACGAGTGGGGCGACCCGCTGCACGACCCGGAGGTCTACCGGTACATGAAGTCGTACACGCCGTACGAGAACGCGCCGGAGGCCCCGGAGAACGCCCAGGGCTTCCCGCGCATCTTCATCACCACCTCGATGAACGACACCCGAGTGCTGTACGTCGAACCGCTCAAATGGCTGGCCCGTCTGCAGACGGCTGGTGTGGACGCGGTGGCCAAGATCGAGGTCGAGGCCGGCCACGGCGGTATCTCCGGACGATACAAGCAGTGGGAGGAGGTCTCCTACGAGAACGCCTGGTGCCTGGACGTCATGCACGTGACCCGCTGACGGGCCGGACCGCCGTCCGCCGATTGGCGTCGGTCATGCCGCGTGTCCATAAACTGAGCGCGGCGTGACCGTCCAGCGGATGCGCGACTAGGCTCCAGAAGCTATGGCAAAGACATACAAGATCGCCGTCATCCCCGGCGACGGCATTGGCAAGGAAGTCACGCCCTGGGCGCAGAAGGCCCTGGAAAAGGCCGCTGAAGGCGTGGCTGATTTCGAGTACGAGCACTTCGACCTGGGCGCCGAGCGCTACCTGCGCGACGGCGCGATCCTGCCCGAGGACGAAGAGGAGCGCATCAAGCAGAACGACGCGATCCTCCTCGGCGCGGTGGGCGACCCGCGCATCAAGGCCGGCATTCTGGAGCGCGGTCTGCTCCTGAAGCTCCGCTTTGACCTGGACCAGTACGTGAACCTGCGTCCCTCCAAGCTGTACAAGGGCGTCACCTCGCCGCTGGCCAACCCCGGCGACATCGATTTCGTGGTGGTGCGCGAGGGCACCGAGGGCCTGTACTGCGGTGCGGGCGGCGCCGTCCGTCGCGGCACGCCGAACGAGGTGGCCACCGAGGTGTCCATCAACACCGCGTACGGCGTGGAGCGCGTGGTGCGCTACGCCTTCAAGCTGGCCATGAAGCGCCGCAAGCACGTCACGCTGGTGCACAAGAAGAACGTGCTGGTCAACGCCGGCGACATGTGGCAGCGCATCGTGGACAAGGTGGGCGAGGAGTACCCGGAGGTCTCCCACGACTACCTGCACATCGACGCGACCACCATCTTCCTGGTCTCCGACCCGTCCCGCTTCGACGTGATCCTCACGGACAACCTCTTCGGCGACATCATCACCGACGAGGCCGGTGCCGTGGTGGGCGGCGTGGGCTACTCCGCCTCCGGCTGCATCAACGCCTCCGACGAATACCCGTCCATGTTCGAGCCCATCCACGGCTCCGCCCCGGACATCGCCGGACAGAACAAGGCCAACCCGACCGCCGCCATCCTCTCCGCCGCCATGCTGCTCGAGCATCTCGGCTTCGATGACGCGGCCAAGAAGATCCACACGGCCGTCGAGGCGGACATCGAGGAGCTCGGCTCCACGGTCCGCAGCACCGACCAGGTCGGTCAGGACATCCTGAATCGCATGTGACGCTGCAGCGTCCGCAATGGCATGATGGCCTCCATCGGATTCCCCGGTGGAGGCCATTGCCGTATGGGTGTCACTCTCCTTGGCTCCCCTTGGCAGGACATTGCCGTGAAGCAAACAGCGGAGCTGTTTGTAGGCAATGTGCGAGACGACAGTCGAGCCGACAAAATACGAACGAAGTTCGTCCTTAATTGCAGACGAGCTGACCGCGAAGCGGACTGAGGGGTAGTTCTGCGACAGAAAGACGCCATTGCATTATGGTGGGTGGCTATGGCTCAATTCATGACGACCAAACGCGGGGAATGCAAGACGCCGGGCGGCAAGCTCGCGGCCGTGACCGTGACGCTTGCGGGCGACGGCACCGTTGAATCCTGCCGGTTGGACGGCGATTTCTTTGTGGAATCACCCTCGGACGCTGCCTCCCGGGCGTTGCTGCACGACATCGAAGAGGCGTTGAAGTCAGGCAAACCGGTGCAGGCCGCGCTTGAGGCCCACCCCGAAGCCCGGTTGGTCGGCACCGATGCCGCCGCCATCGAAACCGCATACGCAAGGGCGATGGGGGAGGGGAAGGCCGGACCCGTACTTCGTCAGTCGGACGGCCCCGGTATTGCAGCCCGATCGGCCGCCCCCCTGAACGCCAACGCCCCCTGCCGGCCGTCGCCGGACGGCACATCCCGATTCGTCGGGGATGACGCCGGATACCAGGCGCGATGGGAGTCGCTGAAGCGGGACCTCGCCGTCATCCATGACGTTCCCCGTATGCCTGCCGAACAGATGGCGATCGACGAAACATGGGCGCGCGAGGTCGCCGCGGGCAAACGACAGCCCACTCTGCGCATCTGGGAATGGGCCGGGCCGGCCGTGGTGATCGGCAAATTCCAGTCGGCCCCGGACGAGGTCAACCTGGATGTGGCCGAACGATTGGGATTCGACGTGGTGCGTCGATGCACCGGCGGCGGCGCGATGTTCATCGAACCGGGCAACACCATCACCTACTCCCTGTACGCGCCGCTTGATTTCGTGGCGGGCGTGAGCATCGAGGAATCGTACCGGCTGTGCGATTGGTGGCTGGTCGAATCGTTGCGCGGACTGGGGCTGGACGTACGGTTCGCGGGACTCAACGACATCGCCTCGCAGTACGGCAAGATCGGCGGCGCCGCGCAACGCCGGTTCCCGGACGGCACCCACGCGGGGCCGGGCTCGGTGCTGCACCACGTGACGATGGCGTACGACATCGACGCCGAAACGATGGGACAGGTGCTCAATACGAGTCGCGAAAAACTGTCCGACAAGGCGGTCAAGTCGGCCGTCAAGCGCGTGGACCCGGTGAAAAGCCAGACCGGTCTGAGCCGCGAGGCGATCATCGACCACCTGCTGGCGTGGTTCGGGGAGCGGATGGATACGGTGAACCGGTAGACCGGGCGGGCGCGTTACAATATGACGGACAGCCGACGACGGCCCAACGATAAGGCAAGGATGGTGCGATGAGCTTGGATACGCCGAACGCTTTTGCCGACGAGGAGAACATCCTTCTGCACACGGCGTTGTTCAAGCAGGTTTCCCCCACCGAAGCCGAGGAGCTGCTGCCGCACCTCAAGCGTGCGGTGTATGACAAGGGCGACTACATTTTCTCCGAAGGCGATACCGACCACCGCATGTACCTGCTGGAGCAGGGGCGTGTCAAGCTGATCCGCACCTCTTCGGACGACCGCGTGCAGCTGCTGTCCATCCATGCGCCCGGCGAGGTGCTGGGCGAGATTCCCGTGTTCGACCCGCATGGTGGGCCGCGCACCGCCTCCGCCGTGGCCATGAGCCATGGCACGCGCGTGGTCTGGCTGGAGCATGACGCCCTGTTCGCATGGCTGGACGAGCATCCGCGCGTGGCCATCGACATGCTGCAGGTCATGGCCAACCGTCAGCGCGCCAACAACGAACGTATCTCCGACCTGGTGTTCATGGACGTGCCGGCCCGTCTCGCCAAGACGTTGCTCAACCTGGGCTCCCGGTTCGGCGAGCCGGTGGAGCAGGGGCTGAAAGTGCCGCACGACCTGACGCAGGAGGAACTGGCCCAGCTGGTGGGCTCCAGCCGCGAGACGGTGAACAAGGCGCTCATGGACTTCTCAAACCGCGGCTGGATCGCGCGCGACGGCCGGTCCATCATCATCTTCCAGCCCGGCATGCTGATCCGGCGCTCGCGGCGATAGTCGCGGGGTCAAGAGCGGCATTCGGCGAATATTCAGCGAATCCTATGCTGGTGCGGTTCTTGTGATGATATGTCCGTAAGGCCGAAGTGGAACACGGGTTGGTAGGGCGTCACCTTTAGAATGGGCCGCATGCCCAAAAAGAAGTCCCTCACAGTCCATCGTGTGCTTGTTCTCCTGCTGGCCTACATCATGCTCGCCGTCTCCGGCGGCGTTGTGGCCAGCGTGCTGCTCGTGCCGGGCGTGTTCGCCGCCAACAACGCAGCCAAGGCCGTGATCCCCTCGCTGAAGGTGGAGAACGTGGACTTCGATGTGACCAGCCTGCCGCAGAAGTCCATCATGTACGCGAACGATGGCAAGACCGTGATCGCCACGTTCTACAACCAGAACCGCATCGTGGTGCCGCTGAGCAAGATCTCCAAGACCATGCAGCAGGCCGTGGTGGCGCGTGAGGACCGTCGATTCTGGACCCACGCCGGCATCGACGTGCAGGGCGTGATGCGCGCCTTCGTGCAGACCTATATGCTGAGGAACAGCCAGCAGGGCGGTTCCTCCCTGACCCAGCAGTACGTCAAGAACGTGCTGCTCATGCAGGCCATCGAGGACGACGACTCCATCGCCCAGTACCACGCCACCGAGGACACCATCGCCCGCAAGGTGCGCGAGATGCTCATCTCCGTGCAGATGGAGAAGAAGTACACCAAGCCCGAGATTCTGCAGGGCTACCTCAACATCGCCCAGTTCGGCGTGAACACGTACGGTGTGGAGACCGCGGCCCAGCGCTACTTCGGCGTGTCCGCCGCGGACCTCAACGTGGTGCAGTCCGCCACCATCGCGGCCATCACCAAGAACCCGAACAAGTACGACCCGCTCATCGAGGCGAACCTCGAGGAAAGCCAGAATCAGCGCAACACCGTGCTCAAGCTCATGCTTCAGGAGCAGTACATCAGCCAGAAGCAATACGACGAGGCCGTGAACACTCCGCTCAAGGACACCCTCAACCCGCAGAGCGTGAACGTGGGCTGCCAGGACACCGGCGACTACGCCTTCTTCTGCGACTTCGTGGTGCACCGCATCCAGAACTCCAAGGAGTTCGGCAAGACCCGCGCCGAGCGCAGCAAGCTGCTCCAGGAAGGCGGCCTGAAGATCGTGACCACGCTGGACGTGGACGCCAACGCGCAGATGATGGAGGCCGCGCGCAACGCCATTCCCGCCAACGATTCCAGCGGTATGGAAATCGCCATGGCCTCGGTCAAACCGGGCACCGGCGAAGTGCTGGGCTTCGGTCTCAACCGTTACTATGACGCCACCTCCGCCGCGGACAGCGACCCGACCAAGTCCGGACAGAACTTTGCGGTCGATCTGGCGGACGGCGGCGGCTCTGGCTGGACCATCGGTTCGTCCTGGAAGCCGATCAACCTCATCGCATGGATGGAGGCCGGCCATTCCATCAACGACAACCTCCAGACCACGACGCTCTATCCGACCACGGACTTCGCCTGCAGCAACTACACCGGCGGCGCGGATTCCTGGAGCGTACAGAACGCTTTGGGCTCCGGTACGGTGAACCCCGAAAGCCCGTTCCTCGGTCTGGTCCGCTCCCACAACACCACGCAGGCCTCGATGGGCACCATCCTGAAGCTCTGCAAGGTGGCGGACACGGCCACCGAGGTGGGCTACCACGATGCCGCCACCGGCGAGACCATCGACAAGACCGCCCAGTACACCCCGTCCATGATGATCGGCTCGGTCAATGTCTCTCCGCTGACCATGGCCAGCATCTTCGCCGTGTACGCCTCCAACGGCGTGCAGTGCAACCCGATAGCCCTGAAGAAGGTCACGGACAAGGACGGCAAGGACCTCAAGGTGCCGTCCGCCAACTGCCATCAGGCGGTGGACAAGGACATCATCCAGACTCTGGCCTACACGCTGAACCAGGGCGTGGTCAGGTCGGATGGTGCCGGTTTCGCGTTCCAGCTCAACAACGGCCGCAAGTCGTTCGGTAAGACCGGTACGAGCGACGATCTGGCGATTTCCGCCGGCTCGTTCATCCCGAACCAGATCGCCACGTTCGCCGTGGCCGGCGACGCGCAGAACCCGTACGCCAACCGCATCGCCAACATGACCATCAACGGCGTGTACGAGAGTGTCTGGGATGGCTCGATGATCCCGGCCCCGGCCGTGCGCAACTTCCTCAACGCCTATGCGGACAAGAAGCAGCTGCCGATAGACAACGACTACGGCACGCCGGTATCCAAGTACACCACTTCCGGCAAGTACTACGGCATCGGCGGCCGTGAATACAGTGTGCCGCAGTCCACCACCAATAACAACAGCCAGAACGGCACGACCACCAACAATGGCCAGGGGCAGACCACCACGAACGGACAGCAGAACCAGACCAACAACGGTGGCACCACCAACACCACGCCGGGCACCGAGAACAACGGCCAGAACCAGGATCAGAGCCAGAACAACGGTGGCCAGACCAACAGCGGCCAGTGAGTGACGCTGACGGCCTGCCGGTTCGGCGGTGAAAAAATTACGTAGTTAACGGGCGTTCGTCTTTCAGACGGCGCCCGTTCTACAATATCTAGGGACTATATGGTCAGTCCTGTCAACAGGCCGCCGGGGACGGCCGACCAACGAAGGGGAGCGATGAACGACACCGAACAGCACGACGATCTCAAGCACGAGAATTTCGATTTCCGGGGGTTCGACCTGCCGGAGTTGAAAGCGGTCACCGAAGCCGCTTCGGCGAAGTCAGGCAAGAATTCGGCTGATGGGGGAACGCCGCAGTCTTCAGCGAAAACCAAATCCGGCAAGCGCAAGCCGGCGGAAGGACCGGACGCCAAGTCCGGCAGGAAGAAAGGCAAGGCCGTGGCCAAGGAAGACAAGAACGCCAAGAAGAACCGTCCCGGACTGTTCACGCCGATGACGCTGCGTGGCCTGACCGTGCGCAACCGCATCTGGCTGCCGCCGATGTGCACGTATTCCGCGTTCGCGCGCGACGGCCGTCCCACGCCGTTCCACTACCAGCATTATGTCTCCCGCGCATTCGGCGGATTCGGCATGATCATCGCCGAGGCCACCGCCGTGGCGCCGGAGGGACGCATCTCCCCGTGCGACGTGGGCCTGTGGGAGGACGGCCAGATCGATGCCTGGCGCTGGATCGTGGACGGTATCCGCGAGGCCGGTGCCGTGCCCGCCGTCCAGCTCAACCATGCCGGCCGCAAGGCGTCGACCGGTTGTTTCGCCGTGGGGTATGAAGGCCAGAGCGTGCCCGAAGAGGCCGGTGGCTGGTCTACCGTGGCACCCTCGCCGATCGCCTTCGGTGGATTGAATACGCCGCGCGCACTGTCCGTGGACGAGATTCACGGTCTGGTGGGGGCGTTCGCCGCGGCTGCCGGTCGTGCGGTGGCGGCAGGCTTCCAGGCCATCGAGATCCATGCGGCGCACGGTTATCTGATTTCCCAGTTCCTTGACCCGCTCATCAACGAACGTGAAGATGAATACGGCGGCGATCTGAACGGTCGTTCGCGCTTCCTGGTGGAAGTGGTGGATGCCGTGCGCGGTACGGTGCCGCAGGAGATGCCGGTATTGGTGCGTGTCTCGGCCACCGACTGGGCCGCGGGCGGATGGGATCTCGACCAGACGATCGCGCTGAGCAAGGTACTCAAGGAGCATGGCGTCGATCTGGTGGACGTGTCCACCGGCGGCATGGTGTCCGGCGTGTCCATCCCGGTCAAACCCGACTATCAGGTGCCGTTCTCGGAGCAGGTGCGGCTCAAGGCCGATGTGCCGGTGACCGCGGTCGGGCTCATCACCAAGCCCAAGCAGGCCGCCAAGATCCTCGCACGCGGACAGGCGGATGCCGTGGAGATCGGCCGCGCGGCGTTGCGCGACCCGTCCTGGCCGTTGCGTGCCGCCAGCAAGCTCGGCGTGCCCACGGCCGAGGCCCCGTACGCCCCGCAGTACGTGACCGGCGCGTACTAATTCCTTGTGATTTTGGCTCCCCTCTCTGAGGACATTGTCGTAAAGCAAACAGCACGGTGTGCTGTTTGCAGACAATGTGCGAGACGGCAGTCGAGCTAAGAGAGTGCTGGCGTAGCCTGTCCGTAATTGCGGGACGAGCTGTCAGCGAAGCTGACTGAGGGGAGTACTACGGGTTATTCGTGGTGCTCCCCTCAGTCTCACTGCGTTCGACAGCTCCCCTCAGAGAGGGGAGCCAAACATGGGTGAAGTCACGCATCCACGCCGACGGCGTCGGCGACGTGCTCGAAGCCGTCGCGGCGCAGCAGTTCGGCCAGTCCGCGCTTCAACACGGTGATTTGCTGCGGGCCGCGGTACATCAGCGAGCTGATGAACATGACCAAGCTCGCGCCGGCGCGGATCTTGGCATAGGCCTGCTCCGGAGTGAAGACGCCGCCGATGCCGGCGATGGCGAAACGGTCACCGTAGTCGCGGTACACGTTGCGCACCAGTTCGGTGCTGGCCACGGCGCACGGGCCGCCGGAGAGACCTCCCTCCCAGTCGCGCGGAATCTCGAGACCGGTGCGGTCCTTCTGCAGGTTGGCCAGCGAGACGCCCTGCACATTGTGCTCGGCCAGCACGTCCAGCAGCTCCTTGAACTCCGGCCATGGCTTGTTCAACGGCATCTTGACCAGCGTGGGCTGGGGACGGTCGATCTTGTCCAGCGCGGTGAACAGGCGGTCGAGCGCCTCGGGGGAGGACGTGAACGGCTCGCCCACGTGCGTGTTCGGGCAGGAGACGTTCACCTCCACCATCGCCGTGCGGCCGGCGGCCCGGCGCATCGAGATGCAGTAATCCTCGATGCCCTCGTCCAGATCGCCGCACAGCGCGTCGTTGGTGCGGGCGATGGAGACGGACACCTGCATCTGGCGGGCCTGCGTCCAGGCCTTCTCCGCGCGCTCGATGACCTTGTCCGAGCCGATGTTGGCCAATCCCACATGCACCATCATCGAATCGTATTCGGGCAGACGGTGGAACCACGGCTTGGCGTTGCCGGGGCATGGGCGGGCGGTGGTGGAACCCACGGTTTCGAAGCCGAAGCCGGCGTTGTCCAGCAGCACGGGCATCTCGCAGTTCTTGTCCAGGCCGGCGGACAGGCCGAACGGGTTGCTGAAGTCCACGCCCATCACCTGCGTCTCCAGAATCGGATCCGTGTAGTCGAGCATCGTGCGCTCGGCCCACAGCAGCGGCGGCATGTGCTTGACCGCGGAGCAGAAGGCGATCATCTGGTCGTGCGCCTCGTCCGGGCGATGATTGAACACGAAGTTCGGCTTGATGATGTGCTTATAGCCGAAGGTGAAGAGGTCGGTGGTGGCTTTGTTGACGGCATCATGCCAGAAGCTTTGTGAAACGTAGGTCATGACTCCTATTGTCTCACGGGTTCCGCATGCCGGACGGACCTGGGTCATGCGCCGTGGAACCGATGTCGGGGTCGATTTGTGCGGTCCTGTGTCCCGATGCCCTTGAGAAATGTGCGATTTTGCGCGATTTTGGGGGAATGCGCCATGGTTTGACCTGAAAAAGTACAAGAATTTCAGGATTTTGTCCCCAAAACGCTCAGGCCGGTTTGTTTTGTGAGTTTTTGTGTGCGATAATGTTCGTATGATTTCGTCACAACGTCAGCACCTGATCCTGAGCAGGCTGCGTACGCGCGGTGCCGTACGCATCACCGCGCTCTCGAAGGAGCTGGGTGTGTCAGCGATGACCATCCGTCGTGACATCGCCGAGCTGGCGGACAAGGGTCTGCTCAAGCGCGTCCATGGCGGTGCCGTGACCACCAGCACCTTGTTGAGCGAGCCGCTCTTCTCCGTCAAGTCCCAAATGGACATCGGGCTCAAGGATGCCATCGCGCAGGAGGCCGTCAAGTACGTGGCCCCCGGCGACGTGATCGCCATCGGCGGCGGCACCACGGCGTACGTGTTCGCCCAGCATCTGCTCGAATCGCAGCAGTCCAGCGGCATCACGATCCTGACCAATTCGATCCCCGTGGCCGAACTGGTGCAGGCGCTCGAATCCAAGGACGTCGAGGTGATCGTCACCGGCGGCGTGATCACCCGATCCAACTCGCTCGTGGGCCCCATCGCCGACAAGGTGGTGGCCTCCCTGCGCGTGAACACCGTATTCCTCGGCACCCACTCGGTGTCGATTCCCCGCGGCTTCCTCATGCCGAACTCGCTGGAGGCCGCAACCGATATGGCGATGATGGACATCGCCGATCGCACCATAGTTTTGACCGACCACACCAAGTGGAGCTGCACGTCGTTGTCCCTGTTCGCGCGCTTCGATCAGGTGGACACGGTCATCACCGACGACGGTCTCGATCCCGACTCCGCCGCCAAAACAAAGGATTTGGTCAAGGAACTCGTGCTGGCCCACCAGAGCGAGACCAATGAGGAAAGTGAGTGACACCCATGGCTGATTTCGCCAACTACACCCCTGGGGAGTACGCGAAGAAGCACATCCGCATCACGCCGACGACGCTCGCCGACGGCCGTGATTTCTTCTACCTGGACGACGATCCGGAGTACGTCTCCGGCGCGAAGACCCGCGAGCTCAAGGATCCGCGCCCGCTGGCCTACCGCTTCGCCCCGCATCTGGACGCCGACGGCAACGAAGTGCCGTACGCCGCCCCGCAGATGCGTCGTGATCCGCTCACCGGCGACTGGATCCCGATGGCGACCGCCCGTATGAACCGCCCGATCACCGCCGGCCCCGGTGCCACCGCCAAGGGCAACCCGCTGGCCGCCCGCAAGCCCGGCGACCCGTACCAGGACGGCGAGGTGCCGGACACCGATTACAACGTCGTGGTGTTCGAGAACCGCTTCCCGTCGATGGTGCGCGTGCCCGGCGTCTCCGAGGACGTGACCTACGTGGACGGCAACCCGCTGTGGGAGAAGAAGCTCGCCGCCGGCCGCTGCGAGGTCATCTGCTTCGACCCGAACGAGCACGGCCTGCCGGCCGACCTGCCGGTCTCCCGCCTGCGCACGGTGGTGGAGGCCTGGGCCTTCCGTACCGCCGAGATCTCCAAGATGGAGGGCATCGAGCAGATCTTCCCGTTCGAGAACCACGGCCAGGAGATCGGCGTCTCCCTCGCCCACCCGCACGGCCAGGTCTACTGCTACCCGTTCATCGCCCCGAAGATGGAGAAGGAGCTCCAGCACACCGAGGCCTATCACGAGAAGACCGGCGGCAACCTCCTCAAGGACATCATGAACGCCGAGCTCGAAGCCGGCGAACGTATCGTGATGCGCAACCACAGCTGGGTCGCCTACGTGCCGGCCGCCGCCCGCTGGCCCCTCGAGGTCCATGTGGCCCCGGTGCGCGACGTGCTCACCCTCGACGAGCTCAACGACGACGAGCGCTGGGATCTGGCCTCCATGTACTCGCACCTGCTCAAGCGCGGCAACGCCTTCTTCGACAAGGGCGACGGCAAGGGCATGGACCTGCCGTACATCGCCGCCTGGCACCAGGCTCCGATCCACGACAAGCGCCGTGAGAACTACCGCCTCAACCTGCAGTTCTTCTCCTTCCGCCGCGCCGCCAACAAGATCAAGTACCTGGCCGGTTCCGAGTCCGGCATGGCCGCCTGGATCTCCGACACCACGCCGGAGCTCATCGCCAAGCGCTTCCACGAGCTCGGCGACATCGACATCGCCGACTGATGCACTATCGAGGCTCCCTCAGCCCGTTTGCGGGCGGCTTCCTTCAGGAAGGGGAGCCTCGATATATGAACACGTATAGAAAGAAAAACACCAATGACTGCTGTTGAATTCATCGAACCGATCTCCCATGAAGCCGGCGTGGAGCAGGCCGAGGCCCTGTTCTCCAAGACGTACGGCTCCAAGCCGGAGGGCGTGTGGGCCGCTCCGGGCCGCGTGAACCTCATCGGCGAGCACACCGACTACAACGCCGGCCTGTGCCTGCCGATCGCCCTGCCGCACCGCACGTTCATCGCCCTCTCCCCGCGCGAGGACACCAAGGTGCGCGTGGTCTCCGACGTGGCTCCGGACAAAGTGGCCGAAGCCGATCTCGAAGGGCTCCAGGCCCGCGGCGTGGACGGTTGGTCCGCCTACCCGACCGGCGTGGCCTGGGCGCTGCGCGAGGCCGGTTTCAGCAAGGTCCAGGGCTTCGACGCCGCGTTCGTCTCCTGCGTGCCGCTGGGAAGCGGCCTGAGCTCCTCCGCCGCCATGACCTGCTCCACCGCGCTGGCCCTCGATGACGTGTACGGCCTGGGCTACGGCGATTCCGACGCCGGCCGCGTGACCCTCATCAACGCCGCCATCAAGTCCGAGAACGAGATGGCCGGCGCATCCACCGGCGGCCTCGACCAGAACGCCTCCATGCGCTGCACTGCCGGACACGCGCTGCTGCTCGATTGCCGTCCGGAGCTTACTCCGCTGGAGAACGTCTCCCAGCAGGAGTTCGACCTGGACAAGTACGGCCTCGAACTTCTCGTGGTGGACACCCAGGCCCCGCACCAGCTCAACGACGGCCAGTACGCTCAGCGCCGCGCCACCTGCGAGGAGGCCGCCAAGATCCTCGGCGTGGCCAACCTGCGCGTCACCGCCGACGGCATCGCCAAGGCCGACGACCCGTTCCAGGCCCTCAAGGAGACGCTGGACGCCCTGCCGGACGAGACCATGAAGAAGCGCGTGCGCCACGTGGTCACCGAGATCGAGCGCGTGCGCTCCTTCGTGCACGCCTTCGCCAACGGCGACATCGAGGCCGCGGGCCGTCTGTTCAACGCCTCCCACGATTCCCTGGCCGCCGACTACGAGGTCACCGTGCCCGAGCTCGACGTGGCCGTGGACGTGGCCCGCCACAACGGCGCCTACGGCGCCCGCATGACCGGCGGCGGCTTCGGCGGTTCCATCATCGCCCTGGTCGACAAGGGCCGTAGCCACGAGGTCGCCCAGGCCATCGCCGACGAATTCGAAAAGCGTGGCTTCCACGCGCCGAGGGCGCTTGCTGCCGTGGCGGCGCCGAGCGCGTCCCGTGAGGCGTAGTCACAGTCCAGTGGACTGTGACTAGCCGCGGCCGAGGACGAGCCGATAGGCGAGTCCGAGGTAATGATGAGCCGGCCGAAGGCCGTCCATAATTGCGGGATGTTGCCGCGTCTTCGGCGTCTCTCGAGGCCTGATACCCAGTATTCCGGCTCCCCTCTCTGAGGGGAGCTGTCAGCGAAGCTGACTGAGGGGAGCCCTCCGCGACACGCGCGGCCGTACTTACGAAAAATTGAAAAACGTATTACGGTGACTTTCTGTTTTGAATAATCGCATGCCAACCGGCGTATCACTTGCCGGATGGCATGCGATTTTTTGTTGCCGAATGTGACCCGGACGTTAGGGGTTTTCGGCGCCCGCCAATGAAGCCGCACACCGTGACCCGCGGAAGTCACCGCGGGCGCCGGTGGACCGCGGCATGCATGGCGTGCGACGCGCAACGGCAACGAGCATAGAGATACAGAAGAGGATTCCGTTGTCCGAAAAGCAGACAACCATTCGTAATACCCAATTCGACGATTCCGCGTTCGTCCCGAACAAGCACCAGCACTTCGACCACCCGCACAAGGTCATGCTCGGCCTGTACATCAGCGTGTTTCTGGGCATGCTGTCCGAAACGTCCATGAACATCACCCTGCCCGACCTGATGACCGATTTCGGCATCTCCTCTGGCACCGCGCAGTGGATGGTCGTCGGCTACATGCTGGCCATCGGCGTGGTGCTGCCGTGCGTGGGCTTCATGCTCAAGTGGATCAAGGCCAAGACGCTCGTGCTGTTCTCATTGGTCTGCTTCCTGGTCGGCGCAATCGTATGCACCATCGCGCCCACTTTCCCGATCCTGCTGGCCGGCCGTATCATGCAGGGCGTCAGCACCGGCATCGTGCTGCCTACCATGTACGCGGCCATCATGCGTGTGTTCCCGCTGCACAAGATCGGCGCGGCCAACGGCGTGGCGGGCCTCGTCATCATGTTCGCCCCGGTCATCGGCCCGACCATCGCGGGCGCGCTCATCGGCGCGTTCTCCTGGCGTGCGATCTTCGCGCTGTTCGCTCTCGTCGCCGTCGTCGCCATCGTATGCACCGCGCTGTTCTTCGTCACGCCGATCGAACGCACCCGTCCGAACGTCGACGTGCTCTCCATCATCACCTCCGCCATCGGCTTTGGCTGCCTCGTGGCCGGCGTGAGCCTGATCAGCGACATGGGCTTCTCGGCCGTCGTCATCGGCCTGCTCGTGATCGGCGTGTTCGTGCTGGCGTTCTACGCCTACCGCCAGCTGCATATCGCCGCGCCGCTGCTCGACCTGCGCGCGCTCGGCATCGCCGCGTTCCGCACGCCGGCCGTCATGATCAGCTGTTCGTTCTCCTGCACGCTGGCGTTCATGTACCTGGTGCCGCAGGAACTGCAGCGCGGCATGGGCCTGAGCTCCGCCGTCGCCGGCCTGCTCATGCTGCCCGGTGGCGTGATCAACGCGCTGTGCACGCTGGCCGCCGGCCGACTGTTCGACCGCTACGGCGCGAAGAAGCTGGTCTGGATCGGCTCGGTGCTGACCATCATCGGCGGCGCGCTGTTCTGCGCCATCGGTGTTTCGACGCCCGTCATGTTGTTCCTCGCCGCGCACATCATTGTGATGGTCGGCATCCCGTTCATCCAGCAGTCCTCGCAGTCCGCGGCGCTCAAGTCGCTGCCCGGCCACATGGCGGCGGATGGCAGCACGATCATGAACACCATGCAGCAGGTGTGCGGCGCCATCGCCACCGCCGTGGCCACCTGCCTGCTCGGCCTCGGCCAGACGAACTACGCGGCGGCGGGCGGCGCGAACCCCGCCCAGGGCTTCGTGGATGGTTCCCGCTACGGCTACCTGTTCGGCATGGTGCTGGTGGTCATCGTGCTGGCATGCTCCTTCCTACTCAAGGAACAGCAGGACGAGCCCAAGCTCGTGCCGGTGCATGTGGACATCGAGAAGCTGGCCGCGTGACGGCACTGTCCCGCTGAGACGTAACGCGCATCGTAACGGGTGTCTCCCTATACTGGGAAGACACCCGTTTTTCGTTTCAACGACCAAGGAGCGCCATGAACAAGGCCATCATCACCGTCGTCGGCCAGGATACCGTCGGCATCATCGCACGAGTCTGCACTTACCTTTCCAATCATCACGTCAACGTTCTCGACATCTCGCAGACCATCATCGATGGCTTCTTCAACATGATGATGATCGTGGACTACTCCGCCTCCGACAAGGAATTCAGCGCCATGGTCGGCAATCTCGAGGATCTCGGCGATGACATCGGCGTGCGCATCCGCTGCCAGCGCGAGGAGATCTTCACCAAGATGCACCGCATCTGATCTCGCCGGACCGAACCGAAAGGAAACACCATGCTGAATATCATGGAGGTCCACGAGACCAATCAGATGATCGAGCAGGAGAAGCTCGACGTGCGCACCATCACCATGGGCATCTCGTTGCTCGACTGCGCGGCGGACACGGTCGAGAAGACCTGCGACAACATCTACCGCAAGATCACCACCTACGCCAAGGACCTCGTCTCCACAGGCCAGGCCATCGAAAGCGACTACGGCATCCCGATCGTCAACAAGCGCATCACCGTCACCCCGATCTCGCTTGTCGGCGCCAGCTGCTGCAAGACCAGCGAGGACTTCGTCCAAATCGCCCACGCGCTCGACAAGGCGGCCAAGGAGGTCGGCGTCGATCTCATCGGCGGATACTCGGCGCTCGTCTCCAAGGCCATGACCCCGGCCGAGGAACTGCTCATCCGCTCCCTGCCGCAGGCCCTCTCCGAGACGGACATCGTCTGCTCCTCGGTCAACGTGGGTTCCACCAAGACCGGCATCGACATGAACGCGGTGGAACTGCTCGGCCACATCATCAAGGACATCTCCGAACGCACCGCGGACAACGACTCCTACGGCTGTGTGAAATTCGTGGCCTTCTGCAACGTGCCGGACGACAACCCGTTCATGGCCGGCGGCTTCCACGGCGTGACCGAAGGCGACGCGGTGATCAACGTGGGCGTCTCCGGACCGGGCGTGGTCTCCCGCGCGCTCGACGCCGCCAAGGGCAAGGACTTCGAGTTCCTGTGCGAGACCATCAAGCGCACCGCCTTCAAGATCACCCGCGTGGGCCAGCTGGTGGCCCAGGAGGCGTCCCGCAGGCTCGACGTGCCGTTCGGCATCATCGACCTCTCGCTCGCCCCGACCCCGGCCGTGGGCGATTCGGTGGGTGAGGTGCTGGAGAAGATCGGTCTCGAGCAGGTCGGCGCCCCCGGCACCACCGCGGCGCTGGCGATGCTCAACGACCAGGTCAAGAAGGGCGGCATCATGGCGTCCAGCTATGTGGGCGGCTTGTCCGGCGCGTTCATCCCCGTCTCCGAGGACAAGAACATGATCGACGCCGCCGCATCCGGATGCCTGACCATCGAAAAGCTCGAGGCCATGACCTGCGTGTGCTCGGTGGGTCTCGACATGATCGCCATCCCCGGCGACACCTCGGCGGCCACCATCTCCGGCCTCATCGCGGACGAGGCGGCCATCGGCATGGTCAACCAGAAGACCACCGCCGTGCGCGTGATCCCCGTGGCCGGCAAGGGCGTGGGCGAGATGGCCAACTTCGGCGGTCTTATGGGCTACGCGCCCATCATGCCGGTCAACCAGACCAGCTGCGAGGCGTTCGTGACCCGCGGCGGCCGCATCCCCGCGCCGATCCATTCGTTCAAGAACTGACCGTCTTCCGGCCGTCGTTCCGTAGCCGGACAATGGACGTCGTCTCAGCGTACGTTTTCCGTGGTTTTACGTGACGTTCCCACGCTTTGCGTACGCTAAGCGAATGCCAGTGTACGCAAAGTGTGGGTAACCTCGGTAGACCCACGGAAAACGTACGCTGAGACGACGTCCGCGGAGCGGGCGGGACGACGGGGAGGAAAGAGTGGTGCGGTGTGCGGGCGTCCGTCTACGTGCCGTAATCGCCGTATTGCCTGATTTGGGGCACTCCGGCGTCCTTGAGCATGTGAAACAGTTTGTTGGACAGTGTGTCTTCATAGGTGCAGTGCAGGATGCATGTCACTCCGGCGGCACGAAGCGCACGATCACGTTCCTTCTGCTCCCTGAGTATCTGCTTGACTGTCCGTCTGCCGGTCATCGACGCATCCGCATATTTCGCCATACCGTCGTACTCGAGAACGATTACCCGTCCGTCATGCAGCCGCCACATGAAATCGGTCCGATACCGGCGTGCGGGGAACAACGGATCGTTGACCTCCACCTGGAGTAGAGGAGTGGCGAATCCGTTGATGATGATATAGGCGCGGACCTGCGATTCGCCGCCGTTTTCGCTGGAACCGTCCACGTAATGCAGCAGATTGCGTATCGGAGCGATATCCACGCGGCGCCGTTTGCAGGCGTCGGCCACCAACTGCAGATCCATGTGCTGCCGTGCCGCGGAGTCGAAAATCGGAAGTGCCTGCGCGAACGACAGTGAGACGGCACAATCCGTCAACGTGCGCGCCGGCTCGGTCACCAAGATGCCCGACTGCAGCCGGGCGTTGACGGACATCATGAAAACGTGCTCGATCCGATATGCATCGGCATCGGTGGATGCCGTGCCTTGCACGGACCGCGAATGACGGCCCGTCGTATCGGCTACGAACATACGGCGCCGGTGCAGATTCCAGGAATGGTCGTAACCATATGCGTCGGCGGCGGTCAGTCCCGCGAACACCCACTTCGGATGTAGCACGGACAATGCGCGTGCGACATGCATCGAACGTTGGCATTCATTCAACGTTTGCCAGTAGTCGGGGCGCGCGTACAGGTTCGAGTACGGCGACAGCAGCTCGTTGTTCAGGTATCGCCGCCGCAATGCGCGTCGGATGGAATCGGTCGTGCCGACCGCGCACTGTTGCTCGTTTTCCGCCTGCGTAATCGCGGCGGTCACTGCTTTGTGCTGTTTCATCATTCCACGGTAGGGGAATGGACGGCGCATGCCTAATCCGTCTGTTTCGGCCCGGTGGATAACATGCCGGGAAATCCAAAAATGTGGATAACTCCCGTCGGTCTGTGAAGACTTCCCTCACTTTACGTACGCTGCGCACCCGTCAGTGTACGTAAAGTGAGGGAAGGCTCCGTGGCTCCGCGCTTTACGTACGCTGAATAGGTGTACGGGGCGTATGGGACCGTTCCGACTGGTACCGTCAGCGGCCGCCGGCGAAGTTCAGCTGACGCCACGCCTCGTAGATGGCGATGGACGCGCAGTTGGTGAGGTTCAGGGAGCGCAGGGACGGGCGCATCGGCAGGCGCACCTGCTCGGCCACATGCGGACCGGCCATGATGTCCATCGGATCGGGGATGTCGCCCGGCTCCGGGCCGAACAGCAGGATGTCGGTCGGACGGTATTCGATGTCCGTGTACAGCTTGGTGGCATGCGCCGTGAACGCGATGATGCGCGAATTCGGCATCGACTCCACCAGGTTCTCGAAGTTCGGGTGCAGCACCACATGCGCCATGTCATGGTAGTCGAGGCCGGCGCGGCGCAGCTTGGTGTCACGCAGGTTGAAGCCCAGCGGCTCCACCAGGTGCAGGATCGTGCCGGTCACCGCGCACAGGCGGATGGCCGAACCGGTGTTGCCGGGGATGCGCGGGGAGTAGTAGCACAGGTGCGGCGTCACGGTCTCGGTGGCGGCGGCCTTCTCGGCGGACAGCATCGCATCCACCACGGAGATCGGGTTGCCATGCGCGTCGGTCACCAGTTCGTCGGGCCCGTAGTTCGACTTGCGGTATCCGTATTCGAACATCTTCTCGACCTTGGATTCCGGATTTTCTGGGGTTTGCGGGTTCAGTTCAGCCTCGTTCGTCATAGCTGCTAAGAATAAGAACGATGAACGACACAGTACAGCCCCGCTCCGATCCGCATTCCCGTGAGCTCCACGTCAGGGTTCACGGCACCTCGGCCGTTCGGACACCAGAGCCGGACGACGCCGCCGTCCATGACGACGTGGCGTTGCGATTGGCCGCATGGTGGGAGGCGAACGCCCGCGATTTGCCCTGGCGCTTCGGCCGGACCACGCCGTGGGGCGTGCTCGTCTCCGAGGTGATGAGCCAGCAGACGCAGATGAGCCGCGTGGTGCCCTACTGGATCGACTGGATGGCCCGCTGGCCGGACGCCCGCGCGCTCGCCGAGGCTTCCAAGGCCGACGTGATCACCGCATGGGGTCGCCTCGGCTACCCCCGCCGCGCCTTGCGGTTGCAGGAATGCGCCCGCGTGGTGGCCCGCGATTACGCCGATGAGCTGCCCCGCACCTACGACGAGCTGACCGGCCTGCCTGGCATCGGCGACTACACCGCCTCCGCCGTGATGAGCTTCGCGTTCGGCGAGCGGATCGCCGTGATCGACACCAATATCCGTCGTGTGCTGAGCCGTGTGTTCCTCGGCGCCGAATCGCTCGGGGGATCGGCCAATTCCGCCGAACGCGCGCTCGCCGTCCGGGTGCTGCCCGAGGCCGTCCGCGATTCGGTGACGTGGAACCAGTCGGTCATGGAATTGGGAGCCGTGATGTGCACGGCCAAGTCGCCCATGTGCGAGGCCTGTCCGGTCGTCCGTGACTGCCGGTTCCTGAAGCTCGGCAGGCCCGGACTGGGGGAGCGGCGCACCCGGCCGCGCCAGCGATTCCAGGGCACCGACCGACAGGTGCGCGGGCTGGTGCTCGCCGCGTTGCGCGGGTTGCCGGCCGGTGCGACGCTCGCAAGGGCCGACGCCGAGACGCTGTGGAAGGACCGGGCCCAGCTCGCCGCCTGCATCGCCAGCCTTGACGACGATGGCCTCATCGAGATGACCCAGGACGGTGCGTTGCGTCTGCCGCAAGGCTGATGTTCTCGTGAAAAACGCCTCATAGCCGTGTGTGTCCGGGTATGCGGCCGTAGACTGGAACCGTTATGGCAGTGCAGAGGAACAATTCGGGCATGAGGAACGCGCGGGGGAGCAAGGCCGGAGCCGGAAGGGCCGGCAAATCCGTCAGGGGCGGCTCCGGCAGGTCAGCCATGCCCGGACGTTCCGGCGCACCCGCACCCAAAAAGCGCCGGCGCAAGATCAGCAGGAAGCAGCAGGCGATCTACCGTCGCCGCCGCATCGTGGTGGGTGTGGTGCTGCTGCTGGTGCTGGCGCTGATCGGTTTCTGCGGCTACAGCCTCGGCCGCGGCATAAGCGCCATCAACACCGCGATCCACCATGACGAGGTGTACGCGATCTCCCGCGAAAGCGTGCCCACGCCGAAGAAAACCAGCAGCGTCAAGGACTGCTCCACCAAGAACCTCTCGTTGCAGCTGTCCTCGAAGTCCCAGTCCATGCCGGTGGGCGGCACCATGGAATTCACCGCCACGCTCGTGCATGAAGGCACGGGCAGCTGCCTGGTGGACGGCTCCGATTCGAGCCGCATCCTGACCATCACCTCCGGCAACGAGACCATCTACAAGTCCGACGTCTGTCCCGCCGACTCCCGCCTGCTGCTCATGGCCAAGGGCGACAAGGACTCCCAACAGATGAAGTGGAATGGCAACGCGAACGCCACGCTCACCGAATGCACGGACGAGTCCGACTGGCCCACGGTCAACGCCGGCACGTACGTGGCGCAGCTGAGCCTCAAGGACGATCCGAAGGTCAAGAGCGAGAAGGTCGTGTTCACCGTCCAGTAGGGGATGTGAAAGACATGGGGCGCTTCGGTTTCCGGCCCCTGCGCCGGGAAGGTTCCGGCCCCTTGATTTGTCGCTCCATAGCGCTAATATTGAGATTTTGCATAGGGTATGTCATATTGCGGGCATGCCATCGACAATGAAGCGTCCGCATAGGCATATGGTGGCCATGCCGGCGCTCCCAGGGGAAATTACTCAATAAGCGAGCGATAAGGAACGTCCATTGGCTAACACAGCTACGACGAACACCACCACCATCATCGCACGCGCCGACCAGCATGACATCGATCTGCACAAGGCGTCGGACCGCGTGAACTTCGGTTCCATCAAGGAACCCATCGATGTGCCCTACCTGCTGGGCGTGCAGACCGACAGCTTCGACTGGCTGATCGGCAACGAGCGCTGGAAGGCGCGCGTGGAGCAGGATGAGAAGAACGGCACCAACACCGTTCCCCACGTCTCCGGTCTTGACGAGGTCTTCAACGAGATCTCCCCGATCGAGAACTTCGCGCAGACCATGTCCCTGACCTTCTCGGATCCGTACTTCGAGGAGCCCCGTCACACCGTGCAGGAGTGCAAGGAGAAGGACTACACCTACTCCGCCCCGCTGTACGTGAACGCCGAGTTCGAGAACGGCGACACCGGCGAGATCAAGTCCCAGACCGTGTTCATGGGCGACTTCCCGCTGCAGACCCCGCACGGCACCTTCATCATCGGCGGCACCGAGCGAGTCATCGTCTCCCAGCTCGTGCGTTCCCCGGGCGTCTACTTCGACCGCCAGCAGGACCGCACCTCCGACAAGGAGGTCTTCGGCGCGAAGATCATCCCGTCCCGCGGCGCCTGGCTCGAGTTCGAGATCGACAAGAAGGACCAGCCGCAGGTGCGCGTGGACCGCAAGCGCAAGCAGTCCGCCATCGTCTTCCTCATGGCCATCGGCATGACCAAGCCCGAGATCCGCGAGGCCTTCAAGGACTACCCGCTGGTGCTCGACGCCCTCGACCGCGAGACCCTGGAGACCCAGGACGAGGCCCTGGTCGACCTGTACCGCAAGATCCGTCCGGCCGACACCCCCACCCCCGAGTCCGGCAAGAACCTGCTCGACTCCTTCTACTTCAACACCAAGCGCTACGACCTGGCGCGCGTGGGCCGTTACAAGATCAACCGCAAGCTCGGCCTGTCCGCCGACTTCAACGACCGTTCCCTGCACCGCGAGGACATCATCGCCACCATCAAGTACCTGGTGGCCCTGCATGACGGCGCCGCCACCTTCCCGGGCAAGCGCAACGGCGAGGACGTGGACCTGCGCGTGGATGTGGACGATATCGACCACTTCGGCAACCGTCGTATCCGCCAGGTGGGCGAGCTGATCCAGAACCAGCTGCGCACCGGCCTGTCCCGTATGGAGCGCGTGGTGCGCGAGCGCATGACCACGCAGGACGCCGAGGCCATCACCCCGCAGTCCCTGATCAACATCCGCCCGGTGAACGCCACCATCAAGGAGTTCTTCGGCACCTCCCAGCTCTCCCAGTTCATGGACCAGAACAACCCGCTCTCCGGCGTGACGAACAAGCGTCGTCTCTCCGCCCTGGGCCCCGGTGGTCTGTCCCGCGACCGCGCCTCCATGGAGGTGCGCGACGTGCACCCGTCCCACTTCGGCCGTATGTGCCCGATCGAGTCTCCTGAAGGCCCGAACATCGGTCTGATCGGCTCCCTGGCGACCTTCGGCCGCGTGAACCCGTTCGGCTTCATCGAGACCCCGTACCGCAAGGTCGTCAACGGCCATGTGACCGACGAGGTCGAGTACATGACCGCCGACCGCGATCTCGACCACGTGATCGCCCAGGCCAACCAGGAGCTCGACGAGAACGGCAACTTCGTGCAGAAGTCCGCCCTTGCCCGAGTGGGCGAGGAAGAGGCAGTCGATGTGCCCGTGAGCTCCGTGGACTACATGGACGTCTCCCCGCGCCAGATGGTCTCCCTCGGCGCCTCCCTGATTCCGTTCCTGGAGCACGACGAGGGCCACCGAGCGCTGATGGGTACTAACATGCAGCGCCAGGCCGTGCCGCTGATCGAGTCCGAGCGCCCGCTGGTGGGCACCGGTTCCGAATGGCGCGCCGCCAACGACTCCGGCGACGTCATCAAGGCCGACAAGGACGGCGTGGTGACCTACGTCTCCGCCGACCTGATCCGCGTGATGAACGACGACGGCACCACCAGCTCCTACAAGCTGGCCAAGTTCCAGCGTTCCAACCAGACCACCTGCTACAACCAGCGCCCGATCGTCCACGACGGCGAGCGTGTGGAGGCCGGTTCGGTCCTGGCCGACGGCCCCGCCATCCAGAACGGCGACCTGGCCCTGGGCAAGAACCTGCTCATCGCCTTCATGCCGTGGAACGGCTACAACTACGAGGACGCCGTGATCATCTCCCAGCGCCTCGTGCAGGACGACACCCTGTCCTCCATCCACATCGAGGAGTACGAGATCGACGCCCGCGAGACCAAGCTGGGCGCCGAGGAGATCACCCGCGACCTGCCGAACGTCGGTGAGGACGCCGTGGCCAACCTCGACGAGCGCGGCATCATCCGCATCGGCGCCGAGGTCGAGGCCGGCGACATCCTGGTCGGCAAGGTCACCCCGAAGGGCGAGACCGAGCTGACCCCGGAGGAGCGCCTGCTGCGCGCCATCTTCGGCGAGAAGTCCCGCGAGGTGCGCGACACCTCCCTGCGCGTGCCCCACGGCGAGACCGGTACGGTCATCGGCGTCAAGGAGATCACCCGCGAGGATGCCGAGGAGGACGGCGACGAGCTGCCCAACGGCGTGAACCAGATGATCCGCGTCTACATCGCCCAGCACCGCAAGATCACGGTGGGCGACAAGCTCTCCGGCCGCCACGGCAACAAGGGCTGCATCTCCCGCATCCTGCCGGAAGAGGACATGCCGTTCCTGGCGGACGGTACCCCGGTGGACATCATGCTGAACCCGCTGGGCGTGCCTTCCCGAATGAACCTGGGCCAGGTGCTGGAACTCCACTTGGGCTGGATCGCCCACTCCGGTTGGGACATCTCCCTCGACCCGAACCTGGAGGCCGAGTGGAAGAAGCTCATCCCCTCCGGCGCCGAGAAGGCCGAGCCGGGCACCCCGGTGGCCACCCCGGTGTTCGACGGCGTCAAGCCCGAGGTCCTCAAGGGCCTGCTGTCCACCACGCTGCCGAACCGCGACGGCGACCGCCTCGTGGGTCCGGACGGCAAGGCCACCCTGTTCGACGGCCGCACCGGCGAACCGTACGGCAAGCCGATCTCCGTGGGCTACATGTACATGCTGAAGCTGCACCACCTGGTGGACGACAAGATCCACGCCCGTTCCACCGGCCCGTACTCCATGATCACCCAGCAGCCGCTCGGCGGTAAGGCCCAGTTCGGTGGCCAGCGCTTCGGCGAGATGGAGGTGTGGGCCCTCGAGGCCTACGGTGCCGCCTACACGCTGCACGAGATGATGACCACCAAGTCCGATGACGTCGACGGCCGCGTGCGCGTCTACGGCGCCATCGTCAAGGGCGATAACCTGCCGCCGGCCGGCATCCCCGAGTCCTTCAAGGTGCTCCTCAAGGAAATGCAGTCCCTGTCCCTGAACGTCGAGGTGCTCAACGCCGAGGGCGTGGCCATCGACATGAAGGACGAGGACGACGATCCGGCGAACTCCACCGACGACCTCGGCTTCAACATCGGCGCCCGCCCGGACGCGGCCGCCAAGGAAGACCAGAAGGCCGAAGAGCCCGAGTACCAGTGATCCCTCGGGCCGTCCTCGGCCGGGCCCGCCGCCTGCCCCATCATCGGGCGGGTGGGCCCGGCCCGGACGGCTCCCACAGCGTGAACACGCCAAGACGCCGACATCGTCACGATAAGGCGCGAACAAAACTTTTTCTGAAAGAAACGGATTAACAAGTGCTGGACGTCAACGCATTTGACAAGCTTCGCATCGGCCTGGCCACCACCGAGGACATCCGCGGCTGGAGCCACGGCGAGGTCAAGAAGCCCGAAACCATCAACTACCGCACCCTGAAGCCCGAGAAGGACGGTCTGTTCGGCGAGCAGATCTTCGGCCCGACCCGCGACTGGGAGTGCGCCTGCGGCAAGTACAAGCGCGTGCGCTTCAAGGGCATCGTCTGCGAGCGATGCGGCGTGGAGGTCACCAAGTCCCGCGTGCGCCGTGAGCGCATGGGCCACATCGAGCTGGCCGCCCCCGTCACCCACATCTGGTTCTTCAAGGGTGTGCCGTCCCGCCTCGGCTACCTGCTCAACGTGACCCCGAAGGACCTGGAGCGCGTGATCTACTTCGCGTCCTACATGGTCACCGAGGTGGACGACGAGACCCGTCACAACGACATGCCCGGCCTGCAGGACGAGTTCGACTCCGAGATCAAGCGTCTCGAGCAGCGCCGCGACGCCGACATCGAGGCCCGTGCCAAGAAGGTGGAGGAGGATCTCGCCGCCCTCGAGGAGGCCGGTGAGGCCAAGGGACCGGCCCGCGCCAAGCTGCGCAACGGCGCCGAGCGCGACATGACCGCCATCCGCACCCGCTACAACGACCAGATCGCCCGCGTGGACGCCGTCTTCGACAAGTTCAAGAAGCTCAAGCCCGGCGACATGGTGGACGACGTGGATCTGTGGCGCGAGATGCAGGACCGCTACGGTGACTACTTCGACGGCTGCATGGGCGCCGAGGCCATCAAGAAGCGCCTGCAGTCCCTCGACCTGGAGGCCATCTCCAAGGAACTGCGCGAGGAGATCAAGGACGCTTCCGAGCAGCGCAAGACCAAGGCCCTCAAGCGCCTGAAGGTCGTCAACGCCTTCCTGACCACCGGCAACAAGCCGGAGGCCATGGTGCTCGACGTGATCCCGGTCATCCCGCCGGATCTGCGCCCGATGGTCCAGCTCGACGGCGGCCGTTTCGCCACCTCCGATCTCAACGACCTGTACCGCCGCGTGATCAACCGCAACAACCGTCTGAAGCGACTGATCGAGCTCGGCGCCCCTGAGATCATGCTCAACAACGAGAAGCGCATGCTCCAGGAGGCCGTGGACTCCCTGTTCGACAACGGCCGTCGCGGCCGCCCGGTCACCGGCGCGTCCAACCGTCCGCTCAAGTCCCTGTCCGACATGCTCAAGGGTAAGCAGGGCCGTTTCCGTCAGAACCTGCTCGGTAAGCGAGTCGACTACTCCGGCCGTTCCGTGATCGTGGTCGGCCCGTCCCTGCGCATGCACCAGTGCGGTCTGCCGAAGCCGATGGCCCTCGAGCTGTTCAAGCCGTTCGTCATCAAGCGCCTCGTGGACATGAACTACGCGCAGAACATGAAGTCCGCCAAGCGCATGGTGGACCGTGGCGACACCGAAGTGTATGGCGTGCTCGAGGAGGTCATCTCCGAGCATCCGGTGCTGCTCAACCGTGCACCTACGCTGCACCGTCTGGGCATCCAGGCCTTCGAGCCGATCCTGGTGGAAGGCAAGGCCATCCACCTGCCGCCGCTGGCCTGCGCCGCCTTCAACGCCGACTTCGATGGCGACCAGATGGCAGTCCACCTGCCGCTGTCCGCCGAGGCCCAGGCCGAGGCCCGCTCCCTGATGATGGCCTCCGACAACATCCTGAAGCCGGCCGACGGCCACACCGTGACCATGCCGTCCCAGGATATGATCCTCGGTCTGTACTACCTGTCCACCGTCATCGAGGGCGCCAAGGGCCAGGGCCGCGTGTTCTCCTCCCTGGAGGAGGCCGAGATGGCCCTCGACCTGCACGAGATCGACATGCAGGCCAAGGTGCTCATCCGCCTGCCGGAGAACTTCGTGCTGCCGAAGAACTGGGAGCCGGGCGAGGTCAAGGTGCTCGACCCGCGCGAGGGCGAGACCGAGGTCGCCAAGGAAGAGCGCTTCCACGACGGCTCCGTGCTGTTCGCCACCTCCTACGGCCGCATCCTGTTCAACGAGACGCTGCCCACCGACTACCCGTTCGTCAACGACCAGGTGGCCAAGGGCCGTCTGTCCAAGATCGTGGACGACATCGCCATGCGTTACTCCACCCAGCAGGTGGCCGCAACGCTGGACGCCCTGAAGGACCTCGGCTTCACCCGAGCCCCGTGGTCCGGCGTGTCCTTCGCCTTCTCCGACGTGAACGAGCCTCCGGAGCGCGACGCCAAGATCGCCGAGTACGAGGCCAAGGCCGACAAGGTCAACGCCAACTACGAGATGGGTCTGCTGACCGAGGAAGCCCGCCGCCAGGAGCTCATCGACCTGTGGACCGAGTGCACCGCCGAGGTGTCCAAGGAAGTCGAGGACAAGTTCGACCCGACCTCCAACCTGGCCATCATCGTGCAGTCCGGTGCACGAGGAAACATGATGCAGATCAACCAGATCGCAGGTATGCGAGGCCTCGTGGCCAACCCGAAGGGCGAGATCATCCCCCGTCCTGTGAAGTCCAACTACCGCGACGGCCTGTCCGTGCTGGAGTACTTCATCTCCCAGCACGGCGCCCGTAAGGGTCTGGCCGATACCGCACTGCGTACCGCAGAGTCCGGCTACCTGACCCGTCGTCTGGTGGACGTCTCCCAGGACGTGATCGTGCGCGAGGAGGACTGCGGCACCAAGCAGGGCCTGATGATCCGCGTGGCCGACCGCGACGCCGAGGGCAACCTCGTGCTCGTCAAGGCCGCCGACGGTGGTCCGTACTCCCGTCTGCTCGCCGCCGACGTCATCGACCCGGCTGACGGCCAGACCGTGCTCTACAAGCGCGACGACGCCCTGTCCATGGACGTGCTCAACGACCTCGTGGCCCACGGCGTGGAGGAAGTCAAGTGCCGTTCCGTGCTGACCTGCGAGTCCAAGCGCGGCGTGTGCGCCAAGTGCTACGGCTGGTCCCTGGCCACCAACAAGCTGGTGGACGTCGGCGAGACCGTCGGTATCGTGGCCGCCCAGTCCATCGGCGAGCCTGGTACCCAGCTGACGCTGCGTTCCTTCCACTCCGGTGGTGTGGCCGCGGCTTCCGATATCACCCAGGGTCTTCCCCGTGTGACCGAGCTTTTCGAGGCCCGTACCCCGAAGGGTGAGGCGCCGATCACCGAGTTCGCCGGCACCATCAAGGTGATGGAGAACGATCGCGGCCGCCAGATCATCCTGACCCCGGACGCCGATTCCGGCGCTCCGAAGGAAGAGGGCATCATCAAGCCGATCACCTACCAGGTGTCCAAGCGCGTGCCGCTGAAGGTCGCCGACGGCGACCACATCAAGGTCGGCACCCAGCTGGTCGAGGGTTCCGTGGATCCGAAGAAGATCCTCACCATCCTCGGCAAGCGCGCCGCCCAGGTGAACATCGTGGAAGAGGTGCACACCGTATACCGCTCCCAGGGCGTGGATATCCACGACAAGCACATCGAGGTCATCGTGCACCAGATGACCCGTCGCGTGACCATCATCGACTCCGGCGACACCGACCTGCTGCCGGGCGAGCTGGTGGACAACGCCCGCTTCCGCGAGATCAACCGCAACACGGTCAAGAACGGCGGCAAGCCCGCCGTGGGCCGTCCGGCGCTCATGGGCATCACCAAGGCCTCCCTGGCCACCGATTCCTGGCTGTCCGCCGCGTCCTTCCAGGAGACCACGCGCGTGCTTACCGAAGCCGCCCTCTCCGAGAAGGTCGACGACCTCAAGGGTCTCAAGGAGAACGTCATCATCGGTAAGCTCATCCCGGCCGGTACGGGTCTCGCCCGTTACCGCAACGCCGTGGTGGAGCCCGACAAGGCCATCCGCGACACCATCTACCCGAACTTCGGTCTGGGTGGCGAGGGTGACCTGAGCGATGCGTCCTTCTCCGACGCCGACCTGTCCGACCTGAACTTCTCCAACCTGGAGTTCGGCGACCTGAAGCTCGGCGATGACTTCAACCCGGACGACTTCTACTCCGACCAGGGTGACGACGACCTCGGTCTCGGCGACCAGCAGTGAGCCGGTCCGCCGGCGGGTTCCTCGTGTTTTAGACCTGAGGAACCCGGCCGGTGATAGGTAGCAAGTCCTGAAACGACAAGCGGCCCGGAACCTTCCTCTGATACGAGGAGGTTCCGGGCCGCTTGCGTTGTGGGGCAGGGGAGACAGGAAGTCTGGAACGGACACGGTACACTGGCTCCCCTCTTCGAGGGGAGCTGTCAGCGAAGCTGACTGAGGGGAGTTGCACGGGAGATAGCCTCAACGCTACAACTCCCCTCAGTCTCACTTCGTTCGACAGCTCCCCTCAGAGAGGGGAGCCGAAAAGCAAAGAAGCGTGCTCTCCCCAAATCAAGGAAGAGCACGCTTCTTGTGTTATCCGCGGAAACCCGCCGAAACTCAGCGCAGGGCCAGGTTGGCGGCGCCGATCAGACCGGCGTCCTGGCCGGCGGTGGCGGCGACGATCTTGGCATGGCCGCGGTAGGCGCTGCCTTCCAGGAAGCGGGCGTAGTTGTAGCGGGCCGGCTCCAGCAGGATGTCGCCGACGGCCACCACGCCGCCGCCGATCACGAAGATGTCCGGGTCAAGCACGGCGGCGGTGGCGGCCATGGTGCGGCCGAGCCATTCGCCGATCTTGTTGAAGGCGTACAGGCCGAGCACGTCGCCTTCCTGGGCGGCCTGGGAGACCATCGGGCCTTCGAGCTTGTTGATGTCGCCACCGCACAGCTCCAGCAGACGCTTGGCGTCCTGCGGACGACGACGCACGGCCGACTTGGCGAAGTTCTCCAGCGAGGTGCCGGAGGTGTAACGCTCGGCGCAGCCACGCAGGCCGCAGCCGCAGTGGTCGCCGTCCGGAACCATCGGCAGGTGGCCGAGCTCGGCGGCCATGCCGAAGGAGCCGCGGTACAGCTCGCCGTTGATCACGATGGCGCCGCCGAGACCGGTTCCCACGGTCAGGGCCACCATGTTCTTGCTGCCCTGGCCGGCACCGTGCACGTACTCGCCCCAGCCGGCGCAGTTCGCGTCGTTCTCGATGATGACCGGCACGGCGTGGTCGATGAGCTCGCCGATGTGCTCGGACAGGTCGTAGTTGAGCCATGCGGGGATGTTCGCGGCGAAGGTCATGGTCTTGCGGTCGGCGCCGACGTTGCCTGCGGCGGAGACGCCGATGGCCTGGATGTCATGGCCGGCGGCGTTGGCTTCGCGATAGACGCTGGCGATGTTCTGGTTGATCGCATCGGCATCCATCGGCGTGGGGACGCGCCAACGCTGAATAATGGTATCGTTTTCATCGCACACGGCGGCGGCGATCTTGGTTCCTCCGATGTCGATGGCAAGCGTGGTCATGGCCTCTCCTTTGATTGTCTTGGTACGCTGTAAACACTGGAATCATAACGGTTGCGGAAGACGTAGCGTGGTATTTCCCGCATGATTTGCGGCAATTGACGCATCGATTGCGTGACTTGCGCATGAATGAGAGCGTTCACATCAATTGGCTTTAATTACCAATTGGGAAGCAAACGGTTGCATTGATGCCGATTCAGTGGGGGCGTGCCGAAACCAGAGATGACGACACGCCGCGACACGCCGAAGTTGCGCATCTGGATGATGTTCCGGTAATGTATCCACTCGTGCCTCGCGAGAGTGAGAAACACACGGCCCCGTAGCTCAGTTGGTTAGAGCGCCGCCCTGTCACGGCGGAGGTCACCGGTTCAAGTCCGGCCGGGGTCGCCACCAAGGCTTCCGATGATTCGGAAGCCTTTTTCGTTATCTAACCTGACACAGCGGCTCATCGCCGCGCCAACCCAACGGCAAGGAGTCCGCCACCATGCAGCGTCCGATCATGACCTCCCGTTCCTTCCTGCGCATGCCGTCCGAGCAGGCCGGCCCCGGTGACGAAGCCGTGGCGCAGGATCTCGTGGACACCTTGGAGGCCAACCGCTCGCGCTGCGTGGGCATGGCCGCCAACATGATCGGCGTGAACAAGCGCATCATCGCTTTCGTGGACGAGGACTTGGGCGGACACATCACCGTCATGTACAACCCGGTGATCACCGCCACGGATGGCGCGTACGACACCCAGGAAGGATGCCTGTCCCTGGACGGCGAACGACGCACGCTGCGCTACCGCCGTATCGAGGTGGATTTCGAGGACCGTCGCTTCCGGGCTCGCCATGCCACGTTCACCGGCTTCACCGCCGAGATCATCCAGCACGAAGTCGACCACTGCAGCGGCATCATCATCTGAGCCGGACAAGCCAAGCCGGGCCGCACGGGCCGGTTGCGTTAGAATCGTCCGGTGAATCCAGCATCATCCGCACCTGACGTCACCGAACATACCGGCACAGAATCCGTCGATGGCGGGCGCGCCTCCGGCCCGCAGATCGTCCAGACGCCCAAAGGCGTGGCCGCCACGCTCGCGCAGGCGTTCGTATACGGCATGTTCCCGCTGTACTGGGCGGCGTTGGCCAGCGTGCCGTCGATGAACGTGATGCTCTACCGCATCGTCACCGCGGCGGTGGTGATGGTGGTGTTCATGCTGGCGACCGGCCGCTGGCATGGGCTCGTCGCGGCCGTATGCGCGATGTGGCGCACGCCGAAGGTCTTCGCGATGGCCGTCACGGCCGCGGTGCTCGTGACCATCGACTGGGTGGTCTATATCTATCTGGTCTCGATAGGCCGCACCTCCGAGGCCAGCGCCGCCAACTTCCTCATGCCACTCATCAACATGCTGCTGGCGCTCGTGTTGTTGCGCGAACGCACCACGCGGCTCGGGCTGGTCTCCATGGGCATCGCGGTCATCGGCGGTGCCTTGTATGTGCTGGACACCGGCTCGTTCCCCGGTCTCGCGCTGCTCATGACCTTCAGCTATTCGGGATACTGCCTCATCAAACGATTCGTGCCGCTCGACCCGTTCCAATCACTGACGTTCGAGACCGGCGTGCTCACGCCGATCGCGTTCGTGGCGCTCGCCGTGCAGCCGCGGTTCGGCGTGCCGGCGGGGGAGCCGTGGTGGGTGTGGGCGATGCTTGCCGGTTGCGGCGTGCTCACGGTGATCCCGCTGGTGCTCACTTCGTACGGCGTCAAACATGCGGCGTTCCTGACGTTGAGCTTCACGCAGTACATCACACCCACCATCCAGCTGATTCTGGGCATTGCGGTGCTCGGGGAACAGGTGCCGGCGCATCGGTTCATCTCCTTCTCCGTGATCTGGCTGGCGCTCGCCGTGTACACCTTCGACCTGGTGCGGCGGCATTACGAACGCCTGAAGTAGGGGAGCGACACGCCGGCATCGGCCGCGCGGCCGTGCCGGCGGTGGACAACCATCGGCTCAACCGGTGGATAACCGGGCCGGATGGTGGGTTATCCACAGCATGGCCGACCGGTTATGCACATTCGGGAGTGGCGGAATCGTGCGGTTTTCCACTTATCCACCAAACCGGGGCGGGGGATTGCGAACGTTTACATGCGGGGCGTAACGTGTGCCTCACGGCGGAAGGAACATCCGCCGGCCAACGTTGTTGAGAGATCCGGCCGGTTGTCTGACTGATATGAGGGGAATCGGGCGGCCGGATAACCCCGTTGGCCATTCGTCGCCATGAGGTACGCGGATGGCTGGCGGGCTCGGGAATCGGGGGCGCTCCGCATATGGCCTGCCGTGGGGATGCGGCGGGCCATATGGCCCTTGCCGGGTCGGACTGGCGGCCGTTTTCTGCTAGGAGCCCGTGCGGTCTATCGAAAAGCGGCCGCGATTCGGCGGATTTCCGCCCGGAATTTGCTAGACCGTGCAGCCTCCTGGCAAGAAACGGCCGCTAATCGGGGCTGCGGCATCCGGGCTGCATGCGGTCCACTTTTTCATATGCGTCTATTCTCAGTGGCTATGTGTAGCTGCCGAAAACCGTTGCAATCATTGGCAACACGCTGTGCGTCGCCGTATTAATTCAATCATTTGACAAACATAGTTTAACGGGTTTACTATTAATCCCGTAATCCGTTGAACCACTACTGCAAAGGAGCGCCCAAATGGGTCTGTGGGATGTTGACAAGGTCGAGTACGTCGGTCGTTCTAAGGGACCGAAGGAGGGCCTGGCCTTCCACTACTACGATGCCGACAAGGTCGTTGCCGGCAAGAAGATGAAGGACTGGCTGCGCTTCGGCGTCGCTTGGTGGCACACCTTCAACCAGGAGCTGGTTGATCCGTTCGGCACCGGCACCGCCCACCGTCCGTACTACAAGTACACCGATCCGATGGATCAGGCCCTGGCCAAGGTGGACTACGCCTTCGAGCTGTTCCAGAAGCTCGGCGTCGAGTACTTCTGCTTCCACGATCGCGACATCGCCCCCGAGGGTGACACCCTGCGCGAGACCGACGCCAACCTGGACAAGGTCGTCGACAAGATCGAGGAGAACATGAAGGCCACCGGCGTCAAGCTGCTGTGGAACACCTCCTCCCTGTTCACCAACCCGCGCTTCGTGTCCGGTGCCGCCACCTCCCCGTTCGCCGATATCTACGCCTACGCCGGCGGCCAGCTCAAGAAGAGCCTCGAGATCGGCAAGCGCCTGGGCGCCGAGAACTACGTGTTCTGGGGCGGCCGTGAAGGCTACGAGAACCTGTGGAACACCGAGATGAAGCGTGAGACCGATCACATCGCTCAGTTCTTCCACCTGTGCGCCGACTACGCCAAGGAAATCGGCTTCGACGCCCAGTTCCTGATTGAGCCGAAGCCGAAGGAGCCGACGCTGCACCAGTACGACTTCGATGCCGCCACCGCCATCGAGTTCCTGCGCAGCCACGACCTGACCGACGTCTTCAAGCTGAACCTCGAGGGCAACCACGCCAACCTGGCCGGCCACACCTACCAGCACGAGATCCGCGTGGCCCGCGAGAACGGCTTCCTGGGCTCTCTGGACGCCAACCAGGGCGACAAGCTCATCGGCTGGGATATGGATGAGTTCCCGACCGACCTCTACGAGACCGTCGCCGTGATGTGGGAGGTCCTGCAGGCCGGCTCCATCGGTCCTCACGGTGGTCTGAACTTCGACGCCAAGCCGCGCCGTACTTCCTTCTACGCCGAGGATCTGTTCCGCTCCCACGTCGCCGGCATGGATTCCTACGCCGCCGGCCTGCTGGTCGCCGACAAGATGAACCAGGACGGCTTCATCCAGGATCTCATGGCCGAGCGCTACAGCTCCTACGACTCCGGCATCGGCAAGGACATCGAGGACGGCAACGTCACCCTGGCCGACCTCGAAGCCTACAGCCTCGACAAGCCGCAGTCCGAGCTGATCGCCGCCACCAAGTCCGATCACCTGGAGTCCGTCAAGGCCACCATCAACAACTACATCATCGACGCCCTGTCCGAGGTTGAGTGAAACTCGGGTCCGGTCTCGAATGACTGACTGATACGGATTGCTTCGTCACCGGATGCGCGGTGCCGTGGGCCGCATGGCTTGCGAAAGCGCGCATCCGGCACGATTCGCCGTGTCTTGCATAACTGAATACGAATAATTGAATATCGATAACTGAAGATGCGATAACTGAATATAAAACCGATAATGCGCTACGGAAGCGGTGTGCCGCCGCCGTGCGCGAGTCGCAGACGGCCGGGCGTCGAAGCCATGCCGTGCGCGACGCCATGGTTGATTTTCCATTTCCTCAATTCTCCTTTCTCTCCTTCCTTCCACTGGAAAGCCCGCCCGAACGCAGATGTTCGGACGGGCTTTCCGGTTTGTGGGCGAGTGCGTGTGTGAGCGGAGCGCGTGGATTGCGATTCGGCTAGCGCAATCCACGCAAAGAAGGGGGATCAGGCCTTGGCGTGGGCCAGGCGCTGCGTGCTGTCGCGCACCACGAGGGATGTGGAGAGAATCACGCGCTTCTGAATCTGCCGGCCCTCGGTGGTGTCGATGATCATGCGCGCCGCCGTGGAGGCCATGTCCTGCAGGGGCTGACGCACCGTGGTGAGGGCCGGTCCCATGTAGGCGGCGGTCTGGATGTCGTCGAAGCCGATGACGGACAGGTCCTCGGGGATGCGGATCTTCAACTGGCGCGCCGCCTCGTACACGCCCATGGCCTGCAGGTCGCTGCCGGCGAAGATGGCCGTGGGCCTGTTCTGTTCGTCCTCCAGCAACGCCATGGCCCCCTCGTAGCCGCCTGGAGTGGTGAAGTCGCCCTCGGCGATGAGCTCGGGGGAGGTGGGGATGCCACGCTCGGCCAACGCCGCCGAATAGCCGTCCAACCGGGCGCGCGAACACAGCATCTCGTCCGGTCCGGTGATGATGCCGATGCGCTTGTGGCCGAGCTCCAGCAGATGACGGGTGGCGATCACGCCGCCCATCCAGTTGTCCGCCTGAACGGAGAGGTCGTCCAGCGCCGGGTTGCCCGAAGGGTCGAAGACCACGAAGGGGATGTTGTGGGATTGAAAAGTGCTGCGTTCCTTGTCCGTGAGATTCGAGAACACTAGAATCGCGCCGATGGGCTGCCGTTCGATAATTCCTCCCACCCAGGAGGAATCGGGGTGCTGTCGATTTCCACTTTCCGCCACCATGACGTTGATACCGTATTGTTTGGTTTCCCTGATGATGCCTCTGAGCACTTCCAGAGCCCAGATGGTTTCGAAATCCTTGAATACTACTTCAATGGTGCGTTGCTTGCGCTCGGGGGAGACCCGACGCACGTACCCGCTGTCCTTCAGCGCCTTGTCGATGGCCTGCCGGGCCGTCTCCGAGATGTCGCCTTTGCCGTTGAGCGCCTTGGAGACCGTGGCCAGCGAGTAGCCGGTCTGCCTGGCGATGTCCGAAAGCCTGACCTTCGTGCCGCCATTGGTCTGATGCGATTCAGTTGATGCCATCATTGTCCACCTTGCCGAAAAGTATATTCTTATTATATTCGAAACTTTCGATAGGTCAATTCGGGATAATTTCGGTGTATAAACGGCTAAAAACGTTGGAAATTAAGGGATTATGGAAACACAACACTTTCGTAAATCAAGTTTGACCGTTGAACTAATAAGGTCTTATGATAAAGGCATCGAAAATACAAAGCGAGTTTTCGATAGGGTTGAAAAAGCTCTTCAATACTTGATTTGACGCGGTTGTCGAGCGGTGTTGAGTGTCTGCTGCAAGCAAAGAGAAGTGTGCTTTGCGGCGACCGGCTTTCGAAACTTTCGTAAATCGCTGACTGACGGTGACGTCGGTCGAGATGAAAAAGGAGACGACAATGAAGTTCAAGTCCGTAGCTGCCGCCGTTCTGGCCATGGCCACCTGCGTGAGCATGGCCGCCTGCGGGAACAGCAGCAGCACCAATGCCGACGGCAAGGTCGAGATCACCATGTGGCACAACTCCACCACCGGTGACGGCAAGGCATACTGGGAGGCCGCGGCCAAGGCCTTCGAGAAGGAAAACCCCAACGTCGAGATCAAGATCGAGGCCATCCAGAACGAGGACATGGACGGCAAGCTGCAGACCGCCCTTCAGGATCCGGATTCCGCCCCCGACATCTTCATGGCCCGTGGCGGCCAGAAGCTGCGCGACGTGGTCGAGGCCGGACAGGCCATGGACCTGACCGACAAGGTCTCCGATACCGTCAAGACCCAGCTGAAGACCGCAGAGGCCACCGGCACCATCGACGGCAAGATCTACAGCATCCAGCAGTCCGTGCTCCCTGGCGGCATCTGGTACTCCAAGGACCTGTTCGAGAAGGCCGGCATCACCGAGACCCCGAAGACCTGGGACGAGTTCAAGACCGTGGTGCAGAAGCTCAAGGACGCCGGCATCACCCCGATCGCCGTCGGCGGCAAGGACGCATGGCCGGCCGCCCACTGGTGGTACTGGTTCGCCCTGCGCGAGTGCTCCTCCGACACCTTCGAGAAGGCCCAGGCGGACAAGGACTTCAGCGATTCCTGCTGGACCCGCACCGGTGACGACGTGCAGAGCCTGCTCGACCTCGACGCCTTCAACGACGGCTTCCTGACCACCCCGGCACAGCAGGGCGCAAGCTCCTCCGCCGGCCTGCTCGCCAACCACATGGCCGCCATGGAGCTGATGGGCGGCTGGGAGCCCGGCGTGATCAAGGACCTCACCCCGGACAAGCAGGAGATGGCCGACCTCGGCTACTTCGCCTTCCCGACCATGGACACCGGCAAGGGCGATCCGACCGCCATCATGGGTGGCTCCGACGGCATGGCCGTGGGCGCCTGGGCTCCGGAAGAGGCCGTGGACTTCCTCAACTTCGTCTCCGAGAAGGAGTGGCAGGAGAAGTACGCCACCGCCTTCTCCACCATCCCGGCCAACAAGGAAGCCCAGGATGCCGTGACCAACGACGCCCTGAAGCAGGTGCTGTCCGTCTACAACGAGGCATCCTCCGTCTCCATGTGGCTTGACACCGTGTTCGGCCAGAACATCGGCAACGCGCTCAACGAGGGCGTGGTCAACATGATGGCCGGCAAGGGCACCGCCGACGACATCGTCAAGGGTGTCGAAAGCGCCGCCGCCAAGGGCTGAGAGATCAACCTGACGCACTGTCCAAGGGCCGTGGTGTCCGCCAAGGAGCGCCACCACGGCCCGTCTTTTCCCAAGGTATAAGGAAGGTCTCACCAATGTCAGCATCAGCGGGCGCAGCAATCAAGCGCCGCCAGTCGGTTCTGACCGACAAGGCTCGCAAACGCATCGAAATCGCCATTCTTTCGCTTCCGGCCCTCATCATGTTCCTCGGCTTCGTGATTCTGCCGGTGTTCATGGCCGGATACTACGGATTCTTCAAGTGGAAGGGCTACGGCAAGCCGACCGTCAACGGCCAGTTCATCGGCTTCGAAAACTACAAGATCATCCTGACCGACCCCAACTTCCAGGAAGCCCTGGGCCACACGCTGTTCGTGGTGGTCGCCTCCCTCGTCATCCAGGGCCCGCTCGCCATTCTCTTCGCACTGCTGCTCAATCAGAAGTTCAAGGGCCGCGCCCTGATTCGTACCCTCATCTTCGTGCCGTACGTGGTGTCCGAGGTCATCGTGGGTACCGGTTGGAGCCTGATCCTCCAGACCACCGGTGCGTTGAACGCCATTCTCAAGAAGATGGGATTGGCCGGAGCCGATTGGATCTCCGACCCGAAGATCGCCATCTGGACGTTGATGTTCATCATCTCGTGGAAGTACATCGGCTTCGCCGTCATCCTGATGATCGCCGGCATGCAGTCGATCCCCGAGGACCTGTACGAGGCCGCCCGCGTGGACGGCGCCGGATTCTGGCGCCAGCAGTGGAGCATCACCCTGCCGCTGCTCGGACCCACCATCCGCATCTGGGCGTTCATGTCCATCATCGGTTCGCTCCAGCTCTTCGATCTGGTGTACATCATCTGGGGCCAGTACGTCTCGTCCACCGCCGGCACCTCCACGATGGCCACCTACATGGTTCGCGAGGGCCGACTCGCCAACAACTACGGTTATGGTTCCGCAGTGGCCGTGGTGATCTTCATCATCTCCCTGGTCATCGCCCTGACCTATCAGAAGTTCGTGCTCAACCGCGACCTCGAAGGCGCTCTCACCGACGAGAAGGACGCCAAGCGCCGCGCCAAGCGTGCCGCGAAGGAAGCGGCCAAGCGTGCCAAGGCCAATGGTGGCTCCGTGGCAGTTGCAAATGAGGTGATTTCACAATGACAACCGCAGTTTCCCAGCCTGCACACAAGACCGGCAGGAAGAACTATGACCCGTACGCGCTGAGGAAGTCCTCCAAGACCCCGTGGGGCAATCCCGTGGTCTACTTCTTCTCGCTGCTGCTGGTGGCGCTGTGCGTCGGCCCGGTGCTCTACATCATCATCGGCGGCTTCCGTACCAACTCGCAGATCACCCGAGACCCGGCCGGCTGGCCGAACCCGTGGAACTTCGAGAACTACAAGACGGTGTTCACCTCGAACATCTTCTGGTCAGAGCTCGTCAACTCGCTCATCGTCTCCATCGGCACGATGGTCGGCGTGGTGGTGCTGGCCCTCATGGTGAGCTTCGTGATCGCCCGCTACGAGTTCAAGCTCAACAAGTTCCTGTACTCGTTGTTCGCGGCCGGCATGATGTTCCCGATCACCGTCGCCATCACCCCGCTGTACCTGCTGCTGCGCAACCTGCACCTCATCAACTCGCATCTGGGCATCATCCTGCCGCAGATAGCGTTCGGTCTGCCGCAGGCCATCATCATCCTGGTGCCGTTCCTCAAGTCCATCCCCAAGGAACTGGAGGAGGCCGCCGAGCTTGATGGTTGCTCCCGTATCGGATTCTTCGGCCGTATGGTACTGCCGCTGAGCTGGCCGGGCGTGGCCACCGTCGGCATCCTGACCTTCGTCAGCAGCTGGAACGCCTACATGCTGCCCCTGTTCCTGCTCAACGATTCGAGCAAGTACACGCTGCCGCTCGGCGTCCAGATGTTCAGCTCGCAGCACTCCGTCGATACGGCCCAGGTGCTGGCCTTCACCTCGCTCTCGATGATTCCGGCCCTGCTGTGCTTCACCATCTTCCAGAAGAAGATCGTGGGCGGCCTGACCGGTGCCGTCAAGGGCTGAGCAAGGCGCCGCCAACCGCGAGCAAGAATAGGCCAGTGCCGGGCCTCAAACCGGCACATCCCATACCCGTACCGTGGGAAGGACGATCGGTCTTTCTTCCGAGCCGATTCCTTTCATCCTCCTCCTTCCCTGGCCCTTCCCACGGCACCCATTCTTTTCAATGAGGAGAAGAACATGCAAATCTCCAACCCCGTACTTCCCGGCTTCAACGCCGACCCCTCGATGATCCGCGTCGGCGACACGTACTACATCGCCAACTCCACCTTCGACTGGTGGCCCGGCGTGCGCCTGCACGAATCCAAGGACATGGTCCACTGGAACCTGCTGCCCGGCCCGCTGAACCGCGTCTCCCAGCTGGATATGAAGGGCAACCCCTCCGGCGGCGGTATCTGGGCTCCCGACCTGTCCTACGCGGACGGCAAATTCTGGCTCATCTACACGGACGTGAAGATCGTCAACGGCGCGTTCAAGGACTGCGCGAACTACCTCGTCACCGCCGAGGACATCCATGGCCCCTGGAGTGAGCCGATCCGCGTCAACGGCGTGGGCTTCGACGCCAGCCTCTTCCATGACGACGACGGCCGCAAGTACCTGGTCCAGCAGACCTGGGACTTCCGCGAATACCACCATCAGTTCGACGGCATCACCCTGACCGAATTCGATACCGACACCATGCACCTGAAGCCGGAAACGGCACGCACCATCTGGCGCGGCACGGACGTGAAGCTGGTGGAGGGCCCGCACCTGTACAAGATCAACGGCTGGTACTACCTGTTCTGCGCCGAAGGCGGCACCCAGTACGAGCACCAGGAATCCGTGGCCCGCTCGCGCACGCTGGACGCCGAATCCTTCGAAGGCGACCCGCATAACCCGTTCATCTCCAACTTCGACACCCCGGACACCTACCTGCAGAAGCAGGGTCACGGCGCGCTGGTGGAGACGCCCGGCGGCGAATGGTATTACGCCTCCCTGTGCGGCCGCCCGTGGCGTCATGAGACCGAACCGGCCCACGGCGTGCGCGGCTGGTGCACGCTCGGCCGCGAGACCTCCATCCAGAAGGTCGAATGGGATGAGGGCGGCTGGCCGTACGTGGTAGGCGGCCACGGCGGCGAACGCTACGTCGAAGCCCCGAAGGACGCCATTGCGACCGAGGCACCGACGGGCCACTCCCAGCATGACGAATTCGACTCGGACACGCTGGACCCCAACTGGAACACCCTGCGCGTGCCGTTCACCGAAGCCATGGGGCATGTGGGCGGCGGCTCGCTGACCCTGCGCGGCCAGGGTTCGCTCTCCAACCTGTTCGAACTCTCGCTGATCGGCCGCCGTTGGCAGGCATTCGACTTCGACGCCGAAACCAAGGTGACCTTCAGTCCGGACAACTACATGCAGATGGCCGGCCTCACCAACTTCTACAACCACCTGTGCTGGTCGTGGGCGTTCGTCACTTGGGATGAGAAACGTGGCAAGCGCGTCATCGAGGTCGCTCAGAACGACTTCGACACCTACATCTCGTTCCTCAAGGACAAGGCCATCGAAGTGCCGGACGGAGTCGAATCCGTATGGTTGCGGACCAAGGTGCGCACCGGCACCTACGGCTACGAGTACTCGTTCGACGGCGAGACCTGGCATGAGATTCCGGTCGTGCTGGACGCCGCCGTGCTCTCCGACGATCATGTGGCCCGCAACTATGGCGGCTTCTTCACCGGAGCGTTCGTGGGACTGGCCGCAGTGGACCTGTCCGGCTACGGCAAGGAAGCGGTGTTCGACCACTTCGATTACCGGGAACTGTAACGGATGATCATGATGCGGTGCGCGGCTTCTCGCAGAACGGCGGGAGCCGCGCACTTCGTCGAGCAGGGGAGAAGGTGATGATTATGGAGCCATCCGTCGAGGTCCTCAGCAGTGATTCCCGGTTCACCGGTGAGATCGACTGCACCGCCGCCGTGCCGTATCATCCTGGCAGGCCCGGTCTCACCATGGACGTGATCGGGCCGATGCTCACCAGCGTGCAGGGCGGCACTCTGCCGGCGGTGCTGTTCATACAGGGCAGTGGTTGGACCACACCCAACAGGATGTATGCGGTGCCGCGACTGCTGAAACTGGTCGCGCGGGGTTTCGTGGTCGCCACGGTGGGGCACACCGACAGCCAGGGTGGCCGGCATCCGTTCCCCGAATATCTGTGCGACGTCAAATCCGCATTGCGGTATCTCAGGCTGCATGCCGAACGGTTCCACATCGACCCCGAACGCATTGGTATCTGGGGCACATCGTCCGGTGCCAACACAGCGCTGCTGGTGGGCATGACGCAAGGCGATGCGCGCTATGACGACGGCAGCAACGCCGGCGCCTCGGACGCCGTGGATTACGTGGTGTCCTGCTTCGCGCCTACCGACGCCTTCGGGCTGCTGAACGGCGAGGAGCCCGACGCCAACCCGGACATCATCGACTGCGTGGCATGCGTCGCCGGTGCGGCGAATGCGGATGGAGTCGATGACGAGACGAGGCGAAGGGCCTATGCGATGAGCCCATACCGCATCGTGACGCCGGACACCGACTGCCCTCCCACGCTGCTGCTGCACGGCGACTCCGACACGTTGGTGAGCTACGCGCAGACCGAAAAACTATATCGGCGCATGGGCGAGCAGGGGCATGATGTCCACATGATTCGCGTGGCCGGCGGCGAACACGAGGGGAATTTCTGGAGCGAACCGGTCACCGCGGCGATCATCGACTTCATCGAGACGCATGCATAGCGGTGCGTCCATCCGATGATGGTTTTTCGCGATACGAACAGCAGGGGGAGTGATGGGCATGACAGCGCCAAGCATGCGGACACGGCCATTGACCGGAGAAAAGGACGATCGTGTCGCCGCGCGCGTGCGCACGGTCGCCAATCCGGTGATGCGGGGCATGTACCCGGATCCCTCGTGGATATGGGATGAGACGCGCGGCGAGATCGTGCTGGTCAATTCGTCGTTCGAACTGGTGCCGGGCTTGCCGATCCACGTCACGCGCGACCTGACATCCTGGGAGCACGTGGGCGATGCCGTGGACGCGGCGATGGCCCGCCGGCTGCTCATCGACGGCGTGGAGGACTCCGGCGGACTGTATGCGCCGACCATCCGACGCATCCGCGGACGGTATGCCATCGTATGCACCGTGGCCCGCGTGAATGAGGAACGGGCGCTCGCCGCCGGTTGTTCACCGGCGGACATCGAGGACTGCCGGGCGGCCCAAGGCAACTTCGTCATCACGGCGGACACATTGGAAGGGCCATGGCAAGGGCCCTATTGGGTGGCAGACGCGGAAGGCATCGATCCGGACACTTTCGAGGACAACGATGGCACGGTCTGGTGGACGCAGACCCGTCCGGCCGTCAAACCCCAGTGGGAAGGCCAGACCGAGGTCTGGGCCCAGCCCATCGACCCGTCCGACTGGACGCTGCAGGGCCACAGGACCGTGATCTGGCGCGGCTACGGATTGGACGCGGTCTGGGCGGAAGGACCGCATCTGTACCGCATGGGCGACTGGGTGTACCTCATGACCGCGGAGGGCGGCACCAGCTTCGAACACAGTGAAATGATGATGCGCACGTATGCACCGCAAGGGTTCGTGGCCGCGATCGCCGGATTCGAGCAGGGCATCGCCGCGCGCGACGTGTGGATCGAACCGGCGCGCGAAGGCGAGCACAGCGTCGTCGGCCAATACGACCGCCTGTTTGAGGCCTGCAAACGCAATCCGATACTCACGCACCGTCACCTCGGCAATGCGGAGCTCGTCCAATGCGTGGGCCACGCCGACCTGCTGCGCCACCCGCAAGCCGGCTGGCTGCTCGCTTGCCTCAGTGTGCGCGAAACTCCGGGACGGGAGCCGGGCGAACTGTTCAGCTACCTGGGCCGTGAAACGTTCGTTGCGCCGGTTGCCTGGGAACGCAACCCCGTCTCCTGGAAGCTGGAGGGCGCCGGTCCGGCCAAGCAGGATGACACTGCGGATCCCGGATGGCCGGTCGTCGCCCCCGGACTGGGACGTCTGCCCGCCGCGCTCGCCGTTTCTTTGGATAATGACGGCGTGTTGCGCTCGGTGGAATCCGTCGAGGTTCCGCTGAATTGTTCGGCTGATGACGGACATGCCGAACACATCGACGAACAGGACGATCGTCTGATCGGCGTTCGCGGCTGTGACGGATACCGGTTCATGCGCGTGGACGCGCCGGACTATGCGGCGATGGTCCCGTCGAACCGGGAACTGATGCTGCATCAGGACTCGACGCACTACGTCACGATGCGCGTAAAGCAGGGCGGACTGACGGCCGAAATCACCGACCGAGGCGAGACCTCGCTGCTGGATCTGGGAACGGTCGAGTCGGGCGAATGGTTCGGCATGCGACTGCATGACAATCGATTACGATTCCTGGCCGTTCGGCCTGTCGCCTGCGATGTGGCTCATCCTTCATCGGCAAAGACCGAGGCCGGAACGGTTGCCGATGCGGCCGATGCCTCGGACAGCGGGTCGTTGCACAAAACTGTGCTGATGGCGCACGCCGACATATCCGGCACCCGGACGTTGGGGGAGTGCGACGCGCGATTCCTCAGCACCGAATGGGCCGGCGGCTTCGTCGGATGCCTGGTCGGCAGCCGTACAATATCGTCGGGCGCATATAGTTAAACCGTTGAACCGATACTTGATTCAAACGAAATTTCGGAGGACCATCCCTCATTCGGCTTTGCCGTCGGCTCCCGGCAGGGGAGCCGGGGAAATCACACCAATGCAAGGAGGCAATGCAATGGCCCATGATCTCGAACAATTGAAGCGCGACCACCCGGACGTGGCGAAGCTCTTCGCGGACGACTGGCTGCAATACCGCAAATCGGAGATCCTGCCTGAACTCACGCGCGAGGCCCAGTCCACATGTGACCGCATCAACCGCATCTACTTCGAGGACACCCCCGAAGCCGAGCGGCTGTTCCGCGAGCTGGTGCCGGAGGCCGGCGAAGGCGTGGACTTTCGTCCGCCGATCCGCCTGGATTACGGTCTGGGCCTCAAGATCGGCGACCGCACGTTCATCAACATGGACTTCCTCATCGTGGGTGGCGGCCCGATCTCCATCGGCTCCGACTGCCTCATCGGCCCGCGCGTGAGCATCTACACACCGAACCACGCCATCGAGCGCAAGCCCAGGCTTGAAGGCTGGCAGCACAATGAGGACGTGACCATCGGCAACAACGTGTGGCTCGGCGGCAACGTGGTGATCTGCCCCGGCGTCACCATCGGGGACAACACCATCATCGGCGCGGGTGCCGTGGTCACGCACGACATCCCCGCCGACTCCATCGCCGTGGGCAACCCCTGCCATGCGATCGGCCAGGTGCCCGAGGACTGGACGCCCGAACAACGCGCCGCCGTGGAGGGCGCATAGGTTTTCGCCGGCCCATCGGCACTGTCGGGTCGGCACCCATCAGCAAAGGAGCAATGCAATGACGCAGTATCATGTTTCGGCTTCGGCCGGTTCCCCGGCGGGCATCGGCAGTGAGGCAGACCCGTTCCTGACCATCGGGCAGGCGGCGGCCATCGCGCGCGCCGGCGACGAGGTGATCGTGCACGCGGGCACGTACCGGGAGTCCGTGGACCCGCGCTTTGGCGGCGAGAGCGAGACGAACCGCATCGTCTACCGCGCCGCCGAGGACGAGCCGCGCCCGGTCATCACCGGTGCCGAACGCATCGACACGTGGGTTCTGGAAGGCGGGGGCGTGTGGCGTGCCGAGATCCCGAACTCGTTCTTCGGCGGGTACAACCCGTATGTCGGGACCGTGTTCGGCGACTGGACCGTCTACCCGGATCCCAAGGTGGAGGTCCGTCACCTGGGTGACGTGTACCTCAACGGCAAGTCGTTCTACGAGGTCTCCTCGCTGGACAAGGTGTGCGAACCGGAACGCTGGGACACCGGGCGTGACGCGGCCACGGACTCCATCGTGCCGCTGCTGGACCCGGACGCCACGGTGAACGTATGGTATTGCGAGACGGACGCCGAAACCACCACGATCTGGGCGAACTTCCATGATGCGGACCCGAACGCGGAGGTCACGGAGATCAACGTGCGCGAGACGTGCTTCTACCCGTCTCGCCCGTTCGTCAACTACATCACCGTGCGCGGGTTCGAGCTGTGCCGCGCGGCCTGCCCGTACACGCCGCCGACTGCCGACCAGGTCGGGCTGATCGGACCGCACTGGTCGCGCGGCTGGGTGATCGAGGACAACGTGATCCACGACGCGAAATGCTCCGCCGTCTCGCTGGGCAAGGAGATCTCCACCGGAGACAACGATTCGACCCGCACGCACCGCAAGTCCGGCTACCAGTACCAGAAGGAGGCCGTGTACAAGGCCCTGCACGTGGGCTGGAGGAAGGGCGTGGTCGGCGGCCATGTGGTGCGCGGCAACGTGATCTTCGACTGCGGCCAGAATGGCGTGGTGGGGCACATGGGCTGCGCGTTCAGCCTCATCGAGGGCAACCACATCTTCCGGATCGGCACCAAGCGCGAGTTCTTCGGCTGGGAGGTCGCCGCCATCAAGATGCACGCCGCGGTGGACACCGTGGTGCGCGGCAATCGTGTGCACGATTCGGTGCTGGGCATGTGGCTCGACTGGCAGGCACAGGGCACGGTGGTGGATGCGAACGTGTTCTACCGCAACACGCGCGACGTGATGACCGAGGTGACCCACGGGCCCATCACGTTCACGAACAACGTGTTCGCCTCCGAGTTCAGTTTCGATGATTACGCGCAGGGCGCGGCGTTCGTGAACAACCTGTTCGCCGGCCGCATCCGCCACACCCAGGTGCTCGACCGATCCACGCCCTACCACTTCCCGCACTCCACCGACCCCGCCGGCGAGGCCTTCGTCTACGGCGGCGACGACCGGTATCTCAACAACCTCTTCATGGCGATCGGCGGTGCCGGCGAGGCCGAGCGCATGACGGATGCCGCCGGCGGCGAAGGCGTGGTGGATACGGGCACCGCCTGCTTCGAGGAGCATCCACATTCGCTCGCCGAATACGAGAGGCGCATCGAGGAGGCCGGTCTCGGCGACGAGGAGCTGTACCGTAGCATCCCGCAGCCCATGACGCTGGCGTCCAACACGTATCTGAACGGGGCGAAGGCCACCTCATGGGAGCCGGACGCCGTGGTGTGCGGTGAAGCCGGTACTTTGAGCCTGCGTGAGACCGATGATGAGCTGTGGCTCACGGTCACGCTGCCCGAAGCGGTGCGCGGGGCGACCGGTCCGGTGGTCTCCACCGCCGACCTCGGCCAGCCGCGCATCGTGGAGGGATACTTCGAACAGCCGGACGGCTCGCCCATCGTGGTGGACCGCGACATCACCGGCGCCGTGCGCAGTGAACGCTCGGCCCGCGGCCCGCTTGCTGTGTATTCGACGGATGAGGTGCTCGTTTGGCGAAGCGGTGCGGCCAGCTGATGACCGTTGCGGAACGACGTCGGATGACTTGCGCATGTAACAAAACGGGTATATGGTTAAATCATTGAACTAAATAACCGTACCCGTTCTGCGTACCTGCGCAACGTCAATGGAGATACCGCTATGCACGCACATCGAATGCTGTTGTTCTCGCTGGCCATGCTGGCCGTGGCCTATGCCGTCCTGCTGTTCGTGGATCCCGTGGCCGCCCCGATCGGCGCCCTGCTGACCGCCGCCGGGCTGGTGCTGGTCTCCACGCGCTACGTCTGGCGCCCCAAATTCCTCGCGCTGTTCGAGACGGGGGAGGCCGCCCGCTGAGTCCCGATTTCCGGATTCCTGGTCGGATTATCCGATAATTCAAAACCGCAACCCTTGCGATGTCCCGTCGCAACCCACGCCGTCCCGCGCATCCAGCGGGACGGCGTTTTTCGTTTAGCTTCGTTAAGTCAAGATTGGCATGCCCCCGTTCTCGGCTCCCCTTGTCAGGGGAGCTGGCGGCGAAGCCGACTGAGGGGTAGTCCATCGGATTCGTCGATGTTGATTTACCGTCGCCTTTCGTTTTGTTGCGGGTGATGTGCGATTTTGAACGTAATTCGTGTGTATTTTGGTGCGTTTCAACCAGCCCCGCCGTGGGGCCGGGGTGAATGGTTTTCGGCGTGTCGCGTTTTTCGCAACGATGAGATGACGTACTCCATAGTTCGAGGGAATGTTGAAAAACTGTCATTGTTACCGCTCACATTTAGTTAGCTGAGTGAATCAAACACCCGAAAAACGGCCTTATTCCAGCCAAACTTAACGATTGGTAATTGTTAAACCAAAAAACTATGTGGTATATTTTTAACAGGTTCGGCAATGGTTGCCAGACCGCAAGGAAGAGGAAACAAAGTTCCTATCAATGACGAAAGGAATCCCCATGAACAAGTGGACCAAGGCTCTCGGCGTCATCGCTGCGACTGCTATGCTCGTCCCGCTGGCCGCCTGCGGCGGCGGAACCCGCGGCACCACCACCGCCGGTGGCGACAGCAGCAGCTCCGGCGACGTCAAGGTCGGCATCTCCATGCCCGAGCAGATGCTCGAGCGTTGGAAGATCGATGGCGAGAACCTGAAGAAGCAGCTTGAGGGCTACGGCTACGACGTCACCCTGCAGTACGCGGACGGCAAGACCGATCTGCAGACCTCCCAGATTCAGAACATGGCCAACAACGGCATGAACTACGTGGTCATCGCCTCCATCGACGGCACCGCCACCGGTGCGGCCGCCGAGCAGGTCGCGGCCAACGGCGGCAAGGTCATCGCCTACGACCGCCTCATCATGAACACCGACGCCGTCGACTACTACGCCACCTTCTCCCTGGAGGACGTCGGCCGCATGCAGGGCGAGTACATCGAGCAGAAGCTCGGCCTGAAGGACGGCCAGAAGGGCCCGTTCAACGTCGAGCTCATGGCCGGCTCCCCGACCGATAACAACGCGGGCTACTACTTCAAGGGCGCCTGGGACGTGCTCGGACCGTACTTCAAGTCCGGCGTGCTGCAGTCCAAGTCCGGCAAGGTCCCGTCCTCCGCCGACGATTGGCAGTCCATCGGCATCGACAACTGGGATCGCCAGAAGGCCCAGAACGAGATGGAGAACCGCATCAACTCCTTCTACAACGACGGCACCAAGCTTGACGCCGTGCTCGCCCAGAACGACGCCGAGGCAACCGGTACCTACAACACCGTCGAAGCCGCCGGCTGGGATTACTACCCGATCATCACCGGACAGGATGCCGAGAAGGCCAACGTCCAGGCCATCGTCCAGGGCAAGCAGTCCATGACCGTCTACAAGGACACCCGTGAGCTGGCCAAGGCCACCGCCGAGATGATCAAGGCCCTAGTCGACGGCAAGGAGCCGACCGCCCCGGACACCTTCAACAACGGCACCAAGGACGTCCCGTCCCAGCTGCTGACCCCGGTCACCGTGGACAAGGACAACCTCAAGGAAGTCCTCGTTGACGGCGGCTACATCTCCGCCGCCGATGCCGGCCTGTGATCGGAATCGGAAGTCGATCACCAAGCCATAAGGCATAAGGAAAAGCACAGTACGCGGGCTTCGGCCCGCCGCTAGCTCACAGAACAGGAGGCGCCGCACTGCATCGTTGCGGTACGGCGCCTCCACCATGCACAGGGACATTACTATCGGAGGAGGTAACTGTGGCTACAAACGGTGACGTGATTCTCGAAATGCGTCATATCGTAAAGCGCTTCGGCCCGGTCACCGCATTGAACGACGTGAATATCACGGTCAAGAGGGGCCAGATATTCTCGATCTGCGGTGAGAACGGCGCCGGCAAGTCGACCCTGATGAACGTGCTGTCGGGCGTGTACCCGTACGGCACCTACGAGGGCGACATCGTATACAACGGCGAGACCTGCAAGTTCAAGACGATCCGCGATTCCGAGGAGAAGGGCATCGTGATCATCCACCAGGAGCTTGCACTGGTGCCGTACATGTCCATCCAGGAGAACATCTTCCTGGGCAACCAGAAGAAGAAGGGCATCGCGATCGATGCCGACCAGCAGCGCAAGATCGCGTACGACGTGATGAAGAAGGTCGGTCTGGACGAGAACCCGGACACCCTGATCTCCAACATCGGCGTCGGCAAGCAGCAGCTGGTCGAGATCGCCAAGGCCCTCACCAAGAACGTGAAGCTCCTCATCCTGGACGAGCCGACCGCCGCCCTGAACGACGAGGATTCCAAGAACCTGCTCGACCTGATCGACGGCCTGCGCCGCGACCAGGGCATCACGGCCATCATCATCTCCCACAAGCTCAACGAGATCGCCTACTCCGCCGACGCGGTGCAGGTCATCCGAGACGGCCACACCATCAGCCACATCGACATCGACGCCGAGCACCCGCTGGACCAGGACGTGCTGATCCGCGACATGGTGGGCCGCCCGCTGACCAACCGCTACCCGGTGCACGAGAGCCACATCGGCAAGGAGATGTTCCGCGTCGAGGACTGGAAGATGCATCACCCGCTCGACGAGAACCGCCTGGTCGCCAAGGACGTGAGCTTCAACGTGCGCGCCGGCGAGATCGTGGGCATGGCCGGCCTGATCGGCGCGGGCCGCACCGAGACCGCCATGAGCGTGTTCGGCCGCCAGTACGGCACCAACGCCTCCGGCAAGATCTTCGTGGAAGGCAAGGAAGTCAAGTTCCCGACCGTGCGCTCCGCCATCGACCACGGCGTGGCCTACGCCACCGAGGATCGCAAGGTCTACGGCCTGAACCTCATGAAAACCATCCGTGAGAACACCTCCCTGGCCAGCCTCAAGGAACTGTCCAACAAGCTGGGTGTGGTGGACGAGACCCGCGAGAAGCAGACGGCCGAGAAATACCGCAAGGAGTTCCGCACCAAGGCCCCGACCATCGAGATGCCGGCCGGCAACCTGTCCGGCGGCAACCAGCAGAAGGTCGTGCTCGCCAAGTGGATGGCCACCGATCCCAAGGTCCTGATCCTGGATGAGCCGACCCGAGGCATCGACGTGGGCGCCAAGTACGACATCTACGAGATCATCGACCAGCTGGCCGACTCCGGTTCCGCGGTGATCGTGATCAGCTCCGAACTGCCCGAACTGCTCGGCATCTGCGACCGCATCTACACGATGAGCGCGGGCCAGATCACCGGTGTGTTCAATGCCAAGACCACCAACCAGGAGGAGCTCATGAAGTACATGACCTCCCCGACGGCCCTGCCCAAGGACCAGGTCTTCGCCTGACGCCGCCAGCCGGCCCGATCGACGCGCCGGCATAGTGATAAAGCAAAGAAGCTTCGAAAGGATAATCCCCAAATGTCTACCGCAACCGTTTCCCCCGCCGCGAAGAAGGGCGAGGAGCAGAGCCTCAAGTCCCTGCTGCTGGGCAACATGCGCTCCTACGGCATCTACCTGGCCCTCGTGCTGGTCATCGTCGTCTTCCAGATCCTGACCGCGGGCCGCCTCCTGAACCCGAACAACGTGGTGGCCCTGTTCCAGCAGAACGCCTACGTGCTCATCGCCGCCATCGGTATGTTGATGATCATCATCGCCACCCACATCGATCTGTCCGTGGGCTCCGTGGTCGCCTTCATCGGCGGCGTCGGCGCACTGGCCATGAAACACGGCGTGCCGTGGTGGGCCGCGATCCTGCTGATGATCGCCATCGGTTTGGTCATCGGCGCATGGCACGGCTTCTGGGTCGCCTACGTCGGCGTCCCCGGCTTCGTGACCACCCTGGGCGGCATGCTCATCTTCCGTGGACTCGCCACCGTCGTGGCCGGCGAGTCCATCCCGGTCTCCAACGCCGCCTTCCGCGCCATCTCCAAGGACTACGTGCCGACCATCTTCGTGGGACCGTACGCGCTGACCGCGCTGATCGTGGGCATCGCCGCCATCGTGCTCGTGGTCTGGAGCCAGCTGTCCAAGCGCGCCAGGGCTGTCAAGAACGGTCTGCCGGCCCAGCCGATGAGCTTCGTGGTCCTCAAGTGCGTGGTCGCCGCCCTCGCCATCGGCTACGTCACCTACCTGCTGGCCATGTCCGGCAACGCCACCCAGGGCGGCATCCCGATCGTCCTCGTAATCATCGGCGTGCTGGTGTGCGTGTACTACTTCGTGCTCAATCGCATGGTCTTCGGCCGTAACGTCTACGCCGTCGGTGGCAACCGCAAGGCCGCCATCCTCTCCGGCATCGACACCAAGAAGGTCGACTTCGAGATCTTCCTGAACATGGGCTTCCTGGTCTCCATCGCCTCCATCATCACCCTCTCCCGCCTGGCCTCCGCTTCCGCGCAGACCGGTATGGAGTTCGAGATGGACGCCATCGCCGCCTGCTTCATCGGTGGCACGGCCGTCACCGGTGGTATCGGCACCATCCCCGGCGCCATGGTCGGCGCTCTGATCATGGGCGTCCTGAACCAGGGCCTGTCCATCATGGGTGTGGACGCCGCCTGGGTCAAGACCATCAAGGGCCTCGTGGTCATCGCCGCCGTGGCCTACGACCTGCTCTCCAAGAAGAAGAAGGGCTGATCCCGCAATCCGTGGGGTCCGGGCCGCATCTTCCAACGGATCGGGCCCCACAAGGATAGGAACGTAGTTCCCATTCCTCCTCCGAAAGGGACGTCGCTCAGGCGGCGTCCCTTTTCCGTGTTGCTGCGCCGGATGCCCAACCGGCGCTATGTATGCGGTTCGACCATCATGCCGCATACATAACGCCGGTTAGGGCATCGAAAACGGCGCTATGTATGCGTGGCCTTCGTTGGGCCGCATACATAACGCCGTTTTGATGGTTTTGATGATGTGAGGGGAGTGAAGGCTACTTCTTCTTCGCCTTCTTGACGCGCTTGGCCTTGCCGGCGGGCTTCTTGGGCTCCAGGAACGGCCACTTGGCCAACGCCCACTGGTGGAACGGCGGAATCTTGCCGATGGCGAAGCCGACTGCCAGTCCGGCCACGATGGCCCATGTCTCCAGATCGCGTTCTGCGATGAGCAGGCCGATGAACACCAGCGCGATGACGAAGCACATCATCTGCGATGCGCGCGACTGCTTGGTGGTCACCTGGTCGGCCTTCATCGGAATGAGGCCCAGGAACGTGCCGCAGGGTATGCAGACGATGCCCAGCGCCGCGCTGATGGCGATGTCCAAAGTGGTTGAATCCATGATGCTCCTTCGATGACGTATATCCGCATGCCGTGCCGCTCCGATCGTGCCGTTGGCCGTCGGTCGTTGGCTGTTTGCTCAGCCGGCGGCGAATCGCGATGAAGCGGGGACGATACGGTCTGTGAACAATAGTAAAGCGGCAACCGCCAGAGCAGGCCGTCGCCGCTTGAAAAGCCTTCGATATGTTGTGATTGCCGATGGACCGTCGACGAAGCCAACGGCGGGGAAGTCAGTTGTTCTTCGAATTGGATTCCGTCTTGGTGTCAGCGACTTCCGTGGTTTCGCCGGTGCCGGGCGCTTCGTCGTCCTGCCCGCCGTCCTCGACGTCCTCGGCATCGTCGTCGCCCGGCTCCTCGTCATCGTGCTTTCCGGGCTGACGCCACCACAGGATCAGCGCATTGGCCGCGCAGTAGACGGCCGCGATGCCGATGCACACCAGGAAGATGATGTTCGACGTGCTGATCATCGTGCCATCGGCCATCGATTCCTGGACGGACTGCCAGATCCAGACCACACAGGCCAAAGCGGTCAGGGCGTACAGCATCATACGTGAGCGATCATTCATAAGCGTTCTCCAAAATAGTGCAAACCATTCGATTATAACGGGGCTGCCATGGCGGGCCGTCGCCTTACGCGACGGCGATCGGCAGGCCGGTTCGGTGTCTGTCAGTCGCCGGCATGACCACTGCCGCCACCGCATCTCAACGTTGCGATTCTTTGGCGACAGGAAGGCCGCCGGCCAAGTCGGACATCGTCGCATATTCATGCGCGCGTGCCGGCCTGACCGACGGCCTGATGCGTATCTATGGCGGAAATCCTATCGGCGTACGCCTAAGGCTGCCTCAGCCGCGGGCCTTGGCGTAGGCGGCGTACACGGCCTCGGTGGGCTCGCCGGTCTCCACGCCCTCGATGCTGAGCTCCCACGCGGGAGGCTCGGCCTCGCCGGACAGCACCCAAGCGGCCTGACGGGCGGCGCCGATGGCCACGTACTCGTCGGTGGCCGGACGGGTCACATCCATGCCCAGGATCGAGGGGGCCAGCGTGCGGATCGCCACGGACTTCGCGCCGCCGCCGATGAGCAGGATGCGGCTGATCTGCGCGCCCAGGGAGCGGATGAGCTCCAGGCAGTCGCGCTGGGAGCACAGCAGGCCCTCCACGAACGCGCGGGCCAGGTTCTCCTTGGTGGTGTTGTGCAGCGTCAGACCGGTCAGGGACGCGGTGGCGTCCGGACGGTTCGGCGTGCGCTCGCCGTCGAAGTACGGCACCAGCGTGATGCCGCCCGCACCCGGCTCGGACTTGAACGCCAGTTCGGCCAGCTCGTCATAGTCCACGCCCAGCGCCGCACGGCCGGCGTCCAGGATGCGCGAACCGTTGATGGTGCAGGCCAGCGGCAGATAGTGGCCGGTGCAGTCGGCGAAGCCGGAGACGGAACCGGAAAGGTCGTACACCGGGTTCTCGGCGATGGCAGCGGCCACGCCGGAGGTGCCCAGCGAGATGGAGACGTCGCCCACGGCCATGCCCAGGCCCAGCGAGGCCATGGCGTTGTCGCCGCCGCCGGGGCCCAGGATGCAGCCGCCTTCGACGTCCTTGCCGGCGATGGCGGGGGAGGCCTTGACCGCGGCGGACTCGGTGGGGCCGAGCACGGTGGGCAGCACGATGGCGTCCGCATGGGCCTTGGCGGCCTCCTCGCCTTCGGCCGGGGCCAGCACCATGGCGATGAGGTCGCGGCGGTACTCGTCATGCGCGGCGTCGTAGTAGATGGTGCCGGAGGCGTCGGAACGATCGGTGAACAGGGCCTCGAGATGGGCGTCCTCGCCCTCGGCCACCGGACCGTAGCCGGCGATGCGCCAGCTCAGCCAGTCGTGCGGCAGACAGATGGCGGCGATCTTCCTGGCGTTCTCGGGCTCGTTCTCGGCCACCCACGCCACCTTGGTCAGCGTGTAGGAGGCCACGGGGGAGGAGCCGACAGCCTTGACCCAGCGCTGCTTGCCGCGGGCGGTCACATCCTCGGGCTCGTTGTCCTCGGCCGGGGCCTCGCCGAGCTTGTCGATGAGGGCTGCGGCCTGCGGGGCGGAGCTGATGTCGTTCCACAGCATGGCGTCGCGGATCACATTGCCCTGCTTGTCCAGAATCACCATGCCGTGCTGCTGGCCGCCCACGGCGAGGGCCGCCACGTCATCCAGGCCGCCGGCCTGCTCTGCCGCCTGCTGGAAGGCCTCCCACCAGAACTCGGGGTTGACGGAGGTGCCGTCCGGGTGCTTGGCCTGGCCGAAGCGAACCTGCTCGCCCGTCTCGGCGTCCGTGATGCGGACCTTGGTTGATTGGGTTGACGTATCGACGCCGGCAACCAGTACTTTCGCCATGTATTCCTCCTCGGTGAGGTTCGTGCGCCTGATATCCACTGATATATCCGGATATTCGACGCGCCATGCTGAATAAGTTAGACGATTAAACTATACTGTATTCCAAGCCGCGATTGCAAACGGAAACACGCGAAGAAGCGTGCGATGGCAATCGTCGGGCGTGCGTAAGACGGTATTGTTTGTGAGGGGCTCTCGGTGACGCTGGGGGAGCGGAATCACGGAAAGGCAGGGCGGCATGGCGGGACTACGCAGAATCAATCAGGAAGATTTGCGCAACCATAACCTTTCGGTCACGCTCGACACCCTGCTGCGCGCGCAACGGCCGATGAGCCGTGCGGACCTCGCCAAGGAGACCGGGCTGACCAAGGCCACCATGTCGCTGCTGGCCTCGATGCTGCTGGACGGCGGGGTGATCCAGGAGGACGATCCGGTGGTGCTCACCACCTACGGCCGCCCCAGCACGCCGCTGAAGATCCGCGGCGGTACCATCGCCGGCATCGGACTGCAGATCAACACCGATGGCTATGGCTGTCTGGCGCTCGACCTCAACGGCGACACGCTCGGTCAGGAGTGGGTCAGCGCGGACATGACCGACACGAACCCCTACGAGATCTTCGCCAAACTGGATGCCATGACCTTCCCGTTGGAAAGCCGGCTCAAGCGCCGCGGCTGCAAGGTGGTGGGCTCCGGCCTCGCCCTGCCGGGCATCGTGACTGACGACATGTGGCTGCTCGTGGCCCGCAACCTCGGCTGGGAGAACGTGAACCTGACCCGGTTCAACGTGGTGCGCAGGCTGGACGTGGTGGCCGGCAACGAGGCCAAGATGGCCGCCATCGCCCAGATTCCCGGATACGCCACCGAGCGCGCGGGCTTCCTGAACGTGGTGGACCGCACGGATTCGTTCATCTACCTGTCCACCGACATCGGCATCGGCGGCGCCGTGGTGCGTGACGGCGAGGTGGTGACCGGCTCGCACGGGTTCGCCGGCGAGATCGGTCACATGTCCGTCTCGATGGATGGGCCGCTGTGCCTGTGCGGTCGGCACGGTTGCCTGGAGGCGTTCGCCGGCCGACGCGCGCTGGTGGAGGCGGCCGGCATCGCCGAAAACGAGGAGGCCACCAGTTCCGAAGCCATCGAGAAGTTCCTGCAGCGTTGGCGTTCCGGCGATCCGAAGGTGGCTGCCGTGGTGGACGAGGCGGCCGATGCGCTGGTCTCCGCCATGGCCTCCGCCGTGAACATGGTGGACGTGGATACGGTGCTGCTCGGCGGCCTGTGGACGCACTTCGGCGACGAGCTGGCCACCGTGCTCGAAGGGCGGCTGCGTTCCGAGATCCTAGGCTATCCGAACGTGAAGATCCGCGTGTTCGTGCCGCCGGTGTCCGAGCATCCCTCGCTGTACGGCGCCGCCGAAATGGGCCTGCGTCGGTTCATCGAGAATCCGCTCGCCTACATCGGGCAGTAGCGGACGCATGTCTGGTGCGTACGATGACCGTTGAACCCTGGACCGTACGGTCCGGGGTGCGGGGATTGCCGATGGCCCGCGGATATGCGGGGCGTGTGGTTCCGTGCGGCCCGTGCTACACTGAACAGGTTGGCTTCCGCGGCGCTTCGCGGGTGAAAGGCCAGCGTGGGGCCATAGCTCAGTCGGTTAGAGCATCGGACTCATAATCCGCCGGTCCTGGGTTCAAGCCCCAGTGGCCCCACTTATGCTGTTTTCGGCGCGCCCGTCCGCCCATGCGAGTACAATCCCAAAGGTTCCGGTTCACGCATACCATAGGGGCATGCGACCCGGGTCCCCCGAATCATTAGGAGACGCAAATGAAGCAGGGTATCCATCCTGATTACCACCCCGTTGAGGTGACGTGCTCGTGCGGCAACACCTTCGTGACCCGCACCGCTGGCAAGGAAGATCACATGTTCGTTGACGTGTGCTCTCAGTGCCACCCGTTCTACACCGGCAAGCAGAAGATTCTCGATACCGGTGGCCGCGTTGCTCGCTTCGAGAAGCGCTACGGCAAGAGGAGCAAGTAGCATTCTTCACGCCAGTCCATCTCGGTCCGGCATGCTTCGGCATGTCCGCCGTGGGACTGGCGTTTTTGTATTCTTTTCACCCTTCACCATTCATCACGTATTCCAGTTCAGGTTCCATCCACGGAAAGAAGCGAAAGAAGCGTCATGGCAGACGAACAGTTCCCGGCGGCGGCGACCGCGCTTGAGGAGTATGAATCCATCGAACAACAGATGGCAAGCCCCGAAATCGTGTCCAACCCGGACAAGCTGCGCAAGCTGGGGCGCCGCCATGCCGAACTCGGCGCCATCGTGGGCGCCTACAAGTCCTGGCTGCAGGTGAAGGACGACCTCGAGGCCGCACGCGAGATGGCCGACGAGGACCCCGATTTCGCCGATGAGGCCAAGCGACTGGAGGAGGAGCTGCCGGCCGCCGAGGAGAAGCTGCGCACCGCGCTCATCCCGCGCGACCCGGACGACGCGCGCGACACCATCATGGAGATCAAGGCCGGCACCGGCGGCGAGGAGGCCGCGCTGTTCGCCGGCGACCTGCTGCGCATGTACACCCGGTACGCCGAGAAGCGCGGCTGGACCGTGAACGTGCAGTCCGAGAACACCACCGAGCTTGGCGGCGTCAAGGACGTGCAGATCGCCATCCGCGCCAAGGGCACGCCCGCCCCGGAGGACGGCGTGTGGGCCTCCATGAAGTACGAGGGCGGTGTGCATCGCGTGCAGCGTGTGCCCGTCACCGAATCGCAGGGCCGCATCCAGACCTCCGCCGCCGGCGTGATTGTGTTCCCCGAGGCCGACGAGGACGACGACGAGATCGAGATCGATCCGAAGGACCTCAAGATCGACATCTTCATGAGCTCCGGCCCCGGCGGCCAGTCCGTGAACACCACGTACTCCGCCGTGCGCATGACCCACATCCCCACCGGCATCGTGGTGAGCATGCAGGACGAGAAGTCGCAGATCCAGAACCGCGCGGCCGCCCTGCGCGTGCTCAAGTCCCGACTGCTGGCCATGAAGCATGAGCAGGAGGCCGCCGAGGCCGCTGACATGCGCCACTCGCAGGTCCGTTCGCTGGACCGCTCCGAGCGCATCCGCACGTACAACTTCCCGGAGAACCGCATCGTCGACCATCGCACGAACTACAAGGCCTACAATCTGGACGCCGTGCTCGACGGCGACCTGCAGGCCGTGATCGATTCCGACATCCAGGCCGACGAAGCCGAACGCCTCGCCAACCAGCAATGATCATTTCCGATGTGATTCGTGAGTCGGCGGCGCGACTGCGCGAGGCCGGCATCGAAACGCCCGACCATGATGCGAAGCTGCTGCTGGCCGAAGCGGCTGGTGTGGAGCTGCGTGACGTGGACAAGGCGCTGCTCATGGGAACCGCGCTTGAATATGATGAGGCCCGATTCGGGGCCATGCTGGAGCGCCGTGCCAAGCGCGAGCCGCTGCAATACATCGTGGGTCATGTGCCCTTCCGCTACCTCGATTTGAAGGTTGGTCCGGGCGTGTTCATTCCGCGTCCGGAGACGGAAACCGTGGTACAGGCCGGACTTGACTGGATGACCCGTCACGGGCTCATGCACCCGCGTGTGGTGGATTTGTGCGCCGGTTCGGGCGCCATCGGTCTCGCCGTGGTCACCGAAGTGCCCGGCAGCCAGGTGTGGGCCGTGGAACTGTCGGCCCGCACGGCCGAATGGACCCGCCGGAACCTGGCGGAAACCGCGAAACGATACCCGTCCATCGCCTCCAACTACCAGCTGGAACTGGGCGACGCCACGTCGCTGACCACGCTGGCCCAACTGGACGGCACGGTGGACATGGTCATCACCAATCCGCCGTACGTACCCGAAACGGACGTGCCCGAACAGCCCGAAGTACGCGACTGGGACCCGGAACTGGCCCTGTATGGCGGTTCGGCTGACGGCACGCTGATTCCCGAGCGCATCATCGAACGTGCGTTCCGCCTGCTGAAGCCTGGTGGCGCGCTGGTGATGGAGCACGACGTGACCCAGGGCGGCCGTCTGGTCGCCTATGCCAAGGCCACCGGCTTCGCCACCGCCATGACCGGCCAGGACTGGACCGGTCGCGACCGTTACCTCTTCGCGGAGAAATAGCTTTTTCTGACTCTGTTTGCCAGAATCCGCGGGATCGTTCTGCTGGCTCCCCTCTTTGAGGGGAGCTGTCGAACGAAGTGAGACTGAGGGGAGTAACTCCACATGGAGCTCCCCTCAGTCACCTGCGGTGACAGCTCCCCTCAAGGAGGGGAGCCAGAGGAACGACTACAGCGCGTAATACTGCAGCGCGGAGGCGTCCTTGTCGGTGATTTCGCGAATCGGACGGGCGGGGTTGCCCACGGCCACGGTGTGCGGCGGAATGTCGCGCGTGACCACCGAACCGGCGCCGATCACGCAGCCCTCGCCGATTGTCACGCCGCCGATCACCGTCACGTTACCGCCGAACCAGCAGTTCGGCCCGATCACGATCGGCTTGCCGTACTCGTAGTCGTACATCGAACCGTCCGCGGCCTCGCGCACGTTGCGGTCCTGCCAACGAAGCGGGTGCATCGGCGGCAGAAGCGAGACGTTCGGTCCGAACAGCACATCATCGCCGATGGTGACCGGGCAGCAGTCGAGCACGGTGAAATTGAAGTTGGCGAACACGCGGTCACCGATGGTGGTGTGGCAGCCGTAGTCGAAGAACACCGGGCCCAGAATGTCAAGGTGCTTGCCGTGACCCGGCAGCAGTTCGTCGAGGATGGCGTTGCGGGTGGCGTGGTCGGCGCGCGAGGTGGCATTGAAGCGCGTGCACAGGTCGGCGGACTTGTCGCGCAGGGCGACGAGTTCCGGATCGGCCGGGTTGTACAGGCGGCCGGCGAGCATCTCCTCGTGTTCGCTGGCGCGAGGCGTGCGCAGTTCCACGGGCGGCAGCTCGGCGGCGGGATTGATGGAATCGGAACCGTTGGGTTCGGCTGCATTGGCGGTTGCGGCGGCGATGTCGCTCATGGGAGGTCCTCCATATTATTGCGTAAGGAAACAAAAACCGGGCTCCATTGTAATGACCCGCACCGCATACGGGCCTGCGTCGCTCGCATTTGGTTCGACGATTTGACTTCCATCTCCGGCGACCGTACCCGTCCGGGCGCAATGGTGCAATGATAGATTGTGAATCAACAGGCGAACGGAGGCAAGGGCGTGAGTAGGGGAGCAGCGCTGAAGGTCACGGAGGAATCATTGGCCGAGGCCGCGCGCGTCATACGCGAGGGCGGCCTGGTCGTCATCCCCACGGACACGGTGTACGGCGTGGCGTGCGATCCACGCAACACGGATGCCATCGATCGCATCTACCGGCTCAAGCGTCGCCCGCGCTACAAGGCGCTGCAGGTGCTGCTCGCCTCCGTCGACCAGTTGGACGAGCTCGGACTTGACCTGCCATCCCCGCTGAACCGACTTTCCGCCGCGTTCCTGCCTGGCGCGTTCTCGCCGATCGCCGTGGCCCGTCCGGACTGCACGCTGAAGACGTTGGCCGACACCGCCGACGGTCGTCCCGGCACGCAGGGCATCCGCATCCCGAATTCCGCGCTGGCGTTGCGCATCCTCAAGGCGACCGGTCCGGTCGCGGCCTCCAGCGCCAACCGTTCCGGCGAGGAGAGCGCCCAGAGCGTCGAGGAAGCCATCGCCGCGTTCGGAGATGAAGTCAACCTGTATCTGGACGGCGGCCCCACGCCGGGCCATGTCTCCAGCACCGTGGTGCGCGCCGATCCGTACGGTCGTGACGGCATCGAGATCCTGCGTGAGGGCGTCATCGCCCAAAACGTGATTCGCAAGGCCCTCCACCTCAACGGCGGGGGACTGGGCGCATGAGAATCTATCTTCTGGTGGCCGCCATCGCCGGCGGTGTGACCTGGCTCGTGACCCCGCTGATCCGTCATGTGGCCATCGAAATCGGCGCGGTGGGCGAGGTCCGCGCACGCGACGTGCATACCGTGCCCACCCCGCGCATGGGCGGTCTCGGCATGCTCATCGGCTTCGTGGCGGCGATGGTCTTCGCCAGCCGCCTGCCGTTCCTGTCCGGCCTGTTCGCCGGCAGCTATCAGATGTGGGTGATTCTCGCCGGTGGCGTGATGATCAGCCTGCTCGGCATGGCGGACGACCTGTGGGACCTCGACTGGATGCTCAAACTTGCCGGACAGCTGCTCATCTCCGTGTTCGTGGCATGGGGCGGCCTGCAGATCATATCGCTGCCATTGGGCGGCCAGCTGGTCACCGCAAGCCCCAGCCTGTCCATGGCCATCACGGCGTTCCTCATCGTGGCCTCCATCAATGCGGTCAATTTCGTGGACGGCCTGGATGGTCTGGCCGCGGGCATCGTTGCGATCGGCGGCATCGCGTTCGCCGCGTACTCCTATATCATCGCCCGTTCCTCGCCGAGCTACGCCTCGCTCGCCACACTCATCGACGTGGGCCTCGTGGGCATCTGCGTGGGCTTCATCCTGCATAACTGGCATCCCGCCAAACTGTTCATGGGCGATTCCGGCTCCATGCTGCTCGGCTACCTCATCACCTGCGCCTCCATCGTGATGACCGGTCGCCTTGACCCGGCCTCGATTCACGCCAGCATCTACCTGCCCGTCTTCATGCCGATCCTGCTGCCGATCCTGGTACTGTTCCTGCCCGTGCTGGACATGTGCCTGGCCATCGTGCGACGTTTGGCCAAGGGTCAGTCGCCGATGCATCCGGACCGCATGCACCTGCACCACCGCATGCTCAAGATCGGCCATTCGGTGCGTGCCGCCGTGCTCATCCTGTGGGGTTGGGCGGCGCTCATCGCGTTCGGCTCGCTGATGATCCTGTTCTTCAAGGCACAGCACGTGGCCATCGGCATGACGGTCGCGGTAGTGGTGCTCACCATCGCCACCATGTACCCGTATCTCAAGCACCGCATCCCGGAGATGCGTGCGGAGAACCTGGCGATGGAGGCCGCGCGCAAGAAGGCCCACCACGCCACGGCCGAGTCGGGCCAGCCCACCGGACTCGTGCCGGGGGAGAACGAGGCCGCTCCGAAGGAACCGGATATGCCGAGAGCCGTTGCCGCGTCGGAGTCTGAAACGCTGCCCGAAACCGGCAAGAATGGCGACTGGGAGGCAGCTTACGGAAGCCGGTCTACTCCGACCGGCGTAAGAAGAACCCGGCATAATACCGGATTGCGCGGGGCAGTATAGACCATGCGTGTCGTGAAGGTCAGCGTGTATTCATATAGTGTTTACATGGCTACAAACCTTGATGAATTGAACGCCCAGTCGGCGTACGCCCCCCTTCCCCCGATTTTCGCCAAGCTCGGCCTTGCATATGACGATGTGCTCCTGCTGCCGAACGAGACGGACGTCATCCCCTCCGAAGTGGACACCACCACGCAGCTGACCCGCAAGATCACCATGAAGGCCCCGGTTCTCTCCGCCGCCATGGATACCGTGACGGAGTCCGAGATGGCCATCGCCATGGCCCGCAACGGTGGTATCGGCGTGCTGCACCGCAATCTCTCCATCGATGACCAGGCCGCCCAGGTCGATGTGGTCAAGCGTTCCGAGTCCGGCATGATCACCGACCCGCTGACCGTGAACCCCGAGGTCACCCTGGCCGATCTCGACAAGCTGTGCGGCAAGTTCCACATCTCCGGCCTGCCGGTGGTGGACAAGGAGAACAAGCTCGTCGGCATCATCACCAACCGCGACATGCGCTTCATCGCCTCCGAGGATTACGACACCCTCAAGGTCAAGGACGTCATGACCAAGGACAACCTGGTCACCGGCCCGTCCAACATCTCCAAGGACGACGCCCACCGTCTGCTGGCCCAGCACAAGGTCGAGAAGCTGCCGCTGGTCGATTCCGAAGGCCACCTGACCGGCCTGATCACCGTGAAGGACTTCGTCAAGACCGAGCAGTACCCGGACGCCACCAAGGACGAGCAGGGCCGCCTGCGCGTGGCCGCCGGCGTCGGCTTCCTCGGCGACGCCTGGCAGCGCGCCTCCGCCCTGATGGAGGCCGGCGTGGACGTGCTCGTGGTCGACACCGCCAACGGTGAGGCCCGTCTCGCCCTCGACATGATCTCCCGCCTGAAGCACGACTCCGCCTTCGACGGCGTGCAGATCATCGGCGGCAACGTCGGCACCCGTTCCGGTGCCCAGGCCATGATCGACGCCGGCGCGGACGCCGTCAAGGTCGGCATCGGCCCCGGCTCCATCTGCACCACCCGCGTGGTCGCCGGCGTCGGCGTCCCGCAGCTCACCGCCGTGTACGAAGCCGCCCAGGCCTGCAAGGCCGCCGGTGTGCCGTGCATCGCCGACGGTGGCATCCACTACTCCGGCGACATCGCCAAGGCCCTCGTGGCCGGCGCCTCCTCCGTGATGCTCGGCGGCACGCTCGCCGGCTGCGAGGAAGCCCCGGGCGAGAAGGTGCTCCTGCACGGCAAGCAGTACAAGCTGTACCGTGGCATGGGCTCCCTCGGTGCCATGGCCCCGCGCGGCAAGAAGTCCTACTCCAAGGACCGTTACTTCCAGGCCGACGTCACCTCCAACGACAAGGTCGTGCCGGAAGGTGTGGAAGGCGAGGTTCCGTACCGCGGACCGCTCAACGCCGTGCTCTACCAGATGCTCGGCGGCCTGCACCAGTCCATGTTCTACATCGGCGCCCACAACATCTCCGAGATGAGCGAGAAGGGCCGCTTCATCCGCATCACCGATGCCGGCCTGCGCGAATCTCACCCGCACGACATCGTGATGACCGCCGAGGCCCCGAACTACTCCGGCTTCCACAACAACTGATGCCGGTCACGGCCGGTGATTCACCGACATAGCAGGTGATTCGCCGCGTCCCATACTTGAGGCTCCCTTTCCTCCACGGAAAGGGAGCCTTTGTATTGTATGCGCCGTTCCCTCACTGTGGCTCCCCTGTCTGAGTGGAGCTGGCGGCGAAGCCGACTGAGGGGAGTCTCCCGGAGTGCCACCCAGTTCCTGAGATTCAATGTATTCCCCGCGGTATAGTCTGAACTGTTCTGATTACGAGCGATAGTTACGGAAGGCGGCCCACGATGGTGGATGCACATGACGCGGAAACGTACAGCGCGAAGGACTCGCGCCTGATCTGGATCGATTGCGAGATGACCGGACTCGACATCTTCGGCGGCGACGAGCTGGTCGAGGTGTCCGTGGTGCCCACCGACTTCGACCTCAACGTGCTGGACGAGGGCGTGGACTTCGTCATCAAGCCTTCCGAGGCCGCCGTGGCCCACATGAACGACTTCGTGCGTAACATGCACACCCGTTCCGGCCTCATCAACGAATGGGAGCACGGTCTGAGCCTTGCCGAAGCCGAGCAGAAGGTCACCGAATACGTGCTGCGCTTCACCCCGGACGGCGTCAAGCCGCTGCTCGCCGGCAACACCATCGGCTCGGACAAGAAGTTCCTCGACCACTACATGCCGGGCCTCATGAGCCACCTGCACTACCGCAGCGTGGACGTGAGCACCTTCAAGGAGCTCGCACGCCGCTGGTACCCGGCGGTCTATGAGAACCGCCCGCCGAAGAACGGCGGCCACCGCGCGCTGGCGGACATCATCGAGTCGCTGGACGAGCTGCGCTACTACCGCAAGGCCTTCATGGCCCCGGTGCCCGGCCCGGACGAGGCCGAGGCCAAGGCCATCGCCGCCGACATCGAAGCCACCAGCATCCTCAACAAGTAGTCTGTTTGTGGCTCTGTTCAACCAAGATTGACATGGCTCTTATTCTTGCTGGCTCGCGGAAGCGAGACTGAGGGGTAGCCCAATGGAATTCATGTCAATCTTGGTTTTATAACAGAGCTTTGTTTTTCGTGGCTCCCCTCTCCGCTCCCTCCGAGAGGGGAGTACTCACCACTCAATCGGGCATCGGATATCACGGGAATCGAAAGGAACACCAATGCGCCAAAGCGAGGCCTTGGCCATCCTGAACGCCGGCGCGAACGTGTTCCTGACCGGTGCCCCAGGTGCCGGCAAGACGTACACGCTCAACGAATTCATCCGTCAGGCGCGGGCGGACGGCGCCGAAGTGGCCGTCACCGCGTCCACCGGCATCGCCGCCACGCACATCAACGGCCAGACCATCCATTCGTGGAGCGGCGTGGGTGTGGCCACGAGTCTGACGGCCAACCTGTTGAAACTCATTCGTTCCCGTCGTCGCCGCAAGATTCAGGCCGCGGACATCCTCGTCATCGACGAGGTCTCCATGCTGCACGCCTGGCTGTTCGATATGGTCGATCAGGTCTGCCGGCTGGTCCGTCACGACCCGCGTCCGTTCGGCGGCATCCAAGTGGTATTGTCCGGCGACTTCTTCCAGTTGCCGCCCGTCTCCGTATCCGGTCGCAACAACGACCTGATTGCCCCGACCCCGGAATTCGTGGCCGCACGCGAACGCTATGCCAAGGCCGGACGCAATCCGGAAGGTTTCGTCACCGAATCACTGGTGTGGGACGAACTCAATCCCGCCGTCTGCTACCTGACCGAACAACACCGTCAGGACACCGGCGACCTGCTCACCGTACTCACCGACATCCGCGCCGGCGGCGTGACCCAGCACGACCGCGAGGTGCTGCTGACCCGACTGGGGCGGATGCCCGAACCCGGTCAAGTGGCCGTTCACCTGTTCCCCGTCAACCGGCAGGCCGACGGGCTCAACGATATGAGACTGGCCCAGATCGCGCTTGACGAGCATGAGTTCCACGCCGAAACCGCAGGGCCTGCCAATCTGGTGGACCGACTCAGGAAGAACATGCTCGCCCCGGAACGATTGGTGCTCAAGACCGGTGCGGCGGTGATGGCGCTGCGCAATGATTCCGACCATCAGTTCGTCAACGGCTCGCTTGGCACCGTGCGCGGGTTTGCGCCCGAAGCCAAGGGTGGCTGGCCCATCGTGGAGTTCGAGAATGGCAATATCGTCACGATGAAACCGGCCGACTGGGAGATGATGGACGGCGACACCGTGCTCGCCTCCGTGCGGCAGGTGCCGTTGCGGTGCGCGTGGGCCATCACCATCCACAAGTCGCAGGGCATGACGCTCGACCGTGCGGTGATGGACCTGCGACGCACCTTCGCGCCCGGCATGGGCTATGTGGCGCTCTCCCGCGTGGAATCGCTGGATGGACTGTATCTGGCCGGTGGCAACGAACGCATGTTCCTGGTCTCGCCGGACGCCGTGATGCTCGACGGAGACCTGCGCGAGGCCTCGGCCGCCGCTTCCGACCAACTGGCCGCGGACGGAGCCGCCGCCTTCAAGCCCACCGGCCTTGCCGCCGGCGACGACGAATTCGATCAGGACGCCCTTTTCTGAATCGGGTTTTGCGCTGGTGCCCCAATATTGATGTGGGCTAACTTTCGGCTCCCCCTGTCCGCTGAGCTATCGGGCGAAGCCGACTGAAGGGTAGCTCAGGTTATGCCAATTGTGATGTAATGAAGCATCTGATGCCATCGGACTACCATGGAGGTGAGGTGGTCGTTATGGTGCATTCCGATATCTTCCACGGGAACAACGGGGTTCATGAACCGCTCGAAACCGGCGCTGCAGGTCCGGTTGCGGTGCGTCCGGCGGCGGTGGCCGGCTCGTTCTACCCGGCCGACCAGGTGACGTTGAAGCAGCTCGTCAACCGGCATCTTGATTATGGGCGTGCGTTGATACGGCAGTTGGCGTCGCGGCTTCCGGCGGGCGCGCCAAAAGCGGTGATCGTACCGCACGCGGGATACGTGTATTCTGGCACCACGGCGGCGCTTGCCTACGCATTGCTGGAGCGTGGCCGCGGCATGGTGAAGCGCGCGGTGATCGTGGGGCCGACCCATCGCGTGGCGGTCCGCGGCGTGGCCTGCTCCACGTGGGATGCGTTCGAGACGCCGCTGGGTGCGGCTCGCGTGGATACCGCGGCTGAGCGTCGGGCGTTGGGAATGGGCGCGGTCGATACCACCGATGCCACGGGGTCGACTGATGTTTCACAAGGCGTTTCACGTAATGTTTCACGAGGTGTTTCACGGAATGGTCTGCGCTCCGGCATGCGTGCCCGGCCGGGTGCTCCCGCTCCCGCACTGATCGTCAACGACCCCACGCATGCCCAGGAACATGCGGTGGAGGTGCAGATTCCGTTCCTGCAGACCATCTTCGGCCCGGACCTTGAAATCGTTCCGCTCAATGCGGGCGACGCCACCCCCGAGGAAGTCGGCGACGTGTTGCGTGCCCTGTGGGGTGATTCCGAAACCGTCATCGTCATCAGTTCCGACCTCTCGCACTACCATCCTCAGGCCTACGCCCGCGCATTGGATGACCAGACCATCGAGGACATCCTCGCGCTGCGCAAGCCCATCCATCCACGCCGTGCCTGCGGGGCCTATCCGATCAACGGGCTCTTGGATGTGCTGACCGAACGCCATGACATGCATCTGTTCAAGCTTGGCTGCTCCACTTCGGGAGATGATGGCGTGGTGGCGCTCGCCGGGCAGCCGCGTCCGGCCATGCGCGACCCCGATGAGCCGGTGGTCGGGTATGCTTCGTTCGCCGCGTGGGAGGACGGCCGGAACGATGGTGCATCGGATGATGCTGTGCCGGATGAAGCTGGTCATGATTGCACCGATCGTCATGATGGCGCCGATATCCACGGCGGGTTCGGTGTCACTGGCAGCGCTGATGCCATTGATGGTGCGGATCGCGGCTCTCAAGATTCTGGTACTGACACGAGTCCAGCGGATAGTGAACGCGGCGACGTGTTGTTGGCGCTTGCCCGTGCCGCCATCCAAGAGCGATTGGGTATCGACACGGATACGCGACGGCCTACTGTCTCCGATACCAGTGTTGGTGTCAATGCTGACGTCGATCCCGTTACCGATATTTCCAAATCAGACGCTGGCCCGACTGGGGCAATCGAATCGTCGGTGAGCGACATCATCGCGGCCCATCCTTGGCTGTGGCAGTCGGGTGCGAGCTTTGTGACCCTTACCGAATACGGCCGACTGCGTGGATGCATCGGCTCGTTGGTGGCCTACCGCTCGTTGGGACGCGACGTTGCGGAGCATGCCGTGGACGCGGCGGTTCATGACCCTCGCTTTAACCCGGTCACGGTGGCCGAATACCCGCTGCTCAGCGTGGAAGTCTCGGTATTGGGCGAGCCGGAACCTGTTGTCGTGACGGCGGATGACGAAATATCAGCGGACGGGAAGGACGAGAGGGAAGCGAAGCAGGGTTATCGGCATGCTTTGGCTGACGGGAGCCGCCCCGCAACCACGAATGTAAGCCGGGAGCCGAGGCATTCAGACAGGCCAGTGCGGTCTCGTGCCGAACTTGAATCGGCATTGCGCCCTGGCCGGGATGGGCTGATCATCTCCGACCAGGGCGGTCGGAGTGCCACATTCCTGCCGCAGGTCTGGGAACAGCTTCCTGATCCGCACGATTTTGTCGCCCATCTGCTGGCCAAGGCCGGTATCAGACCCGGATACGACTGGTCCGATGGCGAGATCGACTGCCAGCGCTACGAGGTGACTGCCTATGCCGAGGAATGATGTGGGCGTCCGCGTCTCTGACACCGTAAACCGTTTTACCGGGACTCAGACCACGCTCCGTAACCCGGTTGATGCGGATGCGGCGGGGAAAATCGACGGTCTTCCCCGTGCCGCGATTCCCTCGGATTCGGGAGACGATAAGTCAAATCCCGCAATCGGCCGGTGGCAGACGCGCTTTGACGACGGCTCCGGCCGCGCACGCTGCGAACTGTGCCCGCGCCGGTGCGTGCTCAAGCCCGGACAGCGTGGCTTCTGTTTCGTGCGGTCGAACCATGACGGTGTCATCATGTCCGATACCTATGGCCGCAGTTCCGGCTTCGCCGTAGACCCGGTGGAAAAGAAGCCGCTCAATCATTTCCATCCCGGCTCCAGCGTACTGAGCTTCGGCACGGCCGGATGCAATTCCGGCTGCCGGTTCTGCCAGAACTGGGACATCGCCAAGGCACGCAGCTTCGATCGGCTTGGCGTGGAGGCGAGTCCGGAGAAAATCGCGCAGGTGGCGGCGGACCGCGGCATCGACTCGGTGGCGTTCACCTACAACGATCCGATCGTGTTCGTCGAATACGCCATCGATACGGCCGTCGCTTGCCGCGAGCGCGGTATTCACCCGATTGCCGTGACCGCCGGATATATGAGCGCGATCGCACGTTCCGACTTCTATGCGGTCATGGATGCGGCGAACATCGATCTCAAGGGCTTCACCGAGGATTTCTATTGGAAAGTCACTGGCACGCATCTTCAGGATGTGCTGGACACCATCGAATACGCAGTCAACGAGGCCCGCACCCCGAGCGGCGAGCATGTGTGGGTGGAGCTCACCACCCTGCTTATCCCCGGCCTCAATGACGACGATGACCAACTCCATGCCGAATGCGCGTGGATTCGCGAGCATCTGGGACCGGACGTGCCGTTGCACTTCAGCGCCTTCCACCCCAGCTATCGGATGATGGACGTGCCGCCCACCCCGCATGAGACCTTGACCCGTGCTCGTGCAATCGCGCTCAGTGAGGGGTTGCATTATGTCTATACCGGCAACGTCCACGACCGGGAAGGGGACACCACCTACTGTCCGAACCCGTCATGCCATGCGAAACTCATCGAACGTGACTGGTATCGCATCATCGCAGACCGTCTGTCTTCGGCAAACGGCGGCAACGGTCGCTGCCCCGACTGCGGCACCCTCATCGCCGGCCGCTGGTGATGTTTTGTATGCGGAATTATTCCTTGTCGGGATAGTTCCGCATACGTTATGGTTCTGTTAAACCAAGATTGACATGCCCCTTATTCTCGGCTCCCCTTGTTAGGGGAGCTGTCGGCGAAGCCGGCTGAGGGGTAGTCCGATGGAATTCATGTCAATCTTGGTTTAACAGAGCCTACGTTATTGGGCGGGATGTGCATTCGCATAAAAGGCGCTTTTGATGCGACTGCTTCCGGTTCGGCTGTCGCAATGTGCTTTTCGCACAGTTGAATCGAATGGTCGGTTTATAGGTGCTAGCGTAGGTCGCTGATGCGGGCGGCGATGGTGCGCATGGATTTGAGACTGGCCTCATATCGGGCTGCGGTCACGATGAGGATGATGCCGCCGATGAGTAGCCATACCCACCAGTAATGGCGTGAAAATTCCGCAAGCCATGGCCAGATCACCGTGAGGATGTGAATGGTCAGCACCACTGCGCCGTATATCAGCGGTGCCTGCAATCCCAGCAGTGCGCCCAGCAGCAGCGTGACGAGCGAGATGGTGAGCAGCGCAAGCATACGCGGGAAATTGACCGGTTCCAGCTGGCTTGCCAGCAATGAGGGAACCATGAGTAGCGTCAGAGGAGCCCAGAGCACAGGCCAGCTTCGTGCCTGCGCGTTGACATGCAGCCGGTATGCCCCCACAATCAGCGCCGCCGAACCTGTGATGATGGCGATGACGTCGACCGAAATATACGGATGATGGTCCGCAAGCGTCCAAAGCATCAATACCACAGCGGTGAAAATCGCGAAACAGTATGCGAACAGAGCTGAAGCGTAGATATATCTGTGTTGATACGTGGATGGTGCGTTCTGCGGATGCGGGACTTGTACATGGGAGGCCGATTGAGGCCTGAGCTCAATGGTTGAAATCGGTATGGGCGCATTGACCTTGGAAATTGCTTCTTCGGGTTCGCCCGATTGCGGCTTGGTGGCGAGCACGCCGGTTGCGGTGCAGACCGCCAGCATGAGTACGAACGCCGTCATTGCGGTGATGAACGCGGGAATATCCCTGCGATCGAATTCGCTGAACGTCAGGACCATCAACAGGAACGCGCCGATGATGCTTGCTGTGGTGCGGGCCGGCTCGCCGATCCGCCTGAACCCGCCGGAACGCGGCAACAGACAGCCTGCGGCCATGGCGACGGCCGATACCAACACCGTGGCTAGATAGGCGCACATGCGGGCGAGGTCCTGATTCGCCATTACCATCTCAAGGCCGCGGCTCAGCGGCACGGACACCGAAGCGCACGTCCATACGAGTCCCGCGGTCGGTATGGCACAGAGCAGCGGATGCACGGTTTTGCCGGTATGGGCCAAAACCCGCACATGCAGAGTCACCAGTATCGCTGCCCATGCCGCGGGGATAAGAGCGCAGAGCGAAGCCGCCAGCGGGAACGGTTCGGCCGATGACATTACGGTATACATGATGAAGGATATGGGCGCCAGCAAAGCCATTGACGTAATAGCCGAGGCAACCCATTCAAAATCGGCGTGACGGGATAGTTTGCTCGGCTTCAGGAACGCCGCGTTCAGTGCCATGACCAACGCGCCTGCGGCCACAGCCACGGTATCGCGCAACTCAGAATCCACCACGGGCAAATCAGTCATGAGCAGGATCAGCGCAAACGGCAATGAGAAGGTTGCATACAACGTATAGGCGCGCAATGGCAAGACCGGCTGCGCAGCGGAACCCGGCACAGCAGAGCCCTGCACGGGATTACTCTGCGTAGAGAGGGCCGGCGCGCTGGATTCCGATGTAGGGGAATGCTGCGTGGAGACATTCCGAACCGAAGGATTCTGTGCCGGGGAACCAGCGGGAACGGAAACCGATTGGATCGTTTGGGAGCTGGAATCGGCCTTGCTGATGGGCATATGGGAAGGTATGCGGATGAACCGCAACCCCAAAGCGAACGCGGTGACCAGCACGATGATCAGGCCGCTCGCGGTACCCTGCGGCACATGCAACGCCACCGCGGGAATATGGCCGATAAGCACGGCATCAATGGTCAGCGCCGCGAGTCCTGCCCACGCGAGTCCTTCGGCGGTGGCCCGCAGTCGCGGGGTCAATGCCACGCCGATGCCCAGCGACAACAAGCCGATACATCCGATGGCCGCGGCTCGTCCGATATCGCCCAAAGTGCTGTATGCCACCAGAGCGAACGCGAGCACCGCAATGGTCACCAGCGCCACGCCCAGAATCAGCAGCAGAATCTGCACGCTGGAATGACGAGGCCGTTCCGGTTCCGGTTGCGCGGAAGGCAAGATTATGGGCACGCCCAAGCCATTGGTGAATGGCGGATACTGCTCTTCCTGGCCTATGGTATGCGTCATCATCGGCGCGCCGGTCGTGGCCGAATACGGTGAAAACGAGCCCGCCTGCGCGAAATTCGGCGGTTGCGGGGTATCGGAATACGACGGATATGGTTGGCCCGGCATTACGGGCGGTACGGTCTGTGAAATCTGCCGCTCGCGCGGTTCAGGATGAAACGGTGATTCGGCAGTCGTCGTTGACTGCGATTGGATGAATGCGTTGCTTGTCGTCGGTGTTTGGGTCCCGGCGGCGGGAGGTGATGCCGGCGGAACCTGTCGTTCGGAATCGTCTGGTGTGCGATGCTCCTGCGGATTGGTCGGCTGCGTCATCGGTGCCCCCTCACGGTAAATCTATCCCCCTCATCATTGTCGCATGCACGCAGACGAAAACCAAGCTAATGTCAAGTGCGCACTGGTATCCGGAGACAACCAGCCATAGACAAAATCGGCATGGGTGAGATGATTCGGGGCCGCTTCTTCATTGTCGGTTCACACGAATATCTTGGAACACATGACTTCCAATACCCTTCGTATGTCAACCCTGTTCCTGCGCACCCTGCGCGAAGACCCGGCGGACGCGGACGTCGATTCCGCCAAGCTCCTGCAGCGCGCCGGTTACATCCGCAAGGCCGCCCCCGGCATCTGGACGTGGCTGCCGCTCGGCCTGCGCGTGCTCAACAAGATCGAGGCCATCATCCGCGAGGAGATGAACGGCATCGGCGCTCAGGAAGTGCACTTCCCGGCCCTGCTGCCGCGCGAGCCCTACGAGGCCACCCACCGCTGGGAGGAGTACGGCGACAACATCTTCCGCCTCAAGGACCGTCACCAGGCCGACTACCTGCTGGCCCCCACCCACGAGGAGATGTTCACCCTCCTGGTCAAGGACATGTACTCGTCCTACAAGGACCTGCCGGTCGTCCTCTACCAGATCCAGACCAAGTACCGCGATGAGTTCCGCCCGCGCGCCGGCCTGATCCGCGGCCGCGAGTTCGTGATGAAGGACGCTTACTCGTTCAACGTGGACGAGGAAGGTATGCGCAAGGCGTACATGGATGAGCGCGGCGCCTACGAGCGTGTGTTCCAGCGCATCGGCCTCAAGTACGTGCCGGTGTTCGCCATGTCCGGCCCGATGGGCGGCTCCGCGTCCGAGGAGTTCCTCGCGCCGATGCCGATCGGCGAGGACACCTTCGCGCTCGCCCCCTCCGGCAAGGCCTGGAACGTCGAGGCCCTGCACACGCCGGAGCTGCCGGAGATCGATGCTTCCAACACCCCGGCCGCCACCAAGGAGAGCACGCCGGACGCCAAGACCATCGACAAGATGATCGAGCGCGCCAACGCTGATCACCTGCGTGCGGACGGCCGCGAGTGGGCCGCTTCGGACATCCTCAAGAACGTGGTCATCGCCGTCAAGCACCCGGAGGACTCGGAGCACGACGAGCCGTGGCGCGAGCTGATTGTTGTCGGCGTGCCGGGCGACCGCACGGTCGATATGAAGCGTCTCGAGGCGCAGTTCGCGCCGTCCGAGCTCGAAGAGGCCACCGAAGAGGATCTCAAGAAGCATCCCGAGCTGGTGCCGGGCTACATCGGCCCGATGGTGCTTGGCCCGCAGGCCGAGGCCGCCGGCGTCAAGGAACCGCTGCGCTACTTCGTGGACGCGCACGTCGTCAAGGGTTCCGCATGGTTCACCGGTGCCGACGAGCACGAGGTCGACTATTACAACCTCGTCTACGGCCGTGATTTCAAGGCCGACGGCGTGGTGGAGGCCGTCGAGGTCCGCCACGGCGACATGAGCCCGGACGGCTCCGGCCCGCTGAGCTTCGAGCGCGGCGTGGAGATCGGCCAGGTCTTCCAGCTGGGTCTCAAGTACTCCAAGGCCCTGGATCTCAAGGTCCTCGACCAGAACGGCAAGGCCGTGCCGGTGTGGATGGGCTGCTACGGTATCGGCGTGTCCCGCGTGCTTGCATGCGTCGCCGAAACGCATCACGACGAGGCCGGCTTGGCATGGCCGTCCGTGATCGCGCCGGCCCAGGTGCATGTGGTGGCCACCGGTAAGGACGAGAAGGCCTTCGAGGGTGCCGAGAAGCTGGTCGAGGCGCTGGAGGCCAAGGGCGTCGAGGTGCTGTACGACGACCGCAAGAAGGTCTCCCCGGGCGTGAAGTTCAAGGACGCCGAGCTCATCGGTGTGCCGACCATCGCCGTGGTGGGCCGCGACTTCGTCAACGACGGCACGATCGAGATTCGTGACCGCAACGGCGATAATAAGGTCGCCGTGCCCGCCGATCAGGCCGTGGAGACGTTGCTTGAGCGTCTGTGATTGAGACCTGAGTAGCTGCACAAGCGCCATCCTGCATCTGTGGGATGGCGCTTTTTGCTGTTCTTGGCTCCCCTCCCTGAGGGGAGCTGTCGTCGTTAGACGACTGAGGGGAGTGCCACGAGTAATGCTCCCCTCAGTCAGCTTCGCTGACAGCTCCCCTCAGGGAGGGGAGCCAGAACAAATGCAAAGACTGTTTACCTAACGGTGGATAATCGAAATCCGTCCACAGAGGTCAAGAACCCAACTGCGTCACGGTATCCACATTCGTCGGTTGGGCTTGTCCCGACCGATTCAGGTCCAGCACAGTGGAGAATACCGCCGGCTGATCTGCCCGCAAGGACGCGCAGGCAACCCCGGCGGTCCATCCATGGCAATGCGAATGAAAGGACCGATCATGGCAAATCAGCAGGCGGCGGTGACCATCACGGGCTTCGTGGCGGGCGACCCGATGATGGGCGGTACGGACAGCTTCCCCGTACTGAATTTCCGCATGGGCAGTACGCGAAGTCGTTTCAACCAGAACACCCGTCAATGGGAGGAATATGGCACCGCATGGATTGCGGTCAAGGCCTTCCGGGTGCTGGCCCAGAACACCCAGCGATCGGTGCGGCGAGGCGACCGGGTCATCGTGGTGGGAGTGCTCAACACTGAGCAATGGTCCACGCCGACCGGTGAGCTGCGCAGCCGTACCGTCATTGAGGCCACAAACATCGGCCATGATCTGACGTTCGGCACCACCGCACTGACCAAGGTGTCGCGCGGCGGAGGCAACGTCGTCAATGGCAATGGTGCGAACGGGCCCAACGGTGTTGCCGGTGCGGGCAATGGAGCCGGAACCGGTGCCCAGCTCGCGCAGGGGGAGCAGGCGCAGTTCCAGCGAGCGGGAAATCCGCAACAAGGATATGATGTCGCCAATGGTCCCGGCATCGACCCGTATCAGGCCACGGGAGGTGAGGTGGTGCCGCGGCAGGCGCAGCCGGTTGATTTGGGAGTTGCCGACCAGTCGACAGAAAGCCAATCCGCAAGCCAGTCACTGCAACAGACCGGCCAGCAAGTACCGCAGACGGATTCGCCGGCGGAAGGACAGCCGTATAACGGCGAATTTGACGAGGAAGTCGAAGACGACGTTCCGTTCTAGATGAAGTACTAGCTTGGCTCCCCTCTCTGAGGGGAGCTGTCAGCGCAGCTGACTGAGGGGAGCGCTACTCGTGGTACTCCCCTCAGTCGTCTAACGACGACAGCTCCCCTCAGAGAGGGGAGCCAAGGCAAGAAGTCACGGCCGGAGTCACCAGATGCGCACGCGGGCGTCGGGGGCGAGCCACATGGCGTCGCCTTCGGTCACGCCGAACGCATCGTAGAAGAGATCCACGTTGCGGGCGATGCCGTTGGTGCGGAACTCGGCGGGGGAGTGCGGGTCGATCTGCAGGTACTGCTCGGCCAGCTCGTCGCGGTTCTTGGTGCGCCAGATGGAGGCGTAGCTCAGGAAGAAGCGCTGCAGGCCGGTGAAGCCGTCCATCTCCGGGGCGGTGCCGAGCAGAGCCTTGATGGCGGCCGGGGAGCCGTCCTCGTCGCCGTTGCCGGCAATCGCGCCGGATGCCTTGCCCAGCGCGAACGCATACGCCTTCAGGGCGATGTTCACGCCGCCCAGGTCGCCGATGTTCTCGCCGATGGTCAGCGCGCCGTTGACGTGCGGGGCTTTGTCCGGCTCATCCGCGTACTTCTCGGCCAGCTGCTGCGGCACGAAGCCGTTGTATTGCTCGATGAGCGCCTTGGTACGATCCTCGAAGTTCTTGCGGTCCTCGTCCGTCCACCAGTTGTTGAGCCTGCCGTCGCCGTCGTACTGGGAGCCTTGGTCGTCGAAGCCGTGACCGATCTCATGGCCGATCACCGCGCCGATGCCGCCGTAGTTGGCCGCGTCCTCGGCATCGGGATCGAAGAACGGGGGCTGCAGGATGGCCGCCGGGAACACGATGACGTTCATGCTCGGCTCGTAGTAGGCGTTCACCGTCTGCGGGTTCATCAGCCATTCGTCCTTGTCGGCCGGCTTGCCCACCTTGGTCAGCTGGTAGCCGGTCTCGTACAGGTTCGCGGCCTTGGCGTTTTCGGCGAGCAGGGCGTCCGGGGAGACGTCCAGCGCCGAGTAGTCGCGCCAGTGGTTGGTGTATCCGATCTTCGGCGTGAACTTGGAGAGCTTCTCCAGGGCCTTGGCGCGCGTATCGGCACCGAGCCAGTCGGAGTTGGCGATGGAGACGCGGTAGGCGTCGATGAGGTTGGCCACCAGCTGCTCCATGCGCTGCTTCGCGCTCTCCGGGAAGTGACGACGCACGTACTCGCGGCCCACGTCCTCGCCGCATACGCCGTTGACCAGGCTCACCGCGCGCTTCCAACGGTCGCGCTGCTTCTTGGCGCCGGAGAGTACCCTGCCGAAGAAGTCGAAGTTGGTGGTGTCAAACGCACGCGACAGCATGCTCGCGGAGCCCACGATCATGTGCACACGGGCCCACAGCTTGAGATCAGCCAGGTCGGCCTCGTCCCAGAACTTGTCGAGTCCGCTCAGGAAGCTCGGCTCGTGCACGATGGTGCGGGCGAAGACGGCCTTGAAATCGATGGGCTGCGCCTTGGCGGCCTCGGTGGCGTCATAGGCGGACTGCCATGCCTCGATCCAGGAGTTCAGGTCGAAATGCTGCAGCGTGGCGGCCAGATCGGTGAAATCGGTGGGGTTGTAGGTTTTCACGGAGTCGCGGGTGGCCACGTTGTCCCAGTGGTTGGCGGCGATGCGGGTCTCCACGTCGAGGAAGTGACGGGCCATGGCGAGGGCGGCCTCGCTCGGCACCACGGTCGGGGCGGCGGCGATATCGACGGAATCGGAATCGTCGGCGTCATCGGTTTCGGCGGCCGGCGCGTACCCGGCGTTCACCAGCTGGGTGGCCACCATCGTCACGTACGCCTCGCGCACGGGGGCGTAGTGGTCCTCACGGTAGTAGGCCTCGTCCGGCAGCATCAGGCCGGACTGCTCGATGTGGGTGATGTTGAGGTCCGGATTGCCCGGGTCGCCGTAGATGGCCAGGCCGAACAGGTCCGGGCCGCCGGCGGGGTTGATGGTGCCGAGCACCCGGGTCAGGGCGGGCTTGTCGATGGCGGAGTCGATGAGGTCGAGTTCGTCTCGGATCGGCTTCAGTCCGGCGGCCTCGATGGCGTCGGTGTTGAGGAAGGAGCGGTAGAGGGCCTGCGACTTGGCGGCGGGGCAGTCCTCGTCCTCGAGGATTTCGCGCACCTGATTCTCGGCGTCCTCGGCGAGTTTGTCGAAGGAGCCGTAGCGCGAACGGTCATCCGGCAGGCGGTAGGTGTCGATCCAGGGGCCGTTGACGTAGCGGAACAGGTCGTTGTTCGGCTTGATGGTGGAGGAGAACGAGGACGGGTCGATGCCCGACTTCAGCGTTTCGGTTTCGTTGGTCATGCCCCCAGCCTAATCGGCGTGGGGGAGAAGCACTGGCTGTCGTCTTGGCTGTGGGCTGATTGCCTGTGATGGGCGTGGCTGTTACTAGACAGTCTGCCTAGTTCTGCTCATGGTGTGAATTAGGCAGACTGTCTAAAATGTGGGGTGAACCGTGTACATAAGGAGTCATGATGAGCGACCCGAACAACAGCCAGAACCCGTTCGATCCGCAAGGCCAGAGCCAGCAAGGCCAGAACGGTGCGCAGTACCAGCCGAACCAGCAGCCGCAGTACGGTGCGTACGACAGCAACCACGGTGGTCAGTATCCGCCGCAGCAGGGTGACGGGCAGTCTGGCCAGAGCGGCCCGCAGGATGGTCCGCAGTCGCAGCAGGGTTATGGCCAGCCCTATTACGGGCCGTACGCCACCAATCCGAACGGCCAGCAGTACGGACAGTACGGTCAGCCGTATGGATACGGACGACCGTACGGCGCGTACGGTCAGAACCAGCCGAACCAGAACGGCCAGGACGATCAGGGCCGGAATCCGTTTGGCGCGCAACCCGGCTGGTATGCCGGCGACTTCAACCCGTTCCGCCTCATCGAGGAATGGCTGCCGCAGAAGGCAAAGACCACCATCCGTGTGGTGTACGGCGTGGTGGGCGTGGCCGCGGTCGCGCTGGGCTTGGCGCTGTTGCTTGTGCCGTCCAAGACGCTGGCCCTGGCCGCGTTGCTGCTTGGCGTCTACTTCGTGATCTCCGGCGTGGTGCGCATCGTCAGCGCCCTGGTCGAGCCCGGACTGCCCGGTGGCTGGCGCGTGCTGGACGTGCTGGTGGGCATCCTGCTCACCTTCGGCGGCGTGGTGGTCGTGCGCAACTACGGCCTGACCGGACAGACCTTGGCCCTGATGATCACCCTCATGGCGGGCTTCGGCTGGATCATGGAGGGCGTGATGGCACTGGTGGAATCGTGGCGCATCCCGCGCTCCGGATGGGCCGTGGCCTACGCGATCATCTCCATCATCGCCGGATTCGTGGTGCTGATGAGCCCGTTGAGCTCCACCGTGTTCATGGTGATTTTCGGCGGCTGCGCCATGGTGGTCATGGGCATCACCGCCGTGATTCGCGCGTTCACTTTCGGCAAGCCGCGCAAGTAGGGCGGCCTGAGTAGGCTGGCAGGCATGATCGAACTGAAGACCCCTCGTGAAATCGAGGAAATGAAGCCTGCCGGCCGCTTCGTCGCCGGAATCCTCAAGGAACTGCAGGAGACCACCAAGGTGGGCACCAACCTGCTGGAGATCGACGAATTCGTCCACAAGAAGATCGTGGACCGCAAGGGCGCCGAATCCTGCTACGTGGACTACGCCCCGGACTTCGGCACCGGCCCGTTCGCCCACTACATCTGCACTTCCGTGAACGACGCCGTGCTCCACGGCGTCCCGTACGACTACAGCCTCAAGGACGGCGACCTGGTCTCCCTGGACCTCGCCATCTCCGTGGACGGCTGGGTCGCCGATTCCGCCGTGAGCTTCGTGGTGGGCAAAGACCCCGACCCCGAGGACCTGCGCCTCATCAAGTGCACCGAGGAGGCGCTCGCCGCCGCCATCGACGTGGCCAAGCCCGGCAACCGTCTCGGCGATATCTCCAACACCATCGGCGACATCGCGCGCGAATACGGATACCCGATCAACCTTGAGTTCGGCGGCCACGGCGTGGGCCACATCATGCACGGCGACCCGCACGTGCCGAACGACGGCCGCGCCCACCACGGCTACAAGCTGCGCGAAGGCTTGGTCATCGCCATCGAACCGTGGTTCCTCAAGACCACGGACGAGATTTACCAGGATCAGAAGGACGGCTGGACCCTGCGCTCCTCCGACGGTTCGCGCGGTGCCCACTCCGAGCACACCATCGCTATCACGGAGAACGGCCCGATCATCTTCACCGACCGCACCAATCTGTGATTGCCGCTGGTTGAACCGTAGCGAATAGCGTTTTCTGGCTCCCCTCTTTGAGGGGAGCTGGCCGCAAAGCGGACTGAGGGGAGCTTCTGCACCACGCGGAGGCTCCCTTTTGTTATGCCCGGCGGTGCCGTGCGTTGCCGCCCGGCTGTTTTTGAGACGCCGGCTTGCACCGAAACACGCATGCCATATAGTGAGCCATACTTTTGAGCTTTGAGCCGAACGGCCCGTTCCGTCGGCATCGGCCCGTTGATGAGGGAGCACAAGTATGGCAACAGCCCAGCTGAATGTGGATGACAGCAAATACACCCTGCCGGTGGTCAAGGCCACCGCGGGGGCGGACGGCATCGTCGTCTCCAAGCTGCGTAACGACGGCTGGGTCACGCTCGATCCCGGCTTCCTGACCACCGCGCAGTGCGAGTCGAAGATCACGTTCATCGATGGCAAGCATTCCATCCTGCGCTACCGCGGCTACCCCATCGAGCAGCTGTGCGACCAGTCCGACTTCCTTGAAGTGGCATGGCTGCTGCGCCACGGCGAGCTGCCAAGCAAGGAGCAGTACGAGAAGTTCGTCTCCGCCATCAACCACCGCACCATGGTGGGTGAGGACTTCCGTACGTTCATGGGCTCCTTCCCGCGCACCGCGCACCCGATGAGCGTGCTTGCCTCCGCCATCAACGCGCTGGCCACGTTCTATCCGGACACCACGGACATCACCGATTCCGACCAGTTGGACGAGGCTGCGGTGATCATCATGGCCAAGGTGCGCACCATCGTCTCCTACATCTTCCGCCGCCGCCGCGATGAGCCGATGCTCTACCCCGATTACGCGCGCGGCTACGTGGACGACTTCCTGCGCATGTGCTTCGCCGTGCCGTACGAGCCGTTCGAATCCGACCCGCTGTACGTGCACGCCCTCGGCCGACTGCTCATCATCCATGCCGACCATGAGCAGAACTGCTCGACCTCCGTGGTGCGCATCGCCGGTTCGGCCCACGCCAACCTGTATTCCGCGGTGGCCGCCGGCGTAAACGCCCTCTCCGGCCCGCTGCATGGCGGTGCGAACGAGGCTGTACTCCGCCAGCTCAAGGCAATCCGTGATTCCGGCAAGTCAGTGAGCGAGTTCGTGACCGACGCCAAGGCGAACGGGCAGAAGATCTCCGGTCTGGGACACCGCGTGTACAAGTCCTACGACCCGCGCGCGGCCATCGCCAAGCAGTATCTGGAGAAGATCATGGAGCGCGAGGACACGTCCAAGCTGCCGGCCGACGAGCGCGCACTGTTCGATGTGGCCACCGAGCTGGAAGACATCGCCCTGCATGACGAGTACTTCGTCTCGCGCAACCTCTACCCGAATGTGGACTTCTACACGGGCCTGATCTACCGCGCCATCGGATTCGATCCGGCCATGTTCACCACGCTGTTCGCACTGGGCCGCATTCCTGGCTGGATCGCCCAGTACCGCGAGATGCTGGCCGACCCGAACACCAAGATCGGCCGTCCGCGCCAGGTGTACACCGGGCCGGTGAAGCGCGATTACGTGCCGCTGGAGGAGCGGTAGGCTTCCGCTTTCGGTGTGGCTTTCGAGGCCGATGCGTGATTCTGCGCGTCGGCCTTTTCGTTGTTTGTTTGGTGTCGTGGTAGGGATGCCGCTCTGGAGATTGTTGGTTGTCGTGGCTTCTTTGGGTTTTGTGCGGTGTTCTTTCATTTGATTCGGGGTTTCGTGATGAGTAGCGGTGAGGTTGCACAGGATTTGTTGATATGACATGGCTTTTCGGCGGATTTCACGGGCTGAATCCGCACGGCGTCCGCATGCAAGTTCATTGGTGGTCGCATGTCGGATGGGCTTGTGTCTCTGGTTCCGGAAGGCCCTCGGCAAAAGTGGTTTGCGTTCTTTCAGCATGGAAACAGATGCTTTCCGGATTTTGATGGGCTGCCGGAAGGTGTTTCGCGGCCGTTTGCATCCGGGAAAAACATGTGGTTTTTGGACTGAAAGGACTGCTGAAGCGGATGTTTGCGATTGTTTGGTGATAGAAGGCGGGCCTTTCTGACGTCAAACGGCCGCTGAACGGACGATTTACGATCGTTTGGTGATAGAAGAAAGATGCTTCTAGCATCAAACAATCGTTGGGCGGGCAATTTGCGATTGCTTGGTGATAGAAAGCATGCTCTTCTGGCCTCAAACAATCGCTGAAACAGGCATTCATTGAGAATGAATGCCTGCGGGGCTGGGCTGGCTGTTTCTGCCATAGTCGTGCGCAAAGAGTATCGGAAACGAGTTGAATCTGATGGATGTGGCTAGGAGCTTCTGAATCAATATGAGAGCTGCGATATGAACGGAGTTGCGATTCCCGTGTGTTAGAGCGGTTTCAGAGACCGGCCTCGATTTCCGCGCCGAAACGCAAAACGGAGAGTCCCATGGGACTCTCCGCAGGTGAAAATGAGCAGCTGTGCCGCACGGCTCAAGGAGCCGATGGAATCAGTTCTTGTGCAGCTTCTCGTTGAGCTCGATACCGATCTTGCGGTAGCGGGCCTCGATGCGGCCGTTGACCGAGTTGCGGATGAACAGGATGTTGTTCTTGCCGGACAGCTCGGCGCCCTTGACCACTTCGAGCGGTTCTCCGGCAGCGGCCTTGGCCTTGTCCCAGATGGTGATCTTGGTGCCGGCGGTGATGTACAGGCCGGCCTCAACGGTGCAGTTGTCGCCCAGGGAGATGCCGATGCCGGCGTTGGCGCCGAGCAGGGAGTGCTCGCCGATGGAGTTGCGCAGCTTGCCGCCGCCGGACAGGGTGCCCATGATGGAGGCGCCGCCGCCGATGTCGGAGCCGTTGCCGACCACCACGCCTTGCGAGACGCGGCCTTCGACCATGGAGACGCCCAGCGTGCCGGCGTTGAAGTTCACGAAGCCGGCGTGCATCACGGTGGTGCCCTCGGACAGGTAAGCGCCCAGACGCACGCGGTCGGCGTCGCCGATGCGCACGCCGGTGGGCACCACGTAGTCGATCATGCGCGGGAACTTGTCCACGCCGAACACGTTCACGGTGGCGGCGGGGGCCGCGGCCGGCAGACCTACCTGGGTGGCAAAGGCTTGGGCGGCGTCCGTGGCGGCGCGCTCCACATCGGCCTTGCGCAGCGTGAAGTCTTCCACGGCGAACGGGCCGTAGTTGGTCCACACCACGTTGTTGAGCTGGGCGAAGATGCCGTCCAGATTCAGGGTGTTCGGCTTGGCCAGACGCATGCTCAGCAGGTGGAGCTTCAGGTAGGCCTCGGCGGCGTTGGTGATCGGTTCGTCCAGCTGGCTGACGGTGAACACCGGGACGCGACGGACACCGCGGGCGTCTGCCTCCTCGGTGACCAGGGTGCCGAAGTTGTGGTTCGGGCGGTCGACCTCGGCGGGTGCCGGGCCCAGCGTCAGTTCGGGATACCAGACGTCCAGGGTGTTGCCGGCCGCGTCGATGCTGGCCAGGCCCCAGCCCCATGCGGTACGTGCTTCGCTCATACTTGCTCCTTTTATTCATTGGCGATGATCGAGGTTTCCGATGGTTTCCACCATAGCCGTAAGACGGTCTGACTGAGCGTTGATTGCTCAGAAATGCTTGAGAATGGCTTGTTTTCGTGAGGTTCGGTAAAAATTTACCGCTTTCGAAAACCTGTGCGATGATGACGGGACGATGTTGCTGGCGGCTCCGGCAAAGGATTGCCGTTATTGGTTGGGAGGCGATGATGACTGTGTCAATGTTGGCGGCAGTGGGGCTGCCGGCCATTGCCGTGGCGGTGCTTTGGCTTCTGGTGTCAATGATGCTCAGGCGGAGCGGAATCTTCGGGCGCATAGGAGGCGGCCATGCGGGTGCCGGCATCGTACAGTTTGCGCTTGAGCGAATCTGGTTCGAGAATGGTCACGCGGCCGTCCCACGAATACTGCAATGCCCACCAGAACACCGCACGTTCGGGGGAGTTCACGGCGACCTCGAACTGGCCTCCGCTGCCGAGCGGGGTGATCTGCGGATCATCGAACCACTCGAACACGTTGTTGAGCATGGATTCGCCGCGGACGAGCATGCGGATGCGCACCGGGTCGTCTGCTACGGGGTAGGGACGGTGACGCATGAAGTTCACCGCGTCGAAGCCTTCGGGCGCCGGCCTCTCCAACGGTACGCTGCCGTGCAGCCCTTTGGTGCTCACGTTGGTGATGCGGTTGACCACGAAGATGCGCAGATGGTCTTCGCCATGCAGGTGGCAGATGAGGTAGTAGCGGCCGTTCTTGTACACCATCTGATAGGGATCCGCCGTGTAGGTGCTGCCCGTGCCGGTCCGGCTTTTGTGTGGCACCAATGTGCCGTCCGGCCCGTAGTCACGGTATTGGAAGGTCACGCCGTGGCCGTCCTCGATAGCCTGGTTGAGCTGGTCGATGGTGGAGAGGAATTCGCCGTTGATATGCGTGTACGTGGCCACGTGGTCGAGATAGTCGATGGTGTCCCCGGCGGCTCCGGCGAGCTCGCGGATCTTGCCAACCAGCTCGTCCAGCGTGTCCAAGCTGATGCGCGAGAGGGTGAGGCTGTCCGCCAACAGCCGCATCTCTGCTGTGGACAGGAAGGCGTCCATATACCAGCCGGGCTGCGGGTCGGCGCACTCCACGCCGATCAGGTCGCTCTCGGTCAGATGGCCTATGCCACGGCCAAGAAAGCGTGTGGTGGCGAGTTTCCTGAGCTGGTTGCGCACGGTCTTTTCCGTGGGCAGCTCGTCCGGAGTGGCGTACGGATGCATCTTGCCGAGTTCGTCAAGAATCTGGCGCACGGACAGGCCGTGACCGAAGTAGGTGTGCCGCCATAGCACCTCGAAGATTTCGAGGGTGGCGTTGCCCGCATAGGTCTTGCGTTTGGCCTGAGTGTCCGCTTCCATATATCAAGGCTACCGCGCGTGTCGTCTAGGATGGAAATGTTGGGTTGATTGCATGCTGATTGAGCGGCCCATACATGACTGTTTTTCGGAAAGGAGGATGCCCATGGGCGGGGGATATGGCGTGTTCGGGCATGTCTCCGACGATTCGGATGACCTGCGCGATGAGCGGTCTTATTCGTCCGGTCTGCAACGGCGCAAGGGATGGCGCAGTGCGGATTCGGACAACGACGACCTTGTCGATGGCATCGATGACGCCGACGGCATGGGCGGTTACGACGACGATGCCGCTGCCTCATGGGGGCATCGCCTGCGCAGGCAGGGTTCGTGGCGCATGGGAGGGCATGTCGTTGCCGATGCTGACATGGACATCGAGGACCCTGATGCCGGGAATACCGATACTTCGGACGCTGATCGAGACGGTGTCTCCGATGTGACGTTCGGTGCTGGTGGAAGCCTCACCGCGGCTGACGCGGTCATACCGTATCGCCCGTATCGGCAGGGCAAAAGCGTCTGGTTCGGCGACGATGAGGACGCGGCCGTCGGAAAAGCCGGGGGCGGGGGAACGGTCTCACTGGGCAGGTCGCGGGGAACGCAGCCGGTCCCGCTGACCGAGTTGCGCCGCGACGTGACCACATCCGTCTCCAACGCGGTGCTGGACCGGGCCCGCGGCATCGTGCGTCTGGCCGACACCATGCTCATCGACCCGCATTATCAGGCCGATCAGCGTGCTCGGTACGCCGAGCTCGACGCCATACTGCGCGGCACCACCAGTCCCGGCAGCCGATACCGGACCAACGTCCAGTTCGATTTGGATACGGGCGAGGTGAACGGCGGCAGCTGCACATGCCCCGCGTACGGGCGCGGATACGGCATGTGCAAGCACATGGCGGCGCTCGCCTTGGCGTTCTGCGACGAACCTCAGCGATTCGCCGGGTACAAGGCCGGAGCGGTGCGACCATCGCGTGCGGTGCTCAGCTACATGGAACGTATGGATCAGCGCGACGCCCAAGCCAAATCACGGCGTCGGCTTGCCGTGATGCAACGATTCGGCAAGGACGGCGGTGCCCCTGCGTCAGGTCGATTTGGCCGTGCGAATGGCGGACGCGCGCGTTCCGGCGCGAACACGGACGGATACCGTTTCGCTGACACCGTGGCGCCCGGCGAGGTGAGGCTCACGCCCATCCTGCGATTCATCGATGGCGTATGGGGTGTGGAATTCAAAATCGGTGCCCCGGCCAACGGTTCCGATTATGTGCTGAAGTCGATTCCGCAGTTCGTGGCTGCGATTGCTGCCGGTACATATGAAAGCTACGGTCAGAAACTCGCGTTCACCCATACGGTGGACATGTTCGATGATACGTCGCGCCCGTTGCTCGGTTTCCTGAAATCGGCGCTTGCTATCCGTCAGGCCGCCGAACAGCAGGATCGGTATTACGGGCACATCGCCATCGACCGGCATATGACGCTTTCCAAGTCCGAAGTGGCGAAATTGCTGGATTCCCGTGCGGGCGGCAGCGTGAAACTGGTGTTGGACACCTGGTTCGCCGGCCAGCCCGCCACGGTGCCGGTGGAAGACGGCGAACCGGAATTGGCCATGCGCATCATGCGCCGTGACTTCCAGGTGCATGGGCCGGATGCCGGTTACCTGCTATCCGGAATGCCGCCGATTGAAACGGTGGTCGAGGGCGGAACGGGCGCGTGGCTGCTGCTTGCCCCCACGGGTGCGGTGCCGGGGGCCGTTTCCGCCATGATGGCCGGCTCGCAGCGTATCAGCGCCGCCGGGTGCCGGTTCGTGCGTTGCCCGAGGCGGGTGCTCCCGTTATTGGGATTGCTGGATGAGTTGTTCGCTCCTGATTCGCCGGGCCAGGTCATCGCCGGAGATGATATTGCGTTGTTCGCGCGCACGCTGCTACCGCAACTGGTGGGTGCGGGATTGCTGGATGCGGGCGAGCTGCCTCGCGAGTTGGTCTCGTTGCAGCCGGTGGACTGCGAGCCCGAATTCTACCTGGATCGTGACGAGCACGGTGTGCAGTGCGAAGTCAAGGCGCGGTATGGCGATGCCGTGGTGCCGCTGTTGCCTGCGGGGCCGGTAGAGCGGAACGATTCGGTTGGTGGGATGTCCGGCGGCTCATCGGGTGCCGGTGCCGGCTCTGCGGATTATGGCGTTGGGGTCGTGGTCGGGCGCGACTTCGATGCCGAACATCTGGCGTTGGATGTGGTGCGTGAATTCTTCACCATGCCGGATACGCGCATGGGGGTGTTGTCGGCGTCGTTGCCGTCGGCGACGGCGACTCAGACTTCTGGGCGTAGACGAGGACCGGCGGCCGGAAAACGGGCCAGTGCTTCTGGTTCCAAGGCTTCGAGGTCGGTTGGGAATGCCGTCCGCTCGGTGTCCGGTGCGGCGGTCATCAATCGGGACGACACCACGCAGCTGGTCCGTTTGTTCGATGAGGGCCTGACGGCGTTGCATGAGGTCGGCAAGGTGTTCACCACCCCGGCGTTTGACCGTCTGGTGGCACCTGCGGCACCGAGCGTCAAGGTGGGATTGTCCATCAAGGGCAATCTGGTGGAGATCTCACCCATTGCGGACGAAGTGCCGCCGGATGAGGTGGGCTCGCTGTTGGCCTCCTATCGACGCCGCCAGCAATATCATCAGCTCAAGGACGGCACGCTCGTCAAACTCGGCGGTGCCAAACTCGACACCTTGGACCGACTCGCACGGGACCTCGACTTGAGTGAGCAGGACCTCAACGCCGGGCTCATCGAACTGCCAGGCAGCCAGGCGTTCCTGCTGGACGGCGAATTGCCGGACGACGGTTCGGATGTGGTCAAGGATTCCTCATTCACCGAATATATCGACGATCTGGCCATCATCGACCCGCAGCGTTACGAGGTGCCGGACAGTCTCAAGCACGTGCTGCGCCCGTATCAGGCGGAAGGCTTCCGCTGGCTCAACACCTTGTGCGACAAGGGATTCGGCGGCATCCTGGCCGACGAGATGGGACTGGGCAAGTCCGTGCAGCTCATCGCGCTGCTGGTCTCCCGGTATCAGCAATACCGGAACGATCAGCCACAGACCTTTGATGCTGCCAGCACTGACCGCATCGATGGAAGCGGGAGAAGCGGTAACGAACTGGCAACGAGTGGTGATTCGGTGCGGACGATGGATGCGGCGAACCAGCCGGATTCGTCGCCGTCGCTGATTGTATGCCCGGCATCGTTGGTCTACAACTGGGCCGCCGAATTCGCCAAGTTCGCGCCGGATCTCAACGCCGTGGTGGTCGCCGGCTCCAAAGCCGAACGTCGTGCGGCCATCGCCCGGGCGTTCCAGTCGGACGGGCCGACCGTGCTCATCACGTCGTACGATCTGCTGCGCCGGGATGTCGAGGACTATACGGCGACTGAGATTGCGGGCGGGGGCGCGTCTGGGAGCGGGACCGGTGCCGAACCGCGCCGATTCATGGTCATGGCGTTGGACGAGGCCCAGTACATCAAGAACCACACCACCAAAATCGCCAAGGCGGTCAAATCGGTGGCCGCCGAGCACAGGTTCGCGCTCACCGGCACGCCCATCGAGAACCGGTTGTCCGAGCTGTGGAGCATCTTCGACTTCCTCATGCCCGGATTGCTGGGATCATACAAGCGGTTCCGCGAACGATACGAGCTTCCCATCGCCAACGGCCGTGCGGCTGACCAGACCCCCGAAGAGGGACGTGCCGCGGCGCAGGTCAACCCGGAAGCGGCGCGCGTGGCCCACAAACTGCAATCGTTGGTGGGTGTGTTCATCAAGCGTCGTCTCAAGTCCCAGGTGCTCACCGACTTGCCGGACAAGATGGAGACCGTGCTCACCGTGCGGCTGGAAGGCGAACAGCGCAAACTGTACGCCGCCCATGAGCAAAGGTTGCGGATGCAACTGGAGCACAGCGACCAAAGCGACTTCAACACGTCGAAGATACGGATTCTGGCCGAACTGACCCGGTTGCGCCAGATCTGCTGCGATCCACGACTACTGTATGCGGACGCCAAGGACCAGTCGGCCAAGCTGGCGGCCATCGCGGAACTGGTGGAGACCTGCGTGAACGAAGGCAAGAAAGCGTTGATCTTCTCCCAGTTCACCAGCTTCCTGGACCTGATCGCCGAACGATTCGACGCGCAAGGCCTCCGGTATTACACCATCACCGGGTCCACGCCCAAGAAACGGCGTCTTGAACTGGTCGACCAGTTCAATGCGGACGACACCCCGGCGTTCCTGATCTCTTTGAAGGCCGGCAACACCGGTCTCAACCTGACCGGCGCGAGCGTGGTGATCCATGCCGACCCGTGGTGGAACGCCGCCGCGCAGGATCAGGCCACGGACCGTGCCCACCGCATCGGCCAGACCGAGAACGTCAACGTGTATCAGGTGGTGGCCAAGGACACCATCGAGGAGCGGATTCTGGAGTTGCAGCACACCAAAAGCGAGCTGGCACGCCAGTTCACCGATGCTTCGCTGGCTGCGGACGACGCGAATGAGCTGGGCGTCGCGGGCGCGACCGGCACCGCATCCATCGCCACGTTGACCAAGGACGATTTGATGGGACTGTTGGGATAGCGGACTACAGAATCTGCTCCATGCCGATGCGGTAGGGGGTCAGGCCCATGCGTTCGTAGAAGGCCTGGGCGCTGGGATTGCAGGACCAGACGTTAAGCGTCACGTTGTAGCAACCGGATTCGCGGGCGAAATCGAGTACATACCGGTAGAGCGCGGAACCAACGTGCATGCCGCGCGCCGTCTCGTCCACGCACAGGTCGTCGATGTACAGCGTCTTGATGTCCGTGAGCACATGGTTGCCCGGATGCTGCTGGAAGATGCAGAACGCATACCCCAGCACCCGGCCGTCGGCATCGGCCGCAACGAACACCGGCGTGGCATCGTCGGCCAGAATGCCGGCCAGCTCGTCGTCCGTGTACTTCCTGGCACCGCCCTTGAACAGGTCGGGCCGGCCCTGATGATGGACTTCGGCCACCTGCAGCAGCAGGTCGTCGATGGTGGGCATGTCGGCCGCCGTGGCCCTGCGAATCGTCAAATCACTCATAAGCAAATCAGTGTAATCGCGGGGGAGTGGCGGTGTTTGCATGATGTTCGTTTGGCGGTGGGATGTACGTCATGCTATCTAGTGGGGGAGTGCCTTAGTCGGCCGGGTTGAAGAAACGCGCGAGTCGGAGGAGACGAAGAGATGTGCAAGTTGGCCGGGCCGAGGCGATGCGCTTGATTCTGATGGTCTGGTGATCTCGAAATGAATGTGTCGTTGCCGTGGGGAGCGGCACGGTAGGCTGGGATGCCGTGAGTCGCAAGCAGCAGCCGGAGAAATACGAGAAGGGCACCCGCTCGTACACCATGTCGCACATCCGCGGCAAGGATACGAAAATCGAGGTGCTGGTGCGTAGCTACCTGTTCCGTCGCGGGCTGCGATTCCGCAAGAACGACAAACGTTACCCCGGCCATCCGGATGTGGTGCTGCCCAAATACCACACCATCGTGTTCGTCAATGGCTGTTTCTGGCACATGCATGAGGGATGCACGAAGCATGCCATGCCGAAATCGAACGTGGAATTCTGGCAGGCCAAGCTGCTGCGCAACCGTGAGCGGGACAAGGCCCAGCACGCCGAGCTGGAGGCCGCTGGCTGGCGGGTGATCGTCGTGTGGGAATGCGAATTGACGAAAGCCGCGCGGGCGGACAGGCTCGCGCGGCTGTATGAGGAGATCGTCGGGGAAGCGGAGTGAGCTACTCCTCGAACGGGAACTTGAGGTTCCAGCGCTCGCGGATGGCGTCCATGAGCTCCATGATGCGGATGGTGTCCGCGTGCGGCATGGCCTCGCACTCCGTCTTGCCGTCCAGCAGCGCGGCGGCCGCGTCCGCCACCTCGTACTCGTAGCCGGTCAGCTGGGCCGGCACCTCGACGTTGCGCACCAGCTTGTGGTCGTTGTCATAGACGGCGATGGCCTCGGGGTTGTTGATGTTCGTGACCACCAGGTACCCCTTGGAACCCCACACGTAGCCGCCGCGGTCGGACGTGACTAGCATCGAGCTGGTGGAGACGCCCATCGTGCCGTCGCTGTAGTACAGCGTCGTGTTGTTCTGCGAGTCCACGCCGGTCTCGGGCCAAGCCACCATCGACGTTTCGAAATGATCCACCGTACGGCCATGATCGGCGCCGATGGCCATGTCCAGGAAGTTCAGCGGGTAAACGCCCACATCCAGCAACGCGCCGCCCGCGCATGCCGGATTGGTCATACGCGCCTTGCCGACCACCGGATAGCACAGGTTGGCGCTTGCGGACTGGACCTCGCCGATCTCGCCGGAATCGATGATCTCATTGATAAGACCACGACTGGGCATGTACCGCGTCCAGATCGCCTCCGTGCACAGCAGCCCGGTCTCCTTGGCCACGGCCAGCATCTCGCGCGCCTGCGCGGTATTGGCCGTGAACGACTTCTCCACCAGCACGTTCTTGCCCGCCTTCATGCACAGGATCGCATGCTCGGCGTGCATGCTGTGCGGGGTGGCGATGTACACCAGATCCACGTCCGGGTCGGCCATCAGATTCTCATATGAGCCGTACGCCTTGTCAAGACCCCACTGGTCGGCGAACGCCTGCGCGCGGTCCAGGTCGCGGGCCGCCACCGCGTACGGGTGGATCCAGCTGGCGTAACGCGGGTCGGCCGCCATCTTGGTCAGGGTGTCGGCCATCGTATGCGCGATGCCGCCGGCGCCCAGGATCGCCACGTTGACCTTGGCCTCGCCGGCCTCGACCGCCGCGCGATTGTTGTTGAGCCTGCTCATGATTCCTCCTTGAACATGGGTTAGTTCGGTCGTTGAACCTATTGGCGATTATAGAGGGAGCTGACCCTGCGAGAGCGGATTGCGCGGGAAGGCGGTGTGCCGTGCCCGTCGGTACATTTATGCCTGATGCCGCTGGATATCGGATGCATGGGAGCGTTGCGAAACCCTTGTCCCAGCACGCGGATAGAACCGAGATATGGAAAACGAAGCAGAGCTGCAACTCCCCATCATGTCCCGCCGTGCGCGCGAGATCAATCCCTTCCGAGCCATGGTCTTCGGCGAAAAGGCGGACACCATGATTGCCCAGGGCGTCAGCGTCATCAAACTGAGCCTTGGTGAGCCCGATTTCGGTGCTCCGCCGGCCGTGCGCGACGCCATGCGCGAACAGTATGACGGCCGCGCCTTGCCGTACACCGCCGCCATGGGTCTGCCTGAACTGCGCCAGGCCATCTCCGACTTCTACCGTGACCGGCACGACCTTGACATCGATCCCAAGCGCATCTGCGTGACCGCCGGAGGTTCCGCGGCACTGTTGCTCGCCACCGCGCTCACCGTGGACACGGGCGACGATGTGATCGTGGCCGACCCCTCCTACCCGTGCAACCGCGAGCTGATCCGCTCCTTCGAAGGCAACGTCATCGACGTCCCCACCTCCGCGGCCACCCGCTTCCACCTCAACTCCGACCTGTGCCGGAAATACTGGACGGACAAGACCAAGGCCGTGATGGTCACGTCCCCCTCAAACCCCACCGGCACCACCATCGACTTCAACGTGCTTGCCGAGGTGTGCGCGCTCGCCGCTGAACGCAAGGCGTGGCGCATCGTGGACGAAACCTACCTCGACCTGGCGGACCGCGAACCGGACGGCACCGAAGTCAAGTCCGTGCTGGCCTGCGACCCGGGTGCCATCGTATGCAACAGCTTCTCCAAGTTCTTCGGCATGACCGGCTGGCGCCTTGGCTGGGCTGTACTGCCGGACGACCCCACCGTGCTGGAGGCCGTGGACGACTTGGCCACCAACTATTACCTGTGCGCCCACACGCCCACCCAGCACGCCGCGCTCGCCTGCTTCACGCCGGAAAGCCTGGCCGAATGCGAGGCGCGTCGTCAGGAACTGCTGGCCCGCCGCCGCATCGTCATCGATGGGCTCAAGCGCATTGGCCTGCCGGTGGAGGTGGAGCCGAACGGCGCGTTCTACGCCTACTTCAACATCTCCTGCACCGGTCTGGATGCCTGGACCTTCTGCGAACGTGCGCTGGACGAGGCGCACGTGGCCCTGACACCGGGCCGTGACTTCGGTGCCGCCACCGCGGACACGCACGTGCGCCTGAGCTACGCCGCCTCTCGCGAGGCGCTGAGCGAGGGATTGGAACGACTCGGCCGGTTCATGGCAGCGCTGGCGTGAGCGGCCTGTCATTAGGTGATAAGGTCAAGAACTATGGTCAATCTGCGCTCGCACACCACCCGACTCGGCGTGCTCGATATCGGTTCCAACACCATCCACATGCTCATCGTTGACGCCGCTCCCGGCGCGCGCCCCGATCCCGAGGCCAGCACCAAGTCCACCGTGCGCCTCATGAAATACCTGAAGGAGGACGGCTCCATCAAGAAGGCCGGCGTCGAGGCGATCCTCGAAGCCGTGGACCAGTGCATGAAGCTCGCCGAGGAGTACGAGATCACGCAGCTGCTCGCCATGGCCACCTCCGCCCTGCGCGAGGCGCCCAACGGCAACAAGGTGATTCACAAGATCGAGGAACGCATCGGCCAGGGCGTGACCGTGCTGTCCGGCAACGACGAGGCCCGACTCACCTTCCTCGCCGCCCGCCGCTGGTACGGCTGGGACGCCGGCCGACTGCTCGTGCTGGACATCGGCGGCGGCTCGTTGGAAGTGGCGATGGGTTCCGATGAGGAGCCGACCGTGGCACTGTCCGTGCCGGCCGGCGCGGGCCGCGTGACCACCGAGTTCCTGCCCTCCGGCACCGCCACGCCCGAGGAGCTTGAGGAAGTGCGCAAGAACGTGCGCAAGATCCTGGAGCCGATGGTCAAGGTGTTCCCGCAGTCCAAGCATCCGAACCACGCGGTGGGCACATCCAAGACCTTCCGCTCGCTGGCCCGCCTGTGCGGTGCCGTGGTGCGCCAGCCCGGCCGCGAGGACACGTGGATCATGACCCGTGAGCAGCTTGAGGACTGGATTCCGCGACTGGCCGCCATCGAGCCCGAACAGCGCGTGGCTCTGCCCGGCATCACCCCGGAACGCACGATGCAGATCGTGGGCGGCGGCGTGGTGGCCGACGAGATCATGAAGGCGCTCAACATCCAGGAAGTCGAGATCTGCCCGTGGGCGCTGCGCGAAGGCGCCATCCTGCGCTGGCTCGACCAGTTCGGTCGCACGCGGCTGGGGTTCTGAGACTGTCGGTTGGTGCGCGGACGGGTTCGCGGGTCTCATCTTCGACGCCGTCTTCGGGACGGCTTCCCTCGGCGGGAAGAGTCCCGGGACAGGATGATGCTACTGCATCACGTCCACGGTCATGAGCAGGGCCGCATGGTCAGAACCCTCCACCTGCACCACCTTGCCTTGGCCGGCCCGCATGCCCTGATCGAGCACCACATGGTCGATGCCGGCGAACATCGGCACCCATGGGCGGTTCGTGGGCCAGGAGAACGTGAACCCATGGCCTGAGGCATAGGCGGCGTCCTGGAACCGCGTGCCCAGGAAATCGCGGAACGGCGTGTGGTCGTATGTGGCGTTGAAATCGCCCATGAAGATGTACCGGGTGTCCGTGTGCTCGCGCATCAGGCCCAGCTCATCCAGAGAGCGCTTCCACTGACGCCAATAGCCGGGCACCGGTGCCGTGGTGTGTACCGAAACGAATCGAATCCGATACCCGCCCAGATCCACGGTGCCACCCGGCATGAACGAGGCGCTGGAATTCACCTCGTCATCCACCGGGTCGGCCAGAGGAGTGGCGGACCACAGGCCGTTGCCGTACACGCCATCGGACGAGGAGACCTGCGAATATGGCAGGTAATGCTCGATGCCGGCCTGTTTGAGCCGCTTGACGAAGTCGTCGGTGGTTTCCTGCAAGGCCAGCACCTCCACACGCTGGTCGCTCACCAGATCCACGATGGCCTGCGGGTCCGCCTGGCCCTTGTATACGTTGAACGTCATCACGCGCGCGAAGGCATCCTCGGTATTGGCCTCGGAGGCGGCCACGGCGTTCAGCGCTGCCTGCGGCAACGGATTGGGGGAGTAGAAGAACGGATACTGCCAGTACCCGTTCAGTCCGATAGCGGCCACGGCGAGCAGCGCGGCGAGGATGCGGTGCGAGACGATCGCCAGCAGCAGGGCGATCAGGGCCAGCAACGCGAACCAAGGCGTGGCCGAGACCGCGATCGGCACATACGGCAGTTCCTGCAAATCACCGGGCAACGCGCGTGCGGCGGTGCCGATGAGGGCTGCCAGCGCGAACAGCGCGGACAACAGACCGAGCAGCCGGTTCCGATAACGGTGGTCGGGAGCTGTGTTCTTCCTGGACTTGGATTTGCCAGATTTGCTGGACTTGCCGGATTTTCCGGTTGCGGGGCGAGCCTTGCCGGTTACCTTGGCCGGGCGTGCGCTGGTCCTGTAGAACGAATCGTCTCTGCCGGATCCGTAGGTTCCGTCGATTCTGCCGGCCTTGGTTCCGGTGCTGCCGGTGGCCTGCGATCGTGTCCGGGTGCGGCCGGAAGCCGTCCCGCCGCGACTTGCGCCGGTGGCGTTGCCGTTGCCATATGCCGTGCTTCGTGACCTCGCCATGACGATCCCCTCCATGCCATCCGATTTTCTGCGATTTGCCACTGTAGCGGGTTCGTCTTGACAGGCGTCCGTTTTTCCGCCGCAAGGCCCATGTTCCGCACCAAACCGGCACGATTTGTTCGTATGTGTGCCGGTTCATCGGGCCTGCCGTGACGTGCTTGGTCACCGATATGCCTTGATGGGTGTTCGTTTGGGGTGCTGACCGTGTACAATGGAACGTCGTTGCCCGGGTAGCTCAGTGGATAGAGCACCGCTCTCCTAAAGCGGGTGTCGTCGGTTCGAATCCGATCTCGGGCACTTGTGCTGGCGGAAGGTCCAAGGATGTGACGTATCCGCCATGTCGATTTCCCCTTCTCGTCACTGGCTATCATGATTGAGACGTGACTGAAGAGGCGTGAAATTCGCGCCATTATGCGGCATGAATGCGGTATGTGCAGCAAAATGTTCGCATGCTGATATCTTGTCCACACCTTGAGCTATATACATGATGTTCCGCAAGGCTGCGGTATGACTGGAAGCCATGAGTGACAAGGAATATGACTATTACGTGGCCGGTCCGTTCTTCGATCCCGAGCAGACGCGCAGCATGGAGCGCCTGGAGAAGGTGCTGGAAGATCATGGCCGTAAGCTGTTCAAGCCGCGGTTCGTCAGCCAGATCGAGGAGGTCGGTCCGGAAGGTTGCTTCGCGGACGATATTCGCGGCATCAACTCCTCCAAGGCGGTGATCGCGAACCTCATGGACGAGGATCCGGGCACCATGTTCGAAATCGGATACGCCCATGCGCTGGGCATGCCGGTGTATGCGTATTACGAGGGCATCACGCCGATGGACCGCGTGAACCTCATGGTGGCGCAGGCCGTCGAACTGGTCTTCTCCGGCCCCGAAGACGTGGCCAAATACCTGGAAACCGGCGAGCATACAGAAGTCGATTACATCCAGTTCTGATGGGCGGCCCCGACGGGGCGAGGCGATTCGGACAGAGAGGACCGGGCCGCCTCGACTCGTCTTGCGGCACCGGGCTCACGGGCTTGTCCGGTTTATCCGGTTTGGCCGGAGCTTGGGATTTCATTCGTTGGGCCGTAGACATATTGGCCATGTTGACGGATGGACGGACCTCGGCAACGAGTTTGTAGCAACGATGGAGTTACATAGGGGCTATGACTGAAAACATCGCTGATGTGGCCCGGAATGAGACCACGATCGTCAAGCAGTTCACCAACCCGGTCAAAGAGCCGATCGACAGCGACATCAATCTGTTCGATCTACTCGACCGCCGCGCCCAGCGTGACCCCGATGGCTCCATGATCGAATACAAGGGCGATGACGGCGCCTGGCACCCCTACAGCGCGCAGGTCTTCCGCGACATGGTCATCGCCTTGGCCAAGGGCCTGATCGGCCTCGGCGTCAAGAAGGGCGATTCGGTCTCCATCGTGTCCCACACCCGCTGGGAGTGGACCGCGCTGGATCTGGCGATCATGTCCATCGGCGCGCTCACCGTGCCGGTGTACGAGACCAACTCCGCCAGCCAGGTCAGCTGGATTTTCAACGATTCCAAAGTCACCATCGCCATCGCCGAGGATGACGGTCAGCGTGACAAGATCGAGTCCGTGCGCTCACAGGTGCCCACCCTGCGCAACGTGTTCGTGATCGAGGCGGGAGGTCTGGAGGCCATCAAGGAATATGGCGAATCCGTGACCGACGCCGAATTCTGGGAATACAAGGAAGCCGCCCACGGCGACGACCTCGCCACGATCGTCTACACGTCCGGCTCCACCGGAACACCGAAGGGAGTGGAACTCACCCACCGCAACTTCGCGTTCCTGGTGCTCTCCGCGTTGCAGTACATGCCGCGCGCCGGCGCATGGCCGGACCGCCGCCTGCTGCTGTTCCTGCCGTTGAGCCACGTGTTCGCCCGGTTCATGGAGTTCTTCAGCTTCGGCGGCACCATCACGCTGGCCCTGAGCTCCAACATGAAGACCATGGTCAAGGATTTCGAGACCTTCGGTCCCACACTGCTGCTCGCCGTGCCGCGCGTGTACGAGAAGGTCTACAATGCCGCTTCCCAGCGCGCCGGTACCGGATTCGCAGGCAAGATGTTCGCGCGTGCCGCGCAGAACGCCCGTGACTGGTCCCGTGCCGAGCAGAAGGGCGAGAAGCTGTCGCTGGGTGGCCGCATCGCCCACGCCTTCTACGAGCAGGTGGTGTACAAGAAGATCCGCACGATCTTCGGTCCGAACGCCGACTTCGCCATCACCGGCGGCGCTCCCATGGACTCCGAGCTTTCGCACTTCTTCAACGGCATCGGCATGCCCGTGCTGGAGGGCTACGGCATGACCGAAACCTGCGGCCCGGTGTGCGTGAGCCTGCCGGAGGACAACCGCATCGGCACCATCGGCATGCCCATGTGCGGCATCACCGCCGGCATCGCCGAGGACGGCGAGCTCGTGGTCAAGGGTCCGCTGGTGTGCAAGGGCTACCACAACAACCCCGAGGTCACCGCCCAGCAGATCACCGACGGCTGGCTGCACACCGGCGATCTGGGTGACATCAACGAGGACGGGTTCATCTCCATCACCGGCCGCAAGAAGGATCTCATCATCACCGCAGGCGGCAAAAACGTCTCGCCGGGCCTCCTGGAGGCGTCCGTGATGACCTCGCCCGTGGTCAATCAGTGCCTCGTGATCGGCGACAAGAAGCCGTTCGTGGCCGCCTTGGTCACGCTGGATCTTGCCGACGCCAACGCTTGGCTGGAAGCACAGGGTGCCAAGCCGGAGCCTGACCTGGCCTCGTTGGCCGGCAACGCGATCGTGCACGCCGAAGTGGAGCGTGCGGTGAACGCCGCCAATGAAGGCGTCTCTCGCGCCGAATCCATCCGCAAGTTCGAGATCCTGCCGGACGAGTTCACCGAGGCCAACGGCATGCTGACCCCGAGCCTGAAGACCCGCCGTGCGCAGATCGTCAAGCACTATCAGGACCTGATCGACAACGTGATCTACGTGCCGCTGAAGAAGTAGGTGCACCTACCGGTGAGGACTACCCCTCAGTCGCCTACGGCGCCAGCTCCCCTGACAAGGGGAGCCAAGGCGTTTGTCTGGATACTCAGTCGAGATTCGACTGAGTACCAGCAGTGGCCTGATTGGCGGCCTGGTCGGCCTGGGCCTGATCGAGTTTGGCACGGACATCGTTGAGCAGGCCTTGCGCGCGCTTGGCCAGGGCCTCGCCGATCTCCCACTGACGCATCGACTGGTCAAGGTTCAGGCCGCCGGTCTCCAATGCCTGCACGGCTTGAATGAGCTTGTCTCGCGCCTCCTCGTACGGCATCTGGGCGATGAGTTCGCGTTCCTTGTCCGTCAATGCGGAAGCGGGGGCGGTGTTCTCGGAGGTGTTGGAAGTATCGGTCATGATGACGCTCCTTACTATATATACGGTAGTTATGCGTGTATCGGTATGAATATATGAATGACGATGCGGTTATTCGGTGATGGACGTGGCAGTCGCGGTGATGACGCCCCGCTTCAACGTCACGGTGATGTCATCTCCGGGGGAGACCTGCGTGGAACTGTCCACGACGTGTCCATCCGCCGACTGCACCACGGCATAGCCGCGATTGAGGGTGGACTGGGGGCTTAAGGCCGTCAATGAGGCGTGCGCCTTCTCGATGGTGAGCTGTGCGTCATCCACGATGCGGCGCAATCCGATGTCCAGCCGCTGCAATGAATCATCGATCAGACGCTGATGCGGCTCCAGCATGGTATGAGGCTGGGTCAGGCTCGGACGGTTGGCATATCCCTCGATGAGCCGGATTTCGTTCTCCACGCGGGAACGGACGCGCAGACGCATACGGTCGATGGCGCCTTCGATGAGCTGCGACTGTTCGTTTACGTCCGGCACCACGCGCTTGGCGGCATCAGTGGGGGTGGAGGCGCGCAGATCCGCCACCAGATCCAGCAGCGTCCAGTCGTCCTCATGTCCGATGGCGGAGACCAACGGTTTGGAGCAGGCGTATGCGGCGCGCACCACCCGTTCGTCCGAGAAGCCAATGAGGTCTTCGAAGGAACCGCCGCCACGGGCCACGATGATCACATCCACGCTGGGATCGGCATCCAATTTGGCGATGGCCTCGACCACCTCGGCAGGGCATTGCTCGCCTTGCACATGCACATGCACCACCTTGAACGAGACCGTGGGCCAGCGCAGGTTCACATTGGTGATCACATCGCCCTCGGCTCGGGCCTGCGGTGCGCACACCAGACCGATGGTCTTGGGGAATTCGGGGAGGGGGAGTTTGTGGTCGGCGTCGAACAGTCCCTCGCCCTTGAGCCGCTTGCGTAGCTCGTCGATCATGGCCTTGAGACTGCCGCCCTCGCCGACCTTGAGGATCGTGTCCCCCCTCAGGGAGAGCGAGGTGCGCTTCATCCACAGATTCGCCTTGCCGTGGATCACCACACGGTCGCCCTGCACGAACTGGCTGGCGGCGGCGGCGAAACGGCCGAAACCATTGACCTCCATGGCGATGTCCTCGAAATCGTCGCGCAGGGTGATGTACGCCGAGCCGGCGCGACGGGTGTTGATTTGGGTAATCTGGCCGGTGACCCAGGCCGCCGGCCAGCGTTCCACCGCACCATAGAACTTCTGGCTCAGCACGCTGACCGGCCAGGGGTTCTGGGCGGTGGTCTCGCCCGCCCGTGCCGGCAGCTGGTCGACAGGACGCGGGCCGGCGGGCAGGTTGATGGTGCCCGGCTCGCCGGCTCCGGCCCCCTGACCGGGGGTGAAGCCGGCCGAAGCCAGGGAGGCGGCGGTCGGTGCGCCGCTCGAGGAATAGCCCATTGCAGTAGTCATGCCCTCCACTATAAATGCGGTTTTCGGGGAGGGAAAAATTTTACCGACACGAAAAACCCATGCGATGATGAGCCGTATCGGATGCAGATGGAACCACATAGCATGAGGGGAGGTCGAATATGGGCATCATCAACCGGCGACACGCTCGGGGAAAACCGTTACGTGAATCACACAGATTCGATTTTGGCGGAATATGGCCGATAATCACTATAAATAGGTCAACACGCCATAGCTGGGCACTAGATATAGGGTTGGGGTTGCCGTATCCTTCTAAAGGTTCAAGAAACGACATCCATGTAATTCGTGTGGCCCACGTCAAGTGCGGCCAAAATACGGGACTGGAAACAGGCCCGCACACCAAGGAAAGAGGTTCCCGATGAGCGCACAGGTGCTGGAAGAGAACGTCGCCGGCAGCGAGATCAAGAAGGTCGCCAAGACCTCCACCGTTCTCGTCGAGAAGCGCGACGGTCGCGTGGTCGATTTCGACCCGATCAACATCATCTCCGCGGTCAAGTCCGCCTTCGGCGACCTCAACAAGGAAATCGGCCCCGAAGAGGAGGCCATGATCCGTGGCTTCGCCAACCAGGTGGAAGGCGAGATCAAGGGCCGCTACAACGGCCCGGCCAAGATCGAGGACATTCAGAACCTCGTGGAGCATGCGCTCATCGACGCCCACCTGTATGACGTGGCCCGTGCCTACACCAGCTACCGTCTGGACAAGGACATCGAGCGCGCCAAGGCCACCGACGTGAACGAGGCCGTGGCCCGCTTCATCAACCACGATCCGACGCTCATCCACGAGAACGCCAACAAGGACTCCAACGTCTACGCCACCCAGCGCGACCTGCTGGCCGGCGCCGTGAGCAAGGCCGCCGCGTTCAACATGTTGCCCCCGGCCGTCTCCAACGCCCACATGAAGGGCGACATCCACTTCCACGACGCCGACTACTCGCCGTTCACCGCCCAATCCAACTGCTCCCTGCCGAACTTCTGGGACATGCTGGCCAACGGCTTCACGCTCGGCAACGCCCCGATGGCCTCCCCGAAGTCCATCGCCATCGCCGCCACCCAGATCACCCAGATCATGAAGGACGTGGCCTCCAGCCAGTACGGCGGCCAGACCGCCAACCGCGCCGACGAGCACCTGGCGCAGTACGCCCGCAAGGATTACGAGAAGTTCCTCGAGGAGGCCCGCGAGACCATCCCCGACGGCATGCCGGTGGAATTCGCCCGCCGTCAGGTGGAGAACGCCAAGAAGAACGAGCCCGCCAAGCTCCACTTCGGTTCCCGCGAGCCGCTGCCGATGGACACCCCGTTCCATACGGACGTCGACGAGCTGGAGCAGGAGCGCGAGATCCTGGCCAAGATCCGCACCCGCAAGGCCATCTACGACGCCATGCAGACCATGGAGTACCAGATCAACTCCAACCGCGTTTCCAACGGCCAGACCCCGTTCGTGACCGTGGGCTTCGGCCTCGGCACCGACTGGTTCTCCCGTGAGATCCAGCGCGCGATTCTCCTCAACCGCATCCGCGGCCTCGGCAAGGAGCACCACACCGCCATCTTCCCGAAGCTCGTGTTCACCGTCAAGCACGGCGTGAACGCCGACCCGGGCGACCCGAACTACGACCTCAAGCAGCTCGCCCTCGAGTCCGCCACCAAGCGCATGTACCCGGACGTGGTGTTCTACGAGAACATCGTCAAGATCACCGGTTCCTTCAAGGCCCCGATGGGTTGCCGTTCCTTCCTGCAGGGCTGGATCAACCCGGAGACCGGCAAGGATGAGGAAGACGGCCGCATGAACCTCGGCGTGGTGACCGTGAACGTGCCGCGCATCGCCATCGAGTCCCACGGCGACAAGGCCCGCTTCTGGAAGCTGTTCAACGAGCGCATGGAAGTGGCACATCAGGCCCTGCAGTTCCGCATCATGCGCTGCAAGGAGGCCACCCCGGTCAACGCCCCGACGCTGTTCCGCTTCGGCGCCTTCGGCCGCCTCGGCGCCAACGACAATGTGGACCAGCTCTTCAAGAACGAGCGCGCCACCGTGTCCCTGGGCTATATCGGCCTGGCCGAGACCACCGCGGTCTTCTACGGCAAGAACTGGATCCGCGACCACGGCTGGGATCCGGAAGGCAAGGAGTTCGCGCTGTCCATCGTCAAGCGCATGAACGAGCTGTGCAAGCAGTGGAGCAAGTCGGAGGGCTACCACTACTCCGTGTATTCCACTCCGGCCGAGTCCCTGACCGACCGCTTCAACCGCATGGACCGCGAGAAGTTCGGCCGCATCGAGGGCGTGACCGACCACGACTTCTACACCAACTCGTTCCACTACCCGGTGTGGCTGCAGCCGACCCCGATGGAGAAGCTCAACTACGAGAAGGACTTCCCGTACTACGCCTCCGGCGGCTTCATCAACTACTGCGAGTACCCGTGCCTGCAGGACAACCCGAAGGCGCTCGAGGCCGTGTGGGATTACGCCTACAACATCGGCATCGGCTATCTGGGTACCAACACCCCGATCGACCACTGCTTCGTGTGCGGCTTCCAGGGCGACTTCGAGCCCACCGAGGAGGGCTTCAAGTGCCCGGAGTGCGGCAACTCCGACCCGGACAAGTGCAACGTGACCAAGCGCACCTGCGGCTACCTCGGCAGCCCGGTCCAGCGTCCGATGGTCCACGGCCGTCACGAGGAGATCGCCCACCGCGTCAAGCACATGAGTGGTGAGACCGGTCGCGTGACCCTGGACGACGGCACCACCCGCGAGTGGTTCGAAGAGGCCAAGTAATCGTATGGCTCTGTTAAACCAAGATTGACGTGAATTCCATCGGACTACCCCTCAGTCGGCTTCGCCGACAGCTCCCCTGACAAGGGGAGCCAAGAAAAGGGATACGTCAATCTTGGTTTAACAGAGCCAATTGTATAGCGTGAGTCGGCTCCCCTCTCCGAGGGGAGCTGTCAGCGAAGCTGACTGAGGGGAGTCCTGCAATCGTGCGGGAACTCCCCTCAGTCGCCTAGAGGCGACAGCTCCCCTCAGAGAGGGGAGCCTGCGTGTTGTCGGCAAATACGGAGGTGGACATGTCGGAGTTCCAGCAGATTGCGGCGCGTGAAATCAAGCGCCATGACTTTGCGGTGGGTGAGACAGGGCGAGGCCCCTCCGTGCCTTCCCATGGGCTTGCCAACGATCCCAGGGCCGGCCAATGGGACGGCCGACGCATGTCCAAGCGGATGATCGCCGACTACAAGACCTTCATCGTGACCGACGGCGAAGGCGTACGCAACTCCTTGTATGTCTCCGGCTGCCCGTTCCACTGCGTGGACTGCTTCAACGCCTCCATCTGGGACTTCCAGGCCGGTCACGAGTATACCCAGAAGCTCGAGGACAAGATCATCGAGGATCTCAAGGCCCCGTGGGTGCAGGGCATCACGTTCCTCGGCGGCGAACCCCTGCTCAACACCCCCGTGCTGGTGCCGCTCGCGCGGCGCATCCGCGAAGAATTCGGCCATGCCAAGGACATCTGGTGCTGGACCGGATACACATGGGAGGAGCTCATGCGTTCCGGCGAGACTCCGGACAAGCTCGAACTCCTCAAGCTCATCGACATCCTCGTGGACGGCCGGTACCTGAAGGACCAGAAGAACTCCCTGCTGCAGTTCCGCGGCTCCGCCAACCAGCGCATCCTCGACGTGCCCAAGTCGTTGGAGGCGGGCAAACCCGTCATCTGGGCCAAGCTCCACGACCAGGAGCGAGACATCCCCGAGATCTACCTCAAGGACCGCGAGGCCGGCGAAGGTTCGCAGGCGTCCTGAATCATATAAGGCCATATAAGAGGATGGTTCGGAACCGTCCAACCCGACTCCCACCGGTACCCGGCGGTTCCATTGCGGATGATGGAACAAAAAGGAGCGACCTAATCGCGGGCATTCCAATCGATGGTGGTGGCGCGTCGCGTGATGCCTGCCGGCGCGATCAGCTCGCATCGTGCATCACGGTCGCGATTGCCTTCGAGACGGTCGAAAAGCAGGCCGGCGGCTCGTTCGGACAGCCGCTCAGGCGTGGTGGATACGTTGGTGACCTGCCATTCGAATGATGTTGCGGCGTAGTCCGAGCAGTACGACACCACGGAGACATCCTGCCCGGGAATAACGTCGTGCCGGCGCAACGTGCGCAGCAGCCATTCGGTCGGTTGAGGCTGACGGACGATGATGCCAAGCCGATCGTCGGCATGCAGCAGCAGTTGGTCGACGGTCTTCTCGATGCCGGGCCAGCCTTCGCCGAGTCGTTGCACGATGGAGAATCCCAACCCGCGCTCGTCCGCACGCTGGTGCGCGGTGTTATAGAACTCGTCGACGAAGTTGTATTCATTCGGGTCGCTGCCCAGTTGCGTACCGACCATCGTCACATGGTGATGCCCGGTGTCGGCGAGCTCGTCCACGGCCAACAGGGCGGCCTTGCGGGCGTCGGCGTCCACGCAGTCCAGCCCGCGCGCATTGGTCGCACGGCCCACAAGCGTGACAGGTTGGCTGAGTTCGGCGGCGATGGGGATGCGGGGATCCTCGCGGCTGACATCCATGAGAATGAAACCGTCACAGATCGATTTGCCGGCCATGCGCTTGAGCGCGGCCACACCGTCGTGCGTGGTGGTGATGATGACGTCATAATCGCGTGCGCGTGCGCTGCGCACGATGGCATCGATGTACGGCGTGGTCTCGTTGGCGTCGATCGTCTCGCTCATCTCCACGAACAGCGCGATGATGTTGGTGCGGTTCGTCTTCAACGTGCGCGCACCGGCGTTCGGTTGGTAGTTGAGCTTGCGCATCGCCTCCTCGACCCGCCGTCGCGTCGCTTCGGACACGGTGTTCTTGCCGTTGATGACGAACGACACCGTGCTCTGGGATACGCCCGCCAAGGCGGCGACGTCCTTGCTGGTCGGCGGTCGGGTTCCGGCTTGTCTGGTGGTCATGAGGTCCTCTTGCGTTGTATTTGGTGGGATGCGCCGGCGGTCGCGTCGTCGCCACGTCGCTATTCGATATTAGCCCGTGCGGCTAACCCCTTACGTTGCCGGTCTCTGGGCCGACGTTATCCGACTGACTGAAGGGATGGTCTGTGCGAGTCATGCGATCAGCCTTCGCGCGTGAAGCGCGGCAGTCTGTCGAGCGGGCAAGGTGTGTCGATGACGGCGGGTCCCGTGATGACCTGCCCGTCATCCGAACGCCATCGCCCTTCGGGAATCGATACTCGCCGGGAGACCGCATGGCGCTGCGTGCAAGGGGCGACGATGATGTCGTCGCCCAGAAGGAACTGGTCGGTGACGGTATCCATATCGGGGAAGTGGTAGGCCATCGGGCGGATGATCGGCTCGCCGGTATGCGCCGCATGATCGGCAAGCCGCAGAATCGTCGGCAGGTATTCCTCACGAATGGCCAAAGCCTTGCGCACGGCTTCGAGATGATCGGCGTCCAGCACGCGGGAGGGGGCGGTGGAGAACTGCATCATCGGGGAAAGCGCTGCAATCTGCGCGTAGCGGACGAAGAACTCCTGGTCCACGTCCGAATGCTTGGTGCTATTGACTTCGCCGCCGCCGATCATATCGGGACAGACGAACGGCTGGCCGATCATGCCCTGTGCCAGCATCTCCGGAATCAGCGAGCCGATGCCGTGCTCGTCCCAGGTGGCGGGCTTGTCCTGAAGCCTCTGCGCGAGCGGCTGACCGCCCATCTTCCAGCAGGCACGGAACTCGTTGAATGGGTAGTGCACGCCGATCGCTGCCCACTGTTCGCACATGTCGTTGGACGTCATCGGAGTGGACGGCAGATCGTCGTCGTGGAAGTCGTACAGGTCGGCACCGTCGAACTTGAAGCCGTCCACGCCGAGCTCGCACAGTGCGTCGAGCCGGCTGCGAATCCACTGCCTCGCCTCAGGGTTGCTCAGGTCAAGCACGGCGCTCAATCCGTTCCACCAGCGGCGGATGGCCGTGCGGCCGTGGCGGTCGCGCAGCATGAGCCCACGCGCCTCGAGCTTGCGGAACACCGCGGAATCGGGGCTGACGAACGGCACCAGCCAGACGATGACGTCGAATCCCTTGCCGTGCAACTGACGAAGCATCTCCTGCGGATCCGGGAATGTGGCCGGGTCGAAGGTCCAGGTTCCGTAGTCGGGGCTCCACTTGTCGTCGATCATCAGCACGCCCGGGGGCATGTCGGCGGCCAGCATCGCATCGGCGTAGGCAAGCACTGCCTGCTGGGTCGGGCGGTAGGGCATTTCGATCCACGTGTTGTATTGCGGCTTGGCGAACATGGCCTTGGCGGGAGTCGCGCCGGACGGGGGGAAGTGGTTCCGGCTTGCGGCGAGGAAGGCGTCTCGCAACGTGCCGTTGCCATCGCCGTGCACGGTGACGGCATGATCGGCCTGCACGGTCAGGTGCTTGCCGTCGAAGGAGAACGCGAACGGCTTGTCGCACCATATATACCGGCCACAGGTGGAGACCAGCAATGGCGCGCTCTGGTTCGAGGCTTCGGGCAGCTGACCGTCCTCGTGCTTCCAGGTGGCCAGGTCGCAGGAGAACGGCTGTGCGCCGAATGGCATGAGTCGTCCGTCCGCCGCTCGGCCTCCCCACCAGAATTCATTGGGAAGAAGGTCGATTGTTGTGTATTGAGCCGTGTTGTTCATGATCGGTCTTTCCTATGTGCGGTAAACGTCTGACGCAGCTGCGGTGCCGCGTGTACCTAATACGTATTATTACGACGAAGGTATCGATTTACAAATCCCGGCGTGGCGTGTTTCTCTTCAGATGAACCGGAGGGTGATTGCCGAGGTGTGCACTGCTCTAAATAGCGTTATTTCGGCCTTTTGGGGAATTGATATCATTGCGACACGCCGCTTTGCCGCCATGGCTCCTTGGTGGCATACTGAAGTCACGTATTTGCTAATACGTATTAACAAATCAAGACGGTGCACAATGGAGGGGCATGGTGGCCCCGAGGTTCGAACCGGGCTTGGCCGTGTTCTTCGCGACGCCGAAGCGGGTGCCGCAGGAAGGAAAGAAGAACCATGAAGTTCTCAAAGACCGTCATCGCGGCCGTAGCCGCGGCGACGATGATCATTCCCCTGGCCGCGTGTGGCAGCGGATCGGCTGGCTCCGGCAAGACCACCATCACGTATTTCTCGTGGAACAACGAGAAGATGATGACCCCGATTGTGCAGGCCTTTGAAAAAGCCAATCCGGATATCAAGGTCGAATTGAGCGCTGCTCAAGGTCAGGCCAACGATTACGCGCAGACGCTCACCACACGCGCCGCCGGCAACCAGCTGCCCGATGTGTTCCATATGTCCATCGAAACGCGCAATGAAGTGCTCGACGCAGGCCTTGCCCGCGATATCACCGACGAGGACTTCGTCAAGAACCTGCCTGCATCCCAGACCGACCTCTATACGCGCGACGGCAAGGTATACGGCATGAGTCCGACCGCATGGGTGGGCGGCATCGTCTACAACAAGGATCTACTCAAGCAGGTCGGCTACGACACGGTGCCGGACACGCTCGATGAATTCATCAAGCTTGGCAAGAAACTCCAGGCGGCGAACATCACCCCGTACATGGAGGACATGAGCGTGGTCTCCGGTTCCTTCCAGCCTATGCTCGGCGGCTACTACTCCAAGCAGGGCATCGACACCTCGAAGTGGCCCGAGCAGGACCAGGGCGGCACCTTCTCCGAGCAGTGGACCCCGGTGCTCGAGCAATGGATGAAACTGGTCGATTCCGGTACCCTACCCAAGGAGTCCGTAGGCGTGAGCGCCGACAACATCAAGCAGAACTTCATGACCGGCCAGCTTGCCATGTTCCGCTCCGGTCCGTGGGATTTCGCCGACCTTGACTCCTCCGGCGTGAATTACGGCGTCGCGGCATTCCCCGCGGTCGATGGTGGCAAGCCGTATGTCGGCGGTGGCCCCGATTCCCCGTTCGTGATCAGTTCCAAGATCGATGGCGCCAAGCTCGAGGCAGCCAAAAAGTTCCTCGCCTTCATGAACAGCGCGGACGGGCTCAAGCTTGAGGAGAAGTACATCAACCAGATTTCCGTTTCCCCTGCCTACAAGGCCAATGTGGCCCCGCAGCTTAAGGACCTGTACGACCAGTACATCACCAACGGTGACTTCTACTGGGTCAACTGGACGCGCAGCGGCACGATCATGGGCCAGGAGATGGCTTCGCAGTTCCAACTGCTCGTTCAAGGACAGGCGAGCGTGGCCGACGTGACCAAGGACCTCGACGCCAAGTGGGCGGACAACGCGAAGTAGGACCCATCGAAGTCATAGCTGTCATCCGAGCGCATCCTCGCATTCGCGTATCCGTATGAAGCCGGCGCCTGAAACCCATGCCCATGTAGCTTCCGCATAGGCGCCGGCGAGCGGCGGACGTACCTTCCCTCTCCTCCTCATCCCGGGCGGTCGGTTCCTCCAACCGGATCCGGCCGCCCTTCCTCTTCTTCATTTCGGTTTCCTTCTCACATGCAATACGAAAGGCAATGCTGACATGACCACTCATGACCAGTCGCGGAACATGCCCGCCGGTGCATCATCGGCTGGTACGGGCAATGCCGCAACACCGTGGTACAAAACCCGGCAGTTCGCCGAATCCGCATCATCAACCGGCTTTCTGTTCCCCATCATCGTGGTGTTTCTCGTACTCACCGCCGTGCCATTGGTGCAGACCATCTACTACTCCTTCACCGATTTCAACGGACTGCAACAGCATCCGAATTTCGTGGGGCTCGACAACTACCGCAAGGTGTTCACCGACCCGTCGTTGCTGGTCGGGTTGGGTTTCACCGTGCTGTTCGCCGTAACCACCACGCTGATCACCACCGCAATCGCCATCCCGCTGGCCGTCGCCCTCAACTCCAAGTTCTACGGCCGCTCATTCGCCCGCTCCCTGTTCTTCTTCCTTGGCGTGCCCTCGTTGATCGTGCTCGGCCTGGTCTGGCAGTATATCCTTTCGCCGCTCAAGACCGGTGCGCTCAATTCTGTGCTTATCTCGATGGGACTCGACTCGGTGCCGTGGCTCGCCGATAGCAACCTCGCGCGCGGCGCGGTGATCTTCGTGGCCATATGGGCCGCCGTCGGTTGGCACGCCACCCTGTATCTGGCCTGCCTGCAGGCCGTTCCCAAGGACCTCTACGAGCAGGCCGCCGTCGATGGCGCAAACGGATTCCAGCAGTTCGTCCACATCACACTGCCGCAGCTGGTGCCAGGCATCGTGGTCTCCACATTCCTGCTCATCACCAACGGGTTGAAGGTCTATGACCTGCCGTTTGGCATGACCAAGGGTGGTCCAGGCTATGCCACCAACACCATCACGCAAGCCATCATCGTCAATGGCATCTCGCAGTCCCAGTACGGTCTCGGTTCGGCGCTCGCCGTGCTGTTCACGGTCGCCTGCATGGTCGTCGTGCTTGGCCAGCAGCTCATCAGCAACGCTATTACCAGGAGGTTCGCATGACACCGTCACAGCGTGCACAGGTCGGCAAGATCGTCCGCACCATCGTCATCAACGGCTTGGCCATCATCATGGCCATCCCGCTGTACTACATCGTCATCAACACGTTCAAGACCACGCTCGACATGGCCAAATCGCCATTCGGGCTGCCGGAACACTGGACGCTGCAGCATTACATCGACGTGTTCGGCACGCTGCCTATCGCGCAGAGCTTCGTTAATTCGATCATCGTGACGGTCTTCGCCGTGTTCTTCGAGGTCATGATCGGAGCGCTTGCCGCATATGGCATGATTCTGCGGAACAGCAGGTTCACCGCGGCCGTCGGTGCCGTGCTCATGATCGCGTTCTGCATTCCCGTGCAGGCCACGCTCATCCCGCTGTACAAGATGGAGGCGAGCATCGGCCTCGTCGACTCGCTGCTCGGTCTGATCATTCTGTATATGGCCAATTCGATTTTCTGCTACATGCTGACGGTCGGCTACATGCGCAAGCTGCCGATGGAAGTGCTGGAGGCGGCCCGTATCGACGGTGCCGGCCCGTTCAGGATCTTCCGAGTGATCGTGCTGCCGATGATCACCCCGATTCTGGCCACCGTGGTGGTCTTCCAGACCCTGTCCACATGGAATGACTTCATGCTGCCCAACATCTTCCTGACCTCCACCGATCTGCGTACGGTGATTCTGCAGGTCTACAACGCGATGGGCCAGTTCACCACCGATTGGCCGGCGTTCATGACCATCACGGTCATCGCCCTCGTGCCTGTGGTGATTTTCTTCATCTTCTGCCAACGCTGGATTGTCTCCGGTCTGGTAGCTGGATCGGTGAAGGGGTGATTCGGGAGGCGGGATTGGTCCTTGCGGTTTTCCGAAACCATCCTGCGCATGATCGATTCCATTTCTGAGCAGTGCCTTTCCGGTGCGTGCCGTCCGGCAGTGTCGACGGTGCTACCGGAAAGGCGGCTTTGCATTCAAGGAGATGAAGCCATGTCGCAACAGTTACTCATCATCAGCGGTGTCCCGTGGTTCGATGACCATGGCCGGACGGTCAACGCGCACGGCGGCTGTATCGTCGGGGAGAACGGTTTGTACTACCTGTTCGGTGAGTACAAGACCGACGAGGAGAACCGGTTCGCCGGCTTCTCCTGCTACTCCTCGCCGGACTTGGTGCACTGGACGTTCCGGCGAATCGTGCTGCCGCAGCAGAAGAACGGTCCGATGGGTCCCGGACGCATCGGCGAGCGAGTCAAAGTCATGCGCTGCCTCGCGACCGGCCGGTACGTGATGTATATGCACGCCGACGATCTGGAATACCGCGATCCGTACATCTGCTACGCGGTTTGCGACACGATTGATGGCGACTACGAATTCCGCGGTCCGCTGACCTTCCACGGCGAGCCGATTCGTCGCTGGGATCTGGGCGTCTTCCAGGATGACGACGGCACCGGCTATCTGCTGGTTCATGAAGGCGATGTCTACCGATTGGCGGCCGATTACCAAAGTGCTGAAGAGCTGGTGTGCGAGGGCGTCGCGCTGGGTGGCGAGGCGCCGGCCGTCGCCAAACTCGGCGGACGGTACTGGATGCTGTTCTCCGGCAAGACCTCGTGGGACTGCAACGACAACTACTGCCTGTCCGCGCCCTCGATGCGCGGCCCGTGGACCTATCAGGGCCTGTTCGCGCCGGAAGGCACGATGACCTGCAATTCGCAGACGCTGTACGTGCTGCCGGTGCACACCGAGCATGGCGAGATCGCGATGTACATGGGCGACCGCTGGTCGTTCCCGCATCAGGCCTCCGCCGCCACCTATGTCTGGCAGCGGTTGTCCGTGAACCATGGGCGGCTGCGGTTGGCGGACTACCGGCCGGCATGGTCGCCGGCCTCGGGCGAGGCGGAGCCGTTCGAAGGGCGGCGCATCAAAGTCGGTTTCCGCTCGGACAAGGCCGGCGAATCGGTCTCCGTTCCATTCCATGGCTCGCGGGTGGCGTTGACCGGACGGGCTGACCCGTGGGGGTCGTACGCGAGGGTCGGTATTCGCAGAGCCGGGGCGGACGGGGAATCCGTGATGGCGGCGGACCCCATTTTCGTGAGCTGGTACGCCAAATCGCCGGATTGCGGCTACCGGTACGTCTCGCCGGAACTGCCCGAGGATGATTACGTGCTTACCGTCACAGTCACCGGCGAAGTACCGCAATGGACCGACAAGTCGGGGCAGAGATTCGGTTCGGTGGGTTCCGTGGTGGATGTGGACGAAGCCATCGTCGCGTAAGGGAGTGATGCCGCATGGTTTGACGGCGAACGGCATCACGGCGGGGTTATGGACATTCTGCGCAGAGGCCCGTCAAAGTCTTGAAAAGTGTCGGGAAACATGCTTCCCGTGAGCGAAATCACCCTGCGGGGCGTCATGTTGGGCAGGTGGTCGGACTATTCTTAGGGCGAGAAGTAGCCGGGCGAAGCCGTCCGCAGGGTGCCTGCCAGCCGTCCGAAACGGTTTGGGATGCCTTGCGGTGCCGTGAGAAAGGCGATTATCCCGGAGGCCGAAGCTAACGAGGAATACATGGTTGACACCGCATCGAACGTGACCACGGACGCCGCCAGCACCGCGAACGCGCGCGTGAACGCCGCGCCGAACACGAGCACGAGCGCGACCACGGCGGCCGTATCGGGCAACGCCAAGCCCCTGCGCGTGGGACTCGACATCGGCTCCACCACCGTCAAGGCCGTGGTGCTGGACCAGTCCGACTCCCTGAGCAGCACCCTCTTCTCCGATTACCGCCGTCATCATGCCAACGTTCGCGCCACCGTGGCAGGCCTGCTCGTGGACATCCACAAGCAGCTCGATGAACTCGGTCGCGGCGACGAACCGATCCGTCTCGCCATTACCGGCTCCGGCGGCCTGGCCCTCGCGGACAACATGTATGTGCCGTTCATCCAGGAGGTCATCGCCGAAACCGAGGCCATCGACAAGGAATACCCGGCCGCGGACGTCATCATCGAGCTTGGCGGCGAGGACGCCAAGATCACGTATCTGAAGCCCACCCCCGAACAGCGCATGAACGGTTCGTGCGCGGGTGGCACCGGCGCGTTCATCGACCAGATGGCCACGCTGCTGGACACGGACGCGGCCGGCCTCAACGAGATGGCCAAGAGCTACGAGAACCTGTACCCGATCGCCTCCCGCTGCGGCGTGTTCGCCAAGACCGATCTGCAGCCGCTCATCAACGACGGCGCCGCCAAACCGGATCTCGCCGCATCCATCTTCACCGCAGTGGCCACGCAGACCATCGCCGGCCTGGCCTCCGGCCGTCCGATCCACGGCACCGTGATCTTCCTCGGCGGCCCGCTGTTCTTCATGTCCGAACTGCGTGCCGCCTTCCAGCGCGCGCTCGAAGGCAAGGTGGACGAGTTCATCGTGCCCACCAACGCCCACCTGTATGTGGCGTACGGCGCCGCGCTCCAGGCGGACATCGATTCGGACGACGAAGGCCATCACTTCGAGGCCCGCACCTGCGCCGACATCCTGCACACGCTGGAGGAGCTGAAGAACCTGCCCTCCAACACGCCCACCATGCCCCCGCTGTTCCCCACCGAGGCGGACCGCGAGGCGTTCAACAAGCGCCACCACCGCGAACACATCCACATCGGCACGCTCGAAGGCGCGCATGGCCCCCACTTCCTGGGCATCGACGCCGGCTCGACCACCATCAAGGCCACGCTCGTCAACGACGACCGCGAGATCGTCTGGTCCTCCTATGCCAACAACGAAGGCAGCCCGCTGACCGCGGCCATCAACATCGTCAAGAAGATCCAGGCCGAACTGCCGTCGGGTGCGTGGATCGCGCGCTCTTGCGCCACCGGCTACGGCGAGGGTCTCATCACCACCGGCCTGCACCTGGACGAGGGCGTGGTCGAGACCATGGCCCACTACCGCGGCGCCGAAATGGTCAGCCCCGGCGTCACCGCCGTCATCGACATCGGCGGCCAGGACATGAAGTACCTGGCCATCACGGACGGCGTCATCGACTCCATCGCCGTCAACGAGGCCTGCTCCTCGGGCTGCGGCTCGTTCCTGCAGACCTTCGCCATGTCCATGGGCCTGACGATCCAGGAATTCACACAGAAGGCGCTCGCCTCCACGCATCCGGTGGACCTGGGCTCGCGTTGCACCGTGTTCATGAACTCGTCCGTCAAGCAGGCCCAGAAGGAAGGCGCCTCCATCGAGGACATCGCCGCCGGCCTGTGCTATTCCGTGGTGCGCAACGCCCTGTACAAGGTCATCAAGCTGCGCGATTCCGGCGAACTCGGCGACACCGTGGTGGTCCAGGGCGGCACGTTCCTCAACGACGCCGTGCTACGCGCCTTCGAGCTGCTCACCGATCGCAAGGTGACCCGTCCGAACATCGCCGGCCTCATGGGCGCGTTCGGCGCGGCCCTGACCGCACGCATGCACTACCAGGACGAGGCTGATCATCTGGACGTGGCCGTCAAGGCCGACGGGTCCGAGGAGCCGGCCGCTCTGGCTGCGGCCCCGGCTGTGGGCGAATCGGCGCAGTCCGATGCCGCCGCTCCTGCCGATGCCGCCGCGTCCGGCGACGCTGCCAAGGCCCCGGCCGACGGCTTCAAGAAGACCGCCGCCGAGCCCGAAACGCACACCGTCGTCATCGACGGCGTGACCCACACCGCCAGCTCCATCCTGACCGGCGAAGCGCTCGACAACATGTCCATGACCACCGAGCGCGACGTGTGCAAGCTGTGCCAGAACCACTGCAAGCTCACCATCACCACGTTCTCCGACGGCTCCCGCTTCGTGACCGGCAACCGCTGCGAGCGCGGCGGCGACGCCAAGAAGAAGCGCTCCGACCGTCCGAACCTGTACGACTACAAGTACAAGCGCTGCTTCGCCTACCGTCGCCTGACGGACAAGAAGGCCACCCGCGGCGAGATCGGCATCCCGCGCGCGCTCAACATGTACGAGAACTACCCGTTCTGGTTCACGCTGCTGACCTCGCTCGGCTTCAAGGTGATGATCTCCGGCCGCAGCTCCCACGAACTGTTCGAGACCGGCATCGAATCCATCGCATCCGAGAACATCTGCTACCCGGCCAAGCTCGTGCACGGCCATATCAAATGGCTGCTCAACAAGGGCATCAAGACCATCTTCTACCCGTGCGTCTCGTACGAGGACAACCTGGTGCCCAACACCGACAACCACTACAATTGCCCGGTGGTGGCCAACTACCCGCTCGTGGTCGGCGCAAACATGCCCGAACTGCGCGAGGACGGCGTGCGCTACATGCACCCCTACTTCAACCTCGCCAACCACGAGCTCATGGTGGACCGCATCGTCGAGGAGTTCGCCTGGGCCAACGTGACCCGCGAGGAGGCCGAGACCGCCGTCAAGGCCGCCTACGCCGAGGACAAGGTCTTCAAGCACGACGTACAGCAGGAGGGCCTGGCCGCGCTCGCCTACATGAAGGAACACGGTTGCCGCGGCATCGTGCTCGCCGGCCGCCCCTACCACATCGACCCCGAAATCAACCACGGCATCCCCGAGACCATCTGCTCGCTCGGCATGGTGGTGCTTTCCGAGGACTCCATCTGCGAACTGCAGCCGGGTGAGAAGCTCAATCTCACCGAATTCCTCGCCGAAGGCGAGCAGAGCCCGCGCGCCAAGAACGCCGCAGGATTCCGCCACGTGGGCGACCGTACCGTGACCAGGATGCCGCTGCGCGTGACCAACCAGTGGGCCTACCACTCCCGCCTGTACGCCGCCGCGCACTTCGTGGCCTCCTATCCCGGCCTCGAACTCGTGCAGCTCAACTCGTTCGGCTGCGGCCTCGATGCCATCACCACCGACCAGGTGGCCGAGATCCTCGCGGACAAGGCGGACGTGTACACGCTGCTCAAGATCGACGAGGTCTCGAACCTCGGCGCCGCCAAGATCCGTCTGCGCTCGCTCAAGGCCGCAGTCGAGGAGCGCGAAGCCAACAAGGCCCGTGAGGCCGCAGCTGCCGGTCAGGTGGTTGCGGCCGGGGATACTGCTGCAGCCGATGACGAGGCTACCGCCGAGGCTCGTAAGGCCCGTGAAGCCGCGCAGGCCAAGGCCGAAGCCGATCTGGCCGCCGCCAAGGCCGCACTCGCCGAGGCGCAGGCCGCCGTGGAGGCCGCCGAAGCCAAGGTCAAGGCCGAACAGTCGGCCGATGAACAGCCCGCAGGCCCCAAGCCGATGGGCTTCCGCAAGACCGGCACCAAGGCGCCGACCCCTGGCCGCCAGGTGCTGCTCGATACCACGATGGCCGCCAACCCGAAGCTCACCAAGGCCATGCGCGAAGCCTCCAAGAAGGCCGCCCAGCGTGACATCCAGGCCGCCGCGAACACCCGGAACACCGGGAACGTGCTCGCCAGCTCGAACGGCACCGTCGACCAGCCGTCCGCCAAGGCCTCCGGCAAGAAGCAGTCCGCGCACAACAACGCCACGATGAGCCGCTATGCCCACCGAGAGAAGTTCGTCAAGAACATGAAGAAGGACTACACGATCGTGGCCCCGCAGATGAGCCCGATCCACCTGTCCCTCGTGGAGGCGGTGATTCGTTCCGGTGGCTACAAGTTCGACGTGCTCAAGCACGCCAGCCGCGGCGACGTGGAGACCGGACTCAAGTACGTGAACAACGACGCCTGCTACCCGGCCATCATGGTCATTGGACAGCTCATCGACGCAATCCTGGAAGGCAAGTACGATCCGGATCACGTGGCCCTGGCCATCACCCAGACCGGCGGCATGTGCCGTGCGACCAACTACTTCGGTCTCATCCGCAAGGCCCTGATCGACGCCGGCTACCCGCAGATCCCGGTCATCGCCATCTCCACGCAGGGCCTGGAGGACAATCCGGGCTTCAAGGCCACCGTGCCCATGCTGCACCGTGCCGTCAAGGCGCTGATCCTGGGCGACTTGCTCATGAAGTGCCTCTACCGCGTGCGCCCCTACGAAGTGGAGAAGGGCTCGGCCAACCACCTGTACGAGCAGTGGGACACCATCGTGCGCGAGACCATCGAGCACCACGGCTACTCCAAGACCGCGGCCAAGACCCCATGGCTCAGGAAGGGCTGGCTGCCGTACGCCACGCTCGCCAAGGAGATCGTGAAGTCCTTCGACGCGCTGCCTCTGAAAGACACCCCGCGCAAGGTGCGTGTCGGCGTGGTGGGCGAGATCCTCGTCAAGTACCAGCCGGACGCGAACAACCATGTGGTCGACGTCATCGAATCGCAGGATTGCGAGGCCGTGGTGCCCGGCATCATGGAGTTCATGACCACCCGTCCGTACATCACGGATTGGAACGAGCATAACCTCGGCATGGGCGGCAACCAGACGCTCTACGCGCTCATGCGCTGGGGTCTCGACCGGTACAACGCGCCCATCAAGGCTGCCATCGCCACCGCCCACGGAAAGTTCAAGCAGGACGATCCGATGCCGGAACTGGTCAAGAAGGCCGCTGAAGTCACGTCCATCGGCGTGCAGGCCGGCGAGGGCTGGCTGTTGACGGCCGAGATTCTGGAGCTCATCGAACAGGGCTGCCCGAACGTGATCTGCGCTCAGCCGTTCGCCTGCCTGCCCAACCACGTGACCGGCCGCGGCATGTTCGGCAAGATCCGTCGCCTGCACCCGGAGGCCAACATCGTCTCCATCGACTACGATCCGGGTGCCTCTGAAGCCAACCAGCTCAACCGCATCAAGCTCATGATTGCGGCGGCGAAGAAGGCGCACAACGCCAAGTTCGCGGAGGCCGGCGAGCCGCAGGGCTTCACCTCCGCCGACTAGGGCATAGCGTTGCCATTCACACGGTGTGGTCATTCCCGCACCGTGTGGTTGTTTGCGCACCGTGTGGTGTAAAGGATGCTTGGAATAAAGCCGTTTTGGCGGAATGAAGCCATTCCGGGAAACCACACGGTGGAAGACTGACCACACGGTGGAAGAATCGCCACATGGTGGAATGGCTCGAGACCGCATGCCCGCTATCGGTTTTTCGTATAGCCGATTGGCGGGCGTTCGGGCGCGGCAATGCCCCAGCTCGCATACCATACCGATTATGGTTACTCCGAGAATTAGTTATGCCCATTTGCTGGCCAAGCCGAATCCGAAGCATGTCGAGAGCCTGCTGAAGTTCTTCGAGAACGGTCGCGCGCAGCGTGGCACCGGCGGTTTCGGCGTGGAGATCGAGCACCTGCCCGTGCACAACGGCAGCGACACGGCCGTCAGCTACTACGAGCCCAACGGCATTGAGACGCTGCTCAAGCGCCTGGCCCCCTACTATGACCCGGAGAAGGAATACTGGGAGAACGGCCATCTGGTGGGTCTCGCGCGCCCTGGCGTGTCCGTCTCGCTGGAGCCGGGCGGTCAGGTGGAGACTTCGATCGGCGTGCTCAGGAAGCCCAGCGATCTCATCACGCTGTATTCCAAGTTCCGTCGCGAGGCCGACCCGATTCTGGAGGAGCTCGGCTTCCGTTTCGTCAACTACGGTTATCAGCCCAAGTCCAGCTTCGCCGATGTGCCGGTGAATCCCAAGGACCGCTACGATGCGATGACCGATTACCTCGGTCGCGTGGGCCAGTTCGGCCCGTGTATGATGCGCTGCTCCGCGTCCACCCAGGTCAGCATCGACTTCGTGGACGAGCGCGACGCCATCGAGAAGATGCGTCTGGGCACCGTGATCGGCCCGATTCTGGCGTACTACTTCCGTAACACCCCGTACTTCGAGGGCCAGCCGAACCCGTACCCGCTGCTGCGCCAGCGCATGTGGGACTTCCTCGACTTCCAGCGCACCAACGTGCTGCCCGGCCTGTTCGACCCGCGCTACGGCTGGGAGGACTATGCCATCGACGTGCTCTCCACGCCGCTCATGTTCGCCGACCTGACCCACACGCCCGAAGCGTTGGCTTCCGGCGCCTCGCCGAAGGAACTGCATCGCCCGGCCTTCCGCGAGAACGCGGGCGACGTGTACCCGGACCGCGAGCTTAACCCGTACGAGATCAACCACATCATCTCCACGCACTTCAACGACGTGCGCCTCAAGAACTTCATCGAGCTGCGCCACTGGGATTCGCTGCCCATCGAACGTGCGGAACGACTGACGGAGATCGTCTCCTCGCTGTTCTACATCCCCGAGAACCGCGACCGGCTGGAAAGCTACTTCGAAGGCATCACCGAGTCCGAGGTGTACGAGGCCAAGGCCAACCTGCAGGCCCACGGCCGCGAAGCCACCCCGTACGGCCAGCCGCTCGACTTCTGGAAGGAGTTCCTGGGCCTCGAGGGTCTGCTCGCGGACATCCCCGGCGACCCGAACCACCCGGACGTGTTCCAGGAGTAAGTCTTGACGGCTTGATCCTCTGCGCGCCGGTGACTTCGGCGCAGCGGAATTGCGGTCTTAGGGGAATCGCGTCCGTAGACGTTGCGCGTGCGGGACGATGTGGCTGAATCAGCTTGTATTGGCTAACGGCTGATAGATATAACCGGTGGTTAATGCGCATGGTTAGCGCCCGACTACGCCCGCATCGCAGCGGTGGCGGGTGTAACGCACCCGAATCGAACCTTCGGCGGTGTGGCTGCCCCAGATCTCGCAGACCGTGGCATGGGGCCATTCGGCCGGATCGTTGCGGGCCACCATCGCCAGCGCCTCGTCGAAACAAGCCGACAGCGATTCCCGCTCGATAACCCGGCCTTCCGCGGGGCCGCCGGTCGGGTGGAATACGGTCAGCGACGGGTCGAAGCCGAAATCCGCGGTATCGGTGGCGCCGGCGGTTCCGGTGACGGGTGCATCGGGCGTGTCGGGCGTGTCGGGCGTGTCGGGGGAGCGGCCGTCGGCGGAACGTCCGGTATCGCTCGCCTCGAACTGCTGATAGGCATAGGCCTTGCCTTCGCGGCAATCGACGATGATGCCGCGGCGAAGCAGTCGTGGCAAACCGGCCTCGCGCACGGCGGCGCGCAGCGCGGTCATCGCCCGCAGGTACGGCTTCAGCATGAACGGGCCTCCGTAATATGGCCATGGCTTGCCCACCATCCATGTGGGCGGCAGGTCGGAACACACCACGCCATCCTCGGGAGTGCGGGCCTTGCGCGTCACCTCACCCAGATAATCATCGAGGCTCGTTTCCAACGTGCGCAGACGGGCGGCCTCGCGGGCCACGCGGTCGCGGCCGGTCTCCATCAACGCCCGCCAATCAAGCGAACCATCCTCGCCGCGGAACGACTCCAACGATTGCAACGGCACGCCGGCGTCCAGACACAGACGAATCACGTCCATCTCCAGCATCTGGTCGGGGGAGTAGTAGCGGTATCCGGTGCGCGGATCGGTTTCGAACGGCGTGAGGATGCCGTGCGCATCGTAGTAACGCAGCGCCTTGGCGCTCGTGCCGTCCAGTTTGGCCACTTCTCCGATGGTCAGCAACTCGTCGTCATCGCTCATTGACGGCACTCCTTCGTCCATCGTTTCGGCGGTCGGCGGGCCATTGCGCCGATTTGACCTTACCCTCGGGGCAAAGTCTAGCATCGCAGCTGTCGCGCCCGAGACGGGCGAGATGGAACAAATGAACAAAGCTTGGTCAAACCGGAATTGACTACCCCTCAGTCGCCTTTGGCGCCAGCTCCCCTGACAAGGGGAGCCAAGTGGGTGGGCTGTCGAGCCGGGCGGACCATGGCTGTGAACAACGGCACGCATGGGCGCGCGCCGGACCAAGAAAACAGGAGGTTCGTCATGGTCGACGGGCACAAGGACAACGGTTGGCTGGGCCTGGCCGGCGACGTATGCGTGGTCACCGGCGCGGTGGGCGGCATGGGCACCGCCATCGCCGCGGAACTGGCCCACGCCGGAGCCAGGCTCGCACTGGTGGATATCAGCGAGGAACACACCGCGGCATATGCGGCGCAGCTGGCCGCCGAATACGGCGTCGAGGCGCGCGGCTACGGCTGCGACGTCTCGGATGCGGACGACGTGGAGATCGTCAAGAACAGGATCGTCGCCGAGTTCGGCACGGTGGACGTGCTCGTCAACACGGTCGGCATCCTGCGCTTCGCCCCGCTGGAGGACCTGCCGCTGTCCGACTGGAAGGACGTCATCAACGTGAACCTGACCGGCGCGTTCATCCTCTCCCAAGCATTCGGCAAGGTGATGCTGGAACACCGGGCCGGTCGCATCGTACACATCTCCACCGTGGCCTCCCACTCGCCCGAGACCTTCTCCGGCGCCTACTCGTGCGCCAAGGCCGGACTCGGCATGCTCTCCAAGATGATCGCCGCCGAATGGGGTCCGTTCGGCATCCGCTCCAACTGCGTGTGCCCGTGCTTCGTGAAGACCCCGATGAGCGCCTCCTTCTACGCCGATCCGAAGGTGACCGAGGAACGCGAACGGCTCATCGCCTCCCGCCGCATTGGTGAGGTGCAGGACATCGCCAACGCCGTGGCCTTCCTGGCCTCCAAGCGATCCGACTTCGTCAACGGCGACGAGGTGAGCGTGGACGGCGGCTTCCACCTCATGATGGGCGACCTGACGCCCAAACCGGGTGGCCGCCGCCAGTTTGCTATCAATTCACTCAAACAGCGCGGCCTACTGCCGGAAGGTGGACCGGAAATCAACCCGGACGACGAGCCGGAGACCAGCGCGGAAGGAGCCCGGGCATGAGCGCCAAGCACGAACCGAACCGTTACGGCGTCCTCTCCGCCGCATTCGTGGTCATGTTCTTCGTGGCCTCGATCGCCCTGTTCAGCGTGTTCCTCAACCCGCTGTCCGAACAGCACGGCTGGACCCCGGCCGAAGTGAGCCTGTCCTACTCCATCTTCCAGACCGTCATGGCCGTCACCGGCATCTTCTCCGGCCGCATCTCCGACAAGTTCGGCCCGCGCACGGTGATGCTCGTGGGCGGCTTCGTGTTCGGTTTGGGCTGGTTCCTGACCGGCATGGCGGACAGCCTGCCCATGCTGTACATCTGCCACGGCCTCATCGCCGCCGTGGGCAACGGCCTGGTCTACAACCCGGCCCTCACCACCGCGCAACGCTGGTTCCCGGACATCCGAGGCAAGGCGAGCGGCATCCTGCTGGCCGCCGCCGCGATCGGCCCGGCCACGCTCGCGCCCGTGGCCAACGCACTGTCCAGCGCATTCGGTGTGTCCAATGCGCTGCGGATCCTCGGCGTGACCTTCTGGGTGACGATCACGCTGGGCTCGCTATTCGTGCAGCCCGCGCCCGCCGACTACCGTCCGAAGGGCTGGAACCCGCCCGTTGCCGACAAGCCCGCCGCCGCGACGGCGTCCGGCGCGTCCGGTGCGTCCGCCGTCTCCGATGACGACGGCAGCTTCGACTTCAAGGCCATGCTCGCCTCCCCGCGCTTCTACGTGCTGCTTGCCGTGTATGCGATGGCTGCATCTTCCGGCACGATGCTCGTGGGCGCCGTCTCCTCCATCTCCCAGGAGCACGTGGGTGCGGTGGGCACCATGACCGCCGCCGCGTTCGGTGCGATGGCCGTGTCCATCTCCACCATCTCCAACTTCCTGGGCCGACTGACTTTCGGCGCGCTCTACGACAAGTTCGGCGCGTTCAAGTGCCTGTCCATCATGCTGGTGGTCACGGCGCTGGCCATGGTGGCCATGTCCTTCGCGTACAACGCGGCGTTCTTCGTGGTGTGTGTGATCGTGCTCGGATTCGCGTTCGGCGCCCTGCTGGTCATCTACCCGCCGCTGACCGGCGAGACCTTCGGCACCAAGCACCTCGGCGTCAACTACGGCATCATGTTCCTCGGCTACGCGCTGGGCGCATGGATCGGCCCGAGGCTCGCCACCGGCCTGCATTCCGAGACCTATGGCTATCGCATGGCCTTCTACGCGGCCGCCGGCATCACGCTGCTGGGACTGGTGATCGTGCTGCTGCTCGCCGCCCGCGTCAGGAAGGCCGGAACGATGATGCCGCCGCGCAAGTAACCAATCCCTACCACCTTTACCTTCGGCTCCCTTTGCCAGAGGAACTGTCGCCGAAGGTGACTGAGGGGTAGTTGCGGAGTCGGATTAAGACGAATCGATACAAACAGGCAAAGAAGGAACACATTATGACCGAACAACTTCGACTGGCCGTCATCGGCGCCGGCGCCATGGGCCGCGACCACATCCGCTACATCCAGGACGATCCGGACGCCCGGCTCGTGGCCATCGCCGACCCCGTGCCCGACACCGAACAGGTGGCCAAGAACGCCGGTGTGCCCTGGTTCGCCGACTATAAGGAGATGCTGGACTGCACCGCGCTCGACGGCGTGGTCATCGCCTCGCCGAATCACCTGCACGTGCCGATGGCCCGCGAAACCGTGGCCCGAGGCATCCCCACCTTGGTGGAGAAGCCCATCAGCGACGACCTGGACGACGCACGCGCCTTCGCCGCCGAAGCCCGCGCCTCCGGCGTGCCGGTGCTCGTGGGCCAGCACCGCCGCCACAACCCCAAGGTGCGCCGCGCCAAGGAGATCATCGAATCCGGGGCGCTGGGCCGCATCGTCACCGTGGCCGTGCTGTACAACCTGTACAAGCCGGACACCTACTACGACATCCCGTGGCGCAGGCAGAAGGGCGCCGGCCCGATCCTCGTGAACATGGTGCATGACGTGGATCTCATGCGCTACCTCATCGGTGAGCCGGTGGAGATCCAGGGCATGAGCGCCAACGCCGCACGCGGCTTCGAAGTGGAGGATTCCGCCGTGGCCACCGTGCGCTTCGAGAACGGCACGCTCGGCACCATCACCCTGTCCGACTCCGCGGCCAGCCCGTGGAACTGGGAGTCCACCGCGCGCGAGAACCCGTTCTTCGCGCCGTACGACACGGACGCCTACTACATCATGGGCACCAAGGCCTCGCTGTCGCTGCCGCGACTGCACCTGTTCTCGCACGTGGGCGGCGTGAGCGATTGGACCAAACCGTTCACCTGCGAGGTGCAGGGCGTGCGTGAGGGGCTGCCGCATCGCTTGCAGCTCAGGCACTTCGAGCGTGTGATCCGTGGCGAGGAGGCGCCGCTGGTCACCCCCGAGGACGCGATCAAGACGCTGGAGGTGCTGAACGCCGTCAAGCGCGCGGCCGACGGCGGCGAGCTCGTGCGGCTGTAAACGCCGCGGTCGCCGCGATCGTTCGCGTTAAATAAGGCCTGCTTCTTCTTATATTCAGGGAGAAGCAGGCCTTGTTTATCGTCGTTGATGCAGTATATCGAATGGTTATTCGATATACTGTCCTTATGACAACGACGACAAAGACCAAGCGCGTGCGCAAGAGCCCCGAGGAACGTCGCGCCGAAATCGCGCAGGCGGCGGTTCGCCTGGTGGGGGAGAAGGGCTACTACGGTACGTCGCTCAAGGATGTGGCGGACGCGGTGGGCATGAGCCAGCCGGGCCTGCTGCACTACATCGGCAACAAGGAAGGCCTGTTGTCGATGCTCATCACCGACAACTACGACGTCTACGGCACCCCGGACGATTTCATGGCCTCGGGCCTGCCCGGCAGCGACCCCGACCGACTGCTGTTCCCCGCCTACCTGCGCTATCTGGTGCGCTACAACGCGCAGCGCCGCGAGCTGGTGCGGCTGTACATGAGCCTCGAGGCCGAGGCGTTCAGCCCCGAACACCCGCTCTACGACTACTTCGAGAACCGCCCGGCCGCGGTATGGGACCACTATTGCCGCTACCCGTGGGTAATCCCGCCGGAGATGGGCTCGTGGGAGAACTCGATGGGGCTCGTGGTGCGCATGTGCATCGAGGCGATGGACGGCGCGCAGCTGCGCTGGATGCGCCAGCCCCCGGTGGATCTGTACGACGAATGGCTGGCGTTCGAGCGAGTCATCTTCCCCTCGCCGTTGTGGGACAACTACCGCTGACGCCGTCGATGATCGCCGGTGGTGCGATGGCGGGGTGCCGGTGGCGCTATGGTGCTGGCGTGCGGCGTCGGTATTGGGTGCGATTCGACAACCACTTGCAGAATCGTTGATAGTTACCAACCTTCCCGCGTGTCGCGATGACAGCAAAAGTGTTGGAAAATCAACGTTTTCTGTTATCTAATAGGCACTCAGTAATGATTTGACAAACCTGCGGCGACGGCGCTATTCTTCTAGGTATCTAACGGGTGTTAGATACCTGTCAAAGCAGACACAGAAGAATAGGAAACACGAGGTCAAGGATGAGTGCTTCAACCGCAATCCCCGCAGACGAGCGTCTGGCGGCCTTCAATGCGAACATCGCCGCGGCGGACAAGGATCCGTCGCTGTCCCCCGAAACCGGCAAGCAGATGGACAAGGTCACGCTGATCCGCTTCGGCGCCGGCTTCCTGGTCTTCGGCCTGCTGTGGATGAGCGGCCTGGCCATCGTCTCCGCCGTGCTGCTCACCAAGCACCTCCAGTCCATCTTCGGCCCGGACGTCGAAGGCCTGACCGGTGTGATCAACGCCTGCACCGCCGTGGCCTCCCTGGTCTCCAACCTGCTGTTCGGCACCCTGTCCGACCGCTCCCGCTCCAAGTGGGGCCGCCGCACCCCGTTCATCGTGCTCGGCGCCATCCTTGGCGGCGTCACCCTGTTCCTGACCGGCATGGTCACGAACCCGGTGGCCATCACCATCATCTACTGCCTGTGCATGTTCGGCCTGAACGCCATGATCGCCCCGCTGGTGGCCATGATCTCCGACCGTATCCCGATGAACGTGCGCGGCACCATGTCCGCCTTCTTCGGCGCCGGCCAGACCTGCGGCGCCCCGATCGGCACCCTCATTGGCTCCGCCTTCATCCTCAAGCCGTTCCCGGGCTTCATCCTCGCCGGCGTGCTCATGTTCCTCGGCGGCATCGTGGCCGTGATCATCGTGCCGAAGGAATCCTCCGCCGACTTCCTGCCCAAGGACGAGGGCAAGGCCTCCGACGTGCTGCGCAGCTTCATCCCGCCGAAGTTCTCCACCGCCCATGACTTCTACAAGGCGTTCGCCGGCCGTATCTGCATGCTGCTGAGCTACCAGATGATCACCGTCTACCAGCTGCTCATCTTCCAGAAGTACATCGGCCTGGACGACACCGCCGCAGGCGCCGCCATGGCCACCATGTCCGTGATTACCATGGTCGTCTCCCTCGGCGGCTCCGTGGTCGCCGGCCCGATCTCCGACCTCATCGGCCGCCGCAAGATCCCGGTCGTCGCAGCCTCTGTGCTGTTCGCCATCGGCATGGCCATGCCGTGGATCATGCCGACCACCCTGGGCATGTTCCTGTACGCCGGCATCGCCGGCCTCGGCTACGGCGTCTACTCCTCCGTGGATCAGGCCCTGAACGTGGACGTGCTGCCCAACAAGGAGGAGGCCGGCAAGGACCTCGGCGTCCTGAACCTCGCCACCACCCTCGGCCAGATGCTCGGCCCGGTGCTCATGTCCGTGATCACCATGACCCTCGGCTACGCCGCCGCCTTCCCGATCTCCATCGTGTTCGCGCTGCTCGGCTGCGTGTTCATCATGATGATCAAGGGCGTCAAGTAAGCCTCCGCGCGATAATCGCGAAACCCCACGGCCGCGGCCGGTCCCCTCGAATCACCCCGGTGGACCGGCCGTTGCCGTATCCGGAATCAATCGCCTCATCAATCGACCAATCGAACCAATACGAAACATGACGACACAGGGAGAGTGACCTGACCATGAGCAAGCACAGCGTGGACCGCATCCTGTTCGGTGCAGCCTACTACGACGAATACATGCCTGCGGGCGAGGACCGCATCGAAACCGACATGAAGATGATGGACGCGGCCGGCATCAACGTGATCCGCATCGCCGAATCGACCTGGAGCACCTGCGAGCCGCAACCGGGCGTCTTCGACTTCAGCCACGTGGACCGCGCGCTGGACGCCGCGCAGCGCCACGGCATCAGCGTCATCGTGGGCACGCCCACCTACGCCGTGCCCGCCTGGCTCGTGCGCATGCACCCGGACGTGCTCGCCGTGACCCCGAACGGTCCCGGCAAGTATGGCCCGCGCCAGATCATGGACATCGTCAACCCCGCTTACCGCTACTACGGTGAGCGCGTGATCCGCGAGCTCATCAGGCACGTGGCGAACCACCCGGCCGTCATCGGCTATCAGGTGGACAACGAGACCAAGTACTACGATTCCGTGAGCCCGGACATGCAGGCGCTGTTCGTCAAGTACCTGCGCGGCAAGTTCAACGACGACCTCGACCAGCTCAACGCCCACTTCGGCCTCGACTACTGGTCCAACCGCGTGGACGCCTGGGAGGACTTCCCGGACGTGACCAACACCATCAACCAGTCGCTGCGCGGCGAATTCGACCGCTTCCGCCGCGCCCAAGTGGCCGAATTCCTCGCCTGGCAGGCGGACATCGTGCGTGAGTACGCCCGAGACGACCAGTTCGTCACCCAGAACTTCGACTTCGAATGGCGCGGCTACTCCTACGGCGTGCAGCCGGCCGTCGACCACTTCAAGGCCTCGGCCGCCGTGGACATCACCGGCGTGGACATCTACCACCCCACCGAGGACGAGCTGACCGGCACCGAGATCGCGTTCGGCGGTGACATGACCCGCTCCACCAAGAACGGCGCCAACTACCTGGTGCTCGAAACCGAGGCGCAGGGCCAGCACGGTTGGGTGCCGTTCCCCGGCCAGCTGCGCCTGCAGGCCTACTCGCACCTGGCCTCCGGCGCGGACATGGTGGAGTACTGGCACTGGCACTCCATCCACAACTCCTTCGAGACCTACTGGAAGGGCCTCCTGAGCCACGACATGGAGCCGAACCCCACCTACGAGGAGGCCGGCGTGTTCGGCCGCGAGGTGGCCGACCCGGCCGTGGGCGAGCGCCTGATCCACCTGAAGAAGAGCAACAAGGTGGCCATCATGGTCTCCAACGAGGCCCTGTCCGCGCTCGAATGGTTCCGCGTGGAGACCGGCTTCCCGGACGGTACGGGCGTCAACTACAACGACATCGTGCGTCGCGTGTACGACGCGCTCTTCCAGCTCAACGTGGAATGCGACTTCTTGCCCGTGGACGCGCCCACCGAGCGCCTCGCCCAGTACGCCATGATCGTCACCCCGGCGCTCTACTGCACGCCGGAGGAGACCATCGCACGCCTGCGCGGCTTCGTGGCCGGCGGCGGACACCTGGTCTCCACGATGCGTTCGTTCGTCACGGACGACGAGGTGACCGTCTGGCACGACCGTGCGCCGCACGGACTCACGGACGTGTTCGGCCTGACCTACAACCAGTTCACCCGTCCGAAGGGCCGCGTGCCGGTGGTCTTCGCGGACGACGCCGCGCTCGCCGGTACACCCGAGGCCCCGGCCGAGGCGCTCATCGAGCTGCTCAAGGCGGATACGGCCGCCGGCACCGAAGTGCTTGCCCGCTACGGCCACTACGCCTGGGAGTCCTACGCGGCCGTGACCCGTCATGGATTCGGCAAGGGCAGCGCCGAATGGATCGGCACCCTGCTCGACGCCGATACCATGAAGGCCGTGATGCGCGAGGCCGTGGCCCACGCCGGCATCGAACCGGCTGGATTGGCGCTCGCGGGCAAGATCGTGGTGCGTCAGGGCGTGAACCAGGCCGGCGAAACCGTGACCTACCTGCTCAACTACTCGGCCGATGCGGTCTCGTTCGCCAGCCCCGTGGCCGGTTCCGTGGTCGTGGCCCCGCAGGTCGTGGGCGCCGACGGCCTGATCGACGAGGCCGTGTCCGCATCGCTCGCCGTGCGCCCCGGCATGCCGGTCGCTGTCGGCGACGAGCTGACGATTCCGCGCTGGAACCTCGCCGTCATCGCCGGCTGAGCGACCCGATAACTGAGCAAGCCCGTGATGCGATGGTGGGGAGTATAGTGCCCTGTCATCGCATCACGGGCTTTTGCATGCGGCGAAGCGGATATGTTACCGGTCGTATTATGCGCTGGAAGCTGAAATCGGTCAGACTCAGCGGTACCCATCCCAGATAGGGGAGGGGAATAGGATTCGCTCGGCACGGGCCCAGAGTTCGACCATGGATTCGTTCGGGTTGGTCATGGACTGCACCTGCACGCCATCCATGGCGAAGAACACGGTGACGATGAGGTCATGCAGCATTTCCGGCGTGCGATATTGCTCGGGCAGGTTCCAGTCGACCGCCATCATCATCTTCAAAATCGTGGCATGACGGTCGCGATAGAAGTCGTGCGCCGGATGCTGCGGGTCGGATGCTTCCACCGCCAATTGCATGAACAGCGCCACCATTTGCGGACGTTCGGCATTGCTGGCCACCAGTTCGCGCAGGTACGTCGGCATGCTGATGGATTTGGAGTGTGTGGGACCACTGTCGGCTCCGTCATCGGCATTGGTGATGGATGCATCTTCGGCTTTTGGTATCGGCGCGTAAGAGCCGGTTTGCGCATCGTAGAAAGTTTTGATGACAAGAGCGAGCACTTCCTCGCGGCTGGCTACGTAATGGTTCAATCCCGGTACACTCATGCCGACGGCATCAGCCAAAAGCTGCATGGGGAACCCGTATGAGCCGTATTGCACGATAAGTCTGACCGCCGCTTGGGCGATTTGCTCGCGGCGCTGTTGTGGAGTCAGCCTGATTCGTCTGCGAAGAGGATTGGTGCTCGAAGCCATGTGGTACGTATTCCCTTCTGTTGCCTTCCTGAGGGTACCACCGCCGATTGCCTGCCGGCGGCTATCGATACATAAGCGCATGTTTTGCGACACGCCGGAACTATCTCTTATCTTAAAGATATAAGATAGTGGGCGTGGCAAGCCTAAGCGGCATGCCGATAAACCAATCGCCCCGCGCCAATGAAGGTCGGTCGGGATTGGGTAAGAACCAATGATTGCAAGGAGATTCCATGTCTCAGGAAAGCACTGTGGCTGCTGTTCAGCCCGCTCAGGCCTCCGGTTCACTGTCCAAAATGGATAAGACCCGCTTCTGCATAGCCTTCTTCATCTTCTCATTCTGCTGGATGCTGGCCCTCCAGGTTGTGGCCGCCGTGTTGCTGCCGCAGCGCCTGTCCATCATCGCTCCGGACTCCAAGGACGCGATCTTCGGCGTGCTGAACTCCGCTACCGCACTCGCATCCCTGATTTCCAACCTGGTGGTTGGCAATATGTCCGACCGCACCCGCTCCATCTTCGGTCGCCGTACCCCGTGGATCGCGGCCGGCGGCATTCTTGCCGGTGTGACGCTGTTCCTCATCGGCTTCCTGCCGGACGGTGTGAGCATCGGCGTAAGCTACTGCCTGGCCATGGTGGGCCTCAACATGATGATCGCCCCGGTAGTCGCCTCACTGTCCGACCGTGTGCCGGAAGGCCTGCGCGGCACCATGTCTGCCTTCATCTCCGCCGGTACATTGTTCGGCTCCGCCCTGGGCCAGATCGTCGGCGCCCAGTTCATCACCATGATGATGCCCGGCTTTGTGGTCTCCGGCGTTGTGATGGCACTGTCCGGCATTCTGACCGTCATTTTCTGGCCGCGTGAAGCCTCCAGCAAGGATATGCCCAAGCAGAAGGCCGATTTCAAGAGCATCCTCGTAAGCTTCAAGCCCCCGGTCAAGGGTGCCCGTGACTTCTGGCTGGCGTTCGTGGGCCGTTCCCTGCTGCTGTTCAGCTACTACATGATCCTCAACTACCAGCTCTATATTCTGCAGGATTTCATCGGCCTTGATGACAAGTCCGCCGGCTCCACCTTGTCCATCATGAGCCTGGTACTGATGGTCGTCTCCCTGGTCTCCGCCCTTTCCGCGGGTCCCATCTCCGATAAGATCGGTCGCCGCAAGGTTCCGGTCGTCGCAGCCAGCCTGCTGCTCGCCGTGGGTTACGCCATGCCATGGTTGCTGCACAACGCCATGGGCATGATTCTCTTCTCCGCCATCGGCGGCTTCGGCTACGGCATGTACGGCTCCGTCGACCAGGCCCTGAACGTGGACGTGCTGCCGAATGAGGAGGAAGCCGGCAAGGATCTGGGTATTCTGAACATCGCCACCACCCTGGGGCAGATGGTCGGCCCGATTGTAACCTCCTCGATCGTGGTGGCCACCAAGTCCTATGCGCTGGTGTTCCCGACCGCCATCGCGCTCGCGGTGGTAGGCTGCGTGTTCATCATGCTGATCAAGAAGGTGAAGTAATACTCATGACCGTTACCATCAATCCGAATCAGGAAATCGGTAGCATCGATCCCAAGTTGCACGGTCAGTTCATTGAATTCCTCGGCGAATGCATCGATGGAGGCCTGTGGGTGGGGGAGGGCTCCGCCATCGAGAACGAGCACGGCTACCGTAAAGCCACGCTTGACGCCCTGCGCGCGTTGAAGCCGCCGGTAATTCGCTGGCCCGGCGGTTGCTATGCCGACACCTACCACTGGCGCGACGGCATCGGCCCGCGCGAACACCGCACAACCACGTTCAACGAGAACTTCGCCACCTACGAGCTGGACGACCATGCATTCGGCACCGACGAATTCCTGCGCCTGTGCGAGCTGATCGGTGCCGAACCGTGGATCAACATCAATATGCTGTCCGGCACCGTGGCCGAGATGAAGGATTGGATGGAGTACTGCAACCGCGAGCAGCCCACCGACCTGGCCCGTGAACGCGCCGCTAATGGTCACGAAGCCCCCTATGGCGTCAAATACTGGGGCATCGGCAACGAAGTCTGGGCAGGCGGTGGCATGATGACCCCGTCCACTTACCTCGATGAATACCGACGCTTCGCCTCCGCCATGCCTTCATTCACCACGGACGTGTTCGCTCCCTCGCCGATGTATGCTATCGCCTGCGGGCCCGACGGTAATAAACCGCGCGAACGAGTCAAATGGACTCAGGACTTCTTCCGCGGCCTTGCCGAATATCGTCAGCCGCATATCAATGGTTACGATTTGCATTTCTACAACTGGAATGTGGAGAACGACGCGGATACGCCCACCGAGTTCGACGAAGCCGGCTGGAACAAGGTGATCGCCGGATGCCTGGAACTTGAGGATATTCTGCAAGACCAATGGCGTCTCATCAACGACGGACTTGCGCTGATCGACGAGCCGGAAGTAGCGATGGACACCAAGCTGACGCATGTGGATCTCATCATCGGCGAATGGGGCAACTGGCACAAGACTGCGTTCTACGCGCGTCCGGCGCTGAAGCAGCAGGTGACTATGCGCGATGCCGTCACCACCGCGCTTACCCTTGATCTGCTGCAGCGCAACTGCGACAAGGTCTCCATGGCCTGCAATGCGCAGACCATTAATGTGCTCAATTCGCTGATTCTCACCGATGGTGATGCCACCATCCTCACGCCGAACTACGACGTGTTCATGATGTACCAGCGGCATCGTGGCGCGGTGGCGCTTGATGTGCCGCGAGCTGATGCCGATGATAAGGATGTGTATGTGTTCGCATCCAAGTCGGCGGACGGTGGCGAACTGCTGATCAACCTGACCAATGCGCATATGAACGATGCGGCTGCAATCACCTTGGTGTTGCCAGCCGGTGCGCGCGTGGAGCAGATGCGCGAGCTCGCGTCCTCCGACCCGCATGATTGCAACACCGTTGATCAGCCGGACCTGATTCGCGCGCATGATGTCGACATCGATGAGCGTGTTGCGGTTCACGCTGGCGGTGCATCTGGTTCGACCGGCGAAATCACAGTTCGCTTGGCTGCTGCATCCGTCAATACCTTGCGTGTGGCTCTTGCGTGACATATTGCCGCAGTCGGTTGCCTGAGTAAGCAGCATGGATGGCCTCCCTTTTCTTAGGGAGGCCATCTGCATAGATGCAGGTATGTGACACAGATGGTTATCCGTTAACTACTGATATATAGATAGCTATAGTCCCATTGCTAGAAAAGATGTAGACACGCCGATATTTCCCTTGCTTTGATTGCGCTATACTTTATCTAGTAGCTGTTAGATAAAGAAGTCGACTGACAGCGAAAAAGCATAACTCAACGAAGAGCCGCGCATCCCGCCCGCGGGATCGCGCAACCATCACCGAAAGAAAGGAAATCCATCATGACCACATGGATCGCCACCACCCCGGACGCCAAGCTTGTTGACCGTTCGGCCGAAGTCGCCGCCACCGGCGCCACCGCGGCCCCGGACCTGGCCCTCGACGGTAATGAATACCAGGCGCTGCGCGGTTTCGGCGGCTGCTTCAACGAACTCGGCTGGCTGCCGCTGCAGACCGTCACCGAGGCCGAACGCGACCAGATCATCAAGGAGCTGTTCGACCCCGAGGAGATGAACTTCACGTTCAACCGTGCCCCCGTGGCCGCCAACGACTTCGCCGACCACTGGTACAGCTACGACGAGGTCGAAGGCGACTACGACATGGAGCACTTCTCCGTCGAACGAGACGAGGAGACCCTGATCCCGTACATCCACCGCGCCCAGGAGTGGCAGCCGGACATGCGCCTGTTCTCCAGCCCGTGGTCCCCGCCGACCTGGATGAAGCGCCCGAAGGCCTACAACTACGGCCGTCTCATCCAGACCCCCGAGAACCTCAAGGCCTACGCCAAGTACCTGGTCAAGTACGTTCAGGCCTACGCCGAGCACGGCATCACCGTGAACCAGCTGCACGTGCAGAACGAGGTGTTCGCCGACCAGAAGTTCCCGAGCGCCCTGTGGGACGCCGAAGCCCTGAAGGTCTTCATCCGTGACTACCTGGGCCCCTCCTTCGACGAGGCTGGCCTCGACACCGACATCTGGCTTGGCACCCTCAACGGCCCGGAGGACATGAAGTGGACCGGCGGCGGCTACGGCATGGCCCTCAACAACTACAACCGCTTCGTGGACAACATCCTCTTCGACGACGGCGCCCGCCACTACATCAAGGGCATCGCCTACCAGTGGGCCGGCCAGAACTGCATCGCCCGCACCCACGAATCGTGGCCGGAGATCGAGCTCATCCAGTCCGAATCCGAGTGCGGCGACGGCCAGAACACCTGGGAGTACGCGGAGTACGTGTTCCACCTCATCAACCACTACTTCCGCAACGGCGCCACCGCCTACACCTACTGGAACATGATCCTGGACGACCAGGATTCCACCTGGGGCTGGTGGCAGAACTCCCTGTTCACCATCACCGCCGACACGCACGAGGTGCGCCGCAACCCCGAATACTACGTGATGCGCCACTTCTCCAAGTACGTACGTCCGGGCGCGGTGCTGCTCGGCACCACCGGCCACTTCAACTCCATGGCCATCGCCTTCCGCAACCCGGACGGCACCATCGTGGTCGTGGCCCAGAACGCCCTCGAGACCGAGCGCCCGTTCGAGTTCGCCGACCCGTCCGACGCCTCCCGCGGCCTCAAGGTCACGCTCGCCCCGCGCTCCTTCAACACCTTCGTGCTCGACTGAGCAATCCTGTGATCAACTGACGCCGATTGGGTGACCGGCATCGACTGATTGCGTTGTGATCGGCTCCCCTCCCATCATCGGGAGGGGAGCCTTTTGCGTTGAGAAGCCCTTTATGCCGCGGTGCAGAGGGTGTCGCCGGGCTTGACGGAGGCGAGGGACGCCCTTGCCCGGTGAGTTGGGCGGTCGCTGATGATATCGTTGTCATGAACAGCAGGCAGCACCCACGCAAAGGAGCACGGCATGACCTTCCCGAAACTGAAGACCAACCCCGGCATGAACCCGGAGTCGGTGATCCAGGGCGACCGCTGGCGCATCGGCATCCTCACCGAATCGCTCATCCGCCTCGAATGGCAGGAAAGCGGCGTGTTCGAGGACCATGCCACGCAGATGGTCGTGGACCGCGACTTCGCCGGCGACACCCCGCACTTCACCCAGACCGTCCGTGACGGCCTGCTCATCGTGGACACCCCGGCCCTGCGCCTGACCTACGACATGCAGCCCTTCAGCAAGGAAGGCCTGAGCATCGTGGTCAAGGGCGTGTCCAATTCCCAGATGAACACCTGGCATTACGGCGACGTGCAGCGTGGCAATCTCAGGGGCACCGCCCGCACGCTGGACGAGGTGAACGGCGAGACGGAACTGGGCCTCGGCGTGATCTCCCACGACGGCTGGGCCGTCATCGACGACTCCGTCTCGAACGCCATCGTGGACGGCACCGAAGCCGCCGAGGTCAGGGGCGAGGCCAACCCGTTCGGCACCTGGGTCGTCCCGCGTGACAACGATGGCACGGACCTCTACTTCTTCGGCTACGGCCACCGCTTCATCGAGGCCGTGCAGGACTTCTACCGCCTCACCGGCCCGACCCCGCTGCTGCCGCGCTTCGCCCTGGGCAACTGGTGGAGCCGCTACCACCGCTACACCGAAGACGAATACCTGAAGCTCGTGGACCGCTTCGAGCAGGAAGGTCTGCCGTTCACCACCGCCGTCATCGACATGGACTGGCACCTCGTGGACGACGTGGATCCCAAATACGGCTCCGGCTGGACCGGATACACGTGGAACCGCAAGTTCTTCCCTGACCCCGAACGCTTCCAGCGCATCCTGCACGAGCACGGCCTCAAAACCACGCTCAACGTCCATCCGCGAGACGGCATCCGCGCCTTCGAGGATGGCTACGATGCGGTGGCCGAGGTCATGGGCATCGACCCGAAGAGCGGCGAGCCGGTGGAATTCGATCTGACCAGCCCTCGTTTCATGGACGCCTACTTCTGCCTCCACCATGACCTCGAGGCCATGGGCACCGACTTCTGGTGGCTCGACTGGCAGCAGGGCGGCGTGACCCGGCAGAAGGGCCTCGACCCGCTGTGGATGCTCAACCACATGCACTACCTCGACTCCGGCCGCGAGGGGCGCTGGCCGCTCACCTTCTCCCGCTACGCCGGCCCCGGCTCGCACCGCTACCCGGTCGGCTTCTCCGGAGATACCGTGGTCACGTGGGAATCGCTGAAATTCCAGCCCTACTTCACCTCCACCGCCTCCAACATCGGCTACGGCTGGTGGAGTCATGACATCGGCGGCCACATGTTCGGCTACCGTGACGAGGAGCTGGAGGCCCGCTGGTACCAGCTCGGCACGTTCAGCCCGATCAACCGTCTGCATTCCACCGATTCGCCGTTCAACGGCAAGGAGCCGTGGAACTTCCACGCCGAGACGCGCGCCGCCATGGACAAGGCGCTGCGACTGCGCCACATGCTCCTGCCGTACCTGTACGCCATGAACTGGCGCGCCGCCACCGAAGGCCGACCGCTGGTCGAGCCGATGTACTGGCAGTCGCCGGAGAATGCGAACGCCTACGGCGTGGAGCAGGAGTTCCGCTTCGGCACCGAACTCGTCGTGGCCCCGATCGTGACCCCCGCCGACCGTGACGTGCAGCTGGCCAAGGCCGACGTCTGGCTGCCGCAGGGCACCTGGTTCGACTTCTTCACCGGACGCCGCTACGAATCCCGCCCGGCCGCGGGCCGCAAGTTCGAGGTGTGGCGCGGGCTCGACGGCATGCCCGTGTTCGCCAAGGCCGGCGGCATCGTACCGCTGCAGGTGCTGGATGGGCTCAACGGCCGCGAGAACTCCGTGGACAACCCCGCACACCTCGACGTGCTCGTCTTCCCTGGCGCCTCCGGCACGTTCGCATTGAAGGAGGACGAAGGCACCAACCAGGCCCGTCCGGACGAATCGGCCCTGGCCGTCACGGCCATGAACCTCGCGTGGGGCAGGGGAGCGGCCGGCGAAGGTGGGTCCGGCGAATCTCGATTTGTCATCGCGCCGGCTGACGGCAACCGTACGGCCGTGCCCGAGCGTCGCACTTGGACCGTCACCTTCCGTGGTGTGGCCCCGGCTGATCTGGCCGTTGCCGGACCGACCGTCACGGTGAACGGCGAGCCGGTCGAGGCGCAGGTCTCGTACGATGCGGACACGCTGAGCCTCACGGTGACGGTGCCCGACGTACCGGTCGCCGCGGAACTCGCGATCGCCGCGAACCTTGTCATCGCCGACGATCCGGCCGTCGAGGACGCCTTCCGCGTGCTGTACGACGCGCAGATCGACTACCTCACCAAGGAGCGGGCCTACGGCCTCATCCGCGAGAGCGGGGCCGGGGCGTTGGGCGCGCTGCATACGTTGGAAAGCACAGCCAGCGACCACCCGCGCCACGACTTCGACGACTCGCACATGCCGTCCGCGGTGATCCAGGCCGTGGCCGAACCGCTGCTGCGCGCGATGTAGGTGCCTTTCCGCCTCCTCTTTTTGGGAGGGGGCGGGATACACTGGGCAGCTATGTCCACACAATCCACACAGCAGGCGACGCCCAAACGCATCCGCAAATCCCCCGAGGAACGCAAGCGCGAGATCCTCGACGCGGCGGTGCGACTCATTTCCGAGCGGGGATACAACGGCATCTCCGTGCAGGACGTGGCGGATGCGGTGGGCGTCACCAAGCAGGGCGTGCTGCGGTACATCGGCAGCAAGGACAACCTGCTCGCCATGGTGTATCTCGAAAACTACAACGCCACCGGCAACGTGGAGGACTTCCGGGCCTCGGGCGAACCGGGCTCCGAGGAAGGCAACCTGCGTCTTCCCGCCTACCTGCGGTTCCTGGTACGGCACAACTCCCGCCGCCGCATGCTGGTGCAGCTGTTCTCCATCCTGCAGGTCGAGTCGTTCAACCCCGATCATCCGCTGCACGACGAGTTCGCCACCCGACAGGAATCGGTCTGGCGGTACTACTCCGGCTTCGACTGGCGCATCCCGGCCACGTTCGATTCGTTCGACGACGTCCGGCCCACCGTGCGCAAGGCCCTGGAGATCATGGACGGTGTGCAGCTGCGATGGCTGCGCGAGCCCGCCATCGATTTGAACGAGGAATGGGCCGAGCTGGAGCCGATGATCTTCCCTTCGCCCTTGTGGGACGGGTATCGCTGATCCGATAACACGCGCCATGTGTTGTGCGGGCGTTGCGTCCGCATGGCGTGTCCATCAGTGCGGTCGTGCTAAACTACCAATCGGTAGTTAAAGAACATGTTGTTCGATTTCATCGAAGAAAGCGAAAGCACAATGGCCGATACCGCAGCAACCCTGCCCTACAAGAATCCCGACCTGCCCGCCTCCGAGCGCATCGCCGACCTGCTCTCCCGCATGACCCTCGAGGAGAAGGTCGGCCAGATGATGCAGCTGGACGCCCGCAGCGGCGACCTTGACGACCTCATCGTCAACAAGCACGTCGGCTCCATCCTGCATACCAGCCCGGAGGACCTGCCCCGCGCCGTCAAGACCGTCAACGAGAAGACGCGCCTCGGCATCCCGCTGGTCATCGGCGACGACTGCATCCACGGCTACTCCTTCTGGCCCGGCGCCACGATCTTCCCCTCGCAGCTCGGCATGGCGCTGAGCTGGGATCCGGCCGCGGTCGAGGCCGCCGGCCGCGCCACCGCCGAGGAGGTCTCCTGCACCGGCGTGCACTGGACCTTCTCCCCGGTGCTGTGCATCGCCCGCGACACCCGCTGGGGCCGCGTGGACGAGACCTTCGGCGAGGACCCGACGCTGATCGGCGAGCTCGCCTCCGCCATGGTCAAGGGCTACCAGGGCGGTGCCAAGGCCGGCGAGGAACTGCCGAAGAACGCCATCCTGGCCTGCGCCAAGCACTTCGCCGGCTACTCCGAGACCCAGGGCGGCCGCGACGCCTCCGAGGCCGACCTGTCCCACCGCAAGCTCGAATCCTGGTTCCTGCCGCCGTTCGAGCGCGTGGCTAAGGAAGGCTGCGGCACGTTCATGCTCGGTTACGAATCCATCGACGGCGTGCCGGTCACCTTCAACAAGTGGCTCCTGACCGACAAGCTGCGCGGCGCCTGGAAGTACCAGGGCACCCTCATCACCGACTGGGACAACGTGGGGCGTTCCGTGTGGGAGCAGAAGGTCAAGCCCGACTACGTGCACGCCGCCGCCGACGCCGTCAAGGCCGGCAACGACCTGGTCATGACCACCCCGCAGTTCTACGAGGGCGCCATCGAGGCCGTGAAGACCGGCCTGCTGGACGAGTCCCTGATCGACGAGGCCGTCGCCCGCATCCTGGCCCTGAAGTTCCGTCTCGGCCTGTTCGAGGAGCCGCGCCTGCCGGACGCCGAGCGCATCAAGACCGTCATCGGCTCCGACGCCCACCAGCAGGTCAACCTGGAGCTCGCCCGCGAGGCCGTGGCCCTGCTGCGCAACGACGGCAACCTGCCGTTCGCCGCCGGCTCTGCCAAGCGCATCGCCGTGGTCGGCCCGCTCGCCGACGACGCCCAGAACCAGCTCGGCGACTGGACCGGCAACTCCGGCCAGGTCTCCTGGATGCCGGACGGCCAGCCGCGCGAGATGATCACCACCGTGCTCGACGGCATCCGCGAGCTCGCCGGCGAAGACACCGAAGTCGTGTACTCCCGCGGCGCGAACGTCGTGGATCTCGTGATCGACCCGGCCGGCGAGTTCTACCCGGACGGCCAGCCCCGCCCGAAGATCGGCATCTCCGCCGCCGTGGATCAGGCCATGCTCGACGAGGCCGTGTCCAACGCGCGTCAGTCCGACCTGATCGTGGCTGTGGTGGGCGATACCGTCCAGCTCACCGGCGAGACCTGCTCCACTGCCACCCTCGAACTGCTCGGCGGCCAGAACGCGCTGCTCGACGCGCTCGCCGCCGTCTCCCGCGAGACCGGCAAGCCGCTGGTCACCGTGCTCGTGAGCTCCAAGCCGCAGATCCTGCCCGCCTCCATCGTGGGCGAGGCCGGCGTGTTCGCCAAGCGCGTGAGCAACCCGGCCACCGGCACCGGCTCCATCCTGTGGGCCGCGAACCCCGGCATGAAGGGCGGCCGGGCCATCGCCGAGGTTATCTTCGGCCTGACCAACCCGTCCGGCCGTCTGCCCGTGACCTTCCCGCGCCACGCGGGCCAGCTGCCGGTCTACTACAACCAGGTGCGCGGTCAGCACGGTGACCGTTACGCCGATCTCACGCAGGATCCGGCGTTCGCGTTCGGCGAGGGCCTGAGCTACACCACGTTCGAGTACGGCGAGCCCGTCGTCACCGGCGGCGCCTCGAATGCGGACGGCACCTTCGCCGAGGGCGACACCGTGCACGCCTCCATCACCCTGACCAACACGGGCGACCGCGCCGGCGTCGAGGTCGTGCAGGCCTACATCGGCGACATCGTGACCTCCTACAGCTGGACCGACCGCGAACTCAAGGCCTTCCAGCGCGTGGCTCTGGAGCCCGGCGAGACCAAGACCGTGACGTTCGACATCCCGGTGGCCGACTGCACCATCGTGGACCCGGACGCCAACCGCATCGTGGAACCCGGCGAATTCGAGCTGCTCATCGGCCACTCCTCCCGCCGCGAGGAGCTCAAGCGCACCACGTTCACCGTGGCGTGATGTGCTGATTGGCTGATGGCTCGGGCTCATTGATGCATGAGTGGGGTTGGAAGGGCAGGTAATGCCTTTCCAACCCCATTTGCTTGTTGGCTGGCGGGGCAGACCTGGCGGTTTGTGCCTGTTTTGCTTCGCTGAGTGGGTTGTAGGCGGGGCGGCTCGGGTATGTGTGGTCCTGAAAACGCCGCTGAGTGATGTCAGTGGGGCAGCTCAGGTATGTTTGTGCCTGTTTTGCCTCGTCGAGTGGGGCGTAAGCGGTGCAATTCGGTTAGTTGCCACCTGTGCGACCCTTTTGGCGATGCGCCGACATGCTGCATGGCCGATATGTGATATGTGTTGTCTGGTATGTCGAGACGATCCGAACGGAGATGCAATGGAGCAATATGGCCTGGCTGAAATCGAACTGAACGGTACCTCGGACGGCAATCCGTATGTGGATGTCGATGTGTACGCCACTTTTACGCACGCCGGCACCGGCCGTACCGTTGAGGTCGGCGGCTTCTACCGCGGCGCCGGTCGCTATGCCGTGCGCTTCATGCCGGAATCGGCCGGTGAATGGACGTACGTGACAGCCAGCAATGATCCCGCGCTCGACGGGATTGCCGGCACATTCATTGCGGAACCGCCATCGCCGGACAATCATGGACCCGTGCGACTTGCCGCCGACGTGCTGAACGGCGAGGCCGCGGCGGCGTACGGACGGGAACTGCCATATCGCTTCTGCTATGCGGACGGCACCCCGTACCAACCGTACGGCACCACCTGCTATGCGTGGATCAACCAAGCGCCGGACGTGCAGGAACGGACGTTGACGACGCTCGCGCAGGCACCGTTCAACAAAATCCGCATGTGCGTGTTCCCCAAGTTCTACGACTTCAACACCGCCGACCCAGCCATGTTCGCCTACGAGGGCTCGATGGCTCACGGATTCGACCACACGCGCTTCAACGAACCGTTCTTCGCCAATCTCGACCGGCGCATCGCACAGCTCGCCGAACTCGGCATCGAAGCGGACATCATCCTGCTGCACCCGTACGACAAGCCCGAATGGGGTTTCTCCCGCATGTCCAAGGCCGATGACGAGCGCTACCTTGCCTACATGGCCCGCCGTTACGGCGCATACCGCAACGTGTGGTGGTCGCTGGCCAATGAATACGACCTCATGCCGTGGAAGAGCCGCGGTGATTGGCGTGACTACGCGCACGTAATCATGGCCAATGATGCGTTCGGCCATCTGCGTTCGGTACACAACTGCGTCACCCTGTACGACTGGGGTGAGGATTGGGTTACGCACTGCTCGTACCAGCGCGTGGACGTGACCCGCACCACCGAGCCGATCGCCGAATACCGCAAACGCTACGGCAAACCGGTCATCTGCGACGAGCCCGGTTACGAAGGCAACATCTACTGGGGTTGGGGCAACCTGCCCGGCACCGAACTCATGCGCCGCTTCTGGGAAGGCGCGATGCGCGGCGGCTCCGTGACCCACGGTGAGACGTACATCGACCGCGGTCCGCAGATCTGGTGGGCGCACGGCGGCGAACTGCACGGAGAGGCGCCGGAACGTATCGCGTTCATGCGGTCGGTGTTCGCCGAGGCGCCGCTCGATGCCGCGCCGCTGGATGAGATGCTGCCGCCGGATGCCGTGTGGCCGCTGGCGGTTGCGGCTGCCGATCCCTCCCCTATGACCCCTGCGCAGGAGAAGGCCATGCAGTATTGGGACGTGCCAGTACTGCGCTCCGGCCTCGACTGGCAGCTCGTGTACTTCGGCTGGTACCGGCCTGCCTGGCGCGATTTCTTGCTACCGGCCGGCCGCCGGTACATGGTCGACGTGATCGACACTTGGAACATGACCGTCGAGACGCTGCCCGGCACCCACGAGCGCACCGTGCGCGTGCCCCTCGGCCGCCAATGGCTGGCCGTCCGCATCCGTCGTGTGGAGTGATTGGCAATCGAGGGGACGCCGTTATGCGCGGACGGCAGACGCCGATGAGAAAAGCGACGGTATCTGCTGCCCGCGCCAACGTTCGGTATGGTTGATTGCCTACTGATCTCATCGTTCACCGTTTCCATGGGTGCCGGATGAATATGATGGCGACCGCGACCACCAGCGAGCAAGCCAGTGCCGTTTCACCGATTTGCAGCCATTGGAACCATGCCGGAATCAGCCACCCTTCCTGTGCAAGGACGTCCAGCGCATTGCGCAGAGCGGTCGCGGTGATGACCATCGGAAACGTGAACGCCGCCCAGGCGGGGGAGACGGGTGCCGCGAGCATCCAAGGCAGCAGTATGACAGCGAACGCGAACAGCAATTGCGCGCAGGTAATCAGCATCAGCATGAACAGGGGATTGTGCCGTGGGTACGTGGAGGTGTAGGACGCGACGAGCAAACTGACCGGGGCCGTATAAATCGCCATCGTCGGTCGGATGGCGTCGGGCAGGCCGAACCATGCGATGCGGGTGGAAATCAGCATCAACATCACGATGTCAATGACGAATCCCACATGGAAGATTACACGCCCGGCCCAGGGGAGTCTGACCATGCCGGAAGTAACTGCTGCCACCAGAATGCCCACGAACCCGACCAGCCATGCCGGACAGACGTTTTCGAGTTGAAAGCCATGCATGACGAATCGCCAAAGCAGGTATCCCATCAGCAGTGCAATGGTCGCGGCTCCGATCCACCAGAGGATGCGTGCGCCCAGTAACCCCGCATGTCCGAAGCGGATCAGATACGTCCCCAAAGTGATTATCGCCATCGGCACTGTTGTCGTCAGCGGTGCGATTAGCGGATTGCAGTAATCGAAAACAAGGCTTCGGCGAACGTTCGAATTACGGATCGCGTGCAGGTGACGTCCCAATACCGGAACCAGAAACACAAGTCCGAATCCCGCGCACACGATGTGCACCGGTGTCCACCATGGCTCCGGTAGCATCGATGGCAGGAGATTGCCCAGCGAGAATATCGCCAGGGCGAGTCCAGCCTGCGGAATAGGGGCGGCATGGGTCTCCGATGTGCGGGAAGTGAGGTCGACGGGTATACCCGCGGCGTGCTCGGACCGTGATGAATTGTTGCGACACTGGAGCATATGACATATTATAGTAAGTACTTACTTACTTTCCAAAACACTGGGTCGACCATGGAAGGCCCGGCGCTGCAAAGGAACATCTCATATGGACCTCAAGGAATATTTCGCACTGGAGAAGCGGCAGAAAATCGAACAGTTCCGTCGTCTGAACCGATTTGCCAAGAAAGGGCAGATTGTGTTCGCCGGTTCGTCGCTCGCAGAACAGTTCCCGCTCAACGAGCTCATGCTTGACCGTGGCATCAAGACCGTCATGTACAACCGCGGGGTCGGCGGATTCACCACACAGGAGTTCGCCGACAACTTGGATGTACTGGTGCTCGACCTTGAGCCGCGCAAGCTCTTCATCAATATCGGCACAAACGATCTGAACGGGTCCGACTTCGACATCGAGGCATTCGCCGCCCGCTATGACGGCATCATCGGGTCCATCCAGGACACCTTGCCGCTTACTGCGATATACATGATGGCCTACTATCCGGTCAACGAGGCGATGCTGGCGGCGAATGGACCAGCCGGGGCAGGATTCGCGCACCGCACGAACGCGCGCATCGATGAGGCCAACGCCCGCGTGCGCGCGATCGCGGATGCACGTGGCGCCGGCTACATCGACGTGACGGCCGGATTGCGCGACGGGTCCGGCGCCCTTAAGGCCGAATACAGCAAGGAGGGACTGCATTTCTATGCCGATGGTTATGCGGCCATCTTCGACAACCTCATGCGCTATGCGCTCGATTGATTGCGCCGCAGCCCATATTCCATATGGGCGTTGAATGCATGTTCGTCAGGCGGGCCTTCCGATGATTCCGGTCGGTGCCGACTGACGGACGTTTGCTGTGCGGACTGTGCCGTGAGTGCTTCGTTGCCCCTTATTCCGTAACGGTGTAGATGCGTATCGGACGCAGGTGGTAGGCCATGCAGGCGGCGATGGAAGCCAGCACATAGGCGAGGGCGCTGACGATCAGCGACGGCGCGTAGGAGCCGAGCATGTCGTAGATGGCGCCGTGCGCGGTCAGTGCGATGGCGGAAGCCGACGATGTGAATATCGCGTATCGCGAGAAGATCAGACTATAACTGCGCGGACCGAAGCATGTGCGGACCAACCATGGCATGCTGACCAGCAGTAGCCCTTGTGCGATGCCACCCAACACGCCGAAGAACACGGAGGCCGTTGGGGTGTGCGCGAGCAGTAGGCCGATCCATCCGGTCACACCGATCGCCGCATAACCGGCGATGACATAGTATGCGCGGAAGCCATCCAACAGCATGCCGATGACGACCTTGCCGATGGCCGCGCCAAGCATGATACCGGTCACCACGGTCGCACCTTGCTGCAACGTCATGCCTTGGGAGATCTCATAGCCGGAGATGTGTTGGATAAGTCCGGAATTGAACTGAAGCATGAAAGCGGCGAGGATGATCAGCACGAACGAGCGGCTGCGGAAGGCGTTTTTCGCGCTAAGACCGGCGCGAAGTGGCGCGGACGCCTGTTGCCGTGCGGATGCGCCGTATGCCTGCTCGCCCTTGGCCGGATCGGGCCGGAAGGTCAGAAACGTCGCCGAGAACGGCAGAATGAGCAGGGCGACGGCCATACCGGTGATGAAATAGGAACGTCGCCAGCCCCATGTGGTGATCATGGTGGAGACCACGGGATTGAAAATGGCTCCACCGATGCCGCTCAATCCCAGCGCAATGCCGAGAACCGTGCCTTGCCTGGCCTGGAACCAGTTGGACAACAGTGCCGACGGGGCCAGATAGATTGCGATGGCATAGCCGGCGCCGAGGAAGGCGAAGGCCACGTAGAACTGCCAGATTGCGGTGAAGCGGGAGCATAGCATGAACACTGCGGCGCACGTGGCAACCGCCAGCGAGAGTACGACGCGGGAATCGAAGCGGCTCAACAGCCGGCCTGCGAATATGGAGGTGACGGCGGCCGTCGCGTATTCGATGGAGATGGGCAGCGCCACCTGTGCATGGGTGATGCCGAGTTCCTGGGCAAGCGTGGAGAAATACAGTCCGGGCGTGTTGATGACCAGGCCGTAGCCGATGCAGGAAAGCATGCAACAACCTGCGAAGACCAGCCACGGTTTCCAGCGGTTTGCTGACTTCGTGTGGTTCGCGTGTGGGGGAGTGGAGGTGTTGGCGTGTTCGGCTAATTCCTCATCGTTTGATTGCTCGGTTTCCTGCATCGGGTCTCCATTTTCCGCAAATAGGTAAGTAATTATTTACTAACCATATTCTTATATATCGAGAACCGGGGATGAGGGGTCGCCAATCGGACTGCAAATGTTGGTTGGTTGATCTTGGCTGGGCGCTAGATCTAGCGATAGCCTTCCCAGTGCGGCAGCGGGAAGAGGATGTCCTCGTATTCGGCCCAACTTGCAAGATAGTCGATGCTCGGTTCGCCGAGCCAACGCATCTGCAGGCCCTCCATGGCCGAGCCGATACACATTGAAAGCATGCCGATCTTGTGCGGTGTGTCGTATTCGGGTGGCAGCTTCCAGGGGTAGTGGGAGATCATTGCGCGCATGCGGTTGCCGCGTTGCGCGAAGTATTCATGGGCCGGGTGGCTGGGATCGATGGCTTCGGCGCGTAAGACCAGATACAACTGTGTCAGCTGGGGTCGCTTCAGGTTGTATTGGGCGATCTGGCGGTAGTACTCGGGCATGAGCAAAGGGGATTGTTCGCGCTGCTCGTCGGTGAGCGCGAGTCTGCTCCCGATATATCCCCTATCGGCTTCGTTGGTGTCGTCATATCGCTGCAGCACCAGCGTCAGCAGTCCGTTCTTGTTCTTGACGTACTTGAGTAGTCCCGCCTGTGTGATGCCTACGCGGTCGGCCACCTCCTGAATGGTCATGCCGTAATAACCACGTTCGGCCACTACCTGGGTGGCCGCATCGGCAATTTCCTTCATGCGTGCTTCGCCGCGTGTGCCCATGCCTGTATTTCCCTCCTGGTTTGGCGGTGTCTCTGTTGATCTCCGCGAGCCTGATGCCGGGGCTGATGCCGCACGGGAGATGCCGTTTCGTTGTTCTGTGCCGATTGTACGGCCAGTCGGCTGTCTGATGCGGCGTGTCGCCGGTTTGACACGAAAGTAAGTAAGTACTAACTTATCGTATATCACAAAAGTAAGTACTTACTTACCAACTGATGCGGCGATTTTGCAATCTAGGAAGTCGCCGGCGGCAAACAATTCACATCACGCGAACATGGAGGTTCGGATGTCAGCCAATAAGTCTTCGGCCCGCTCCTGGTGGGTCTTCATCGGATGCTGCGTGCTGTCCCTGGTCGGATTCGGCCTGATCGTCAACACGCCCGGTCTGTACTTCACCACACTGGGTGAGGTGCTAAACGTCTCTCGTACCCAAATTGCATTGGCCACATCCATCATGGCTTTTGCCGCCTTGCCAGCCATGCTGGTAGCCGGCAAGGTCATGAAACTCGTGGATGCGCGCATTCTCATCAGCGTGTGCGTCATCGGTGTGGCCGCCCTGTTCTTCATCCAGTCGTTCTTCAACGCCGTCTGGCAGTTCTATGTCTCCTTCGCGTTGATGGGCATCCTCTACGTCATCCCGATTACGCTCGCCCCCAGCGTGCTGCTTGCTAACTGGTTCGAGGCCAAGCTCGGTACCGTGATGGGCATCGCGCTCGGCTTGTCCGGCATCGGCGGCACCATTTTCAACCCGGTCGTCTCCTGGTTCATCACCAACCTCGGTTGGCAGAACTCCTATCGCATCACCGCGGTCATTCTGCTCGTGTGCATTCTGCCGTTCTCCCTGTTCGTGTTCAAGTTCCGCCCTGATGAGTCTAAGGGCGAATATGCCTACGGCCATGTCGAAACCAAGACTGAGGAATCCGGCAAGGGCGACGTCGAATTGCCGGGCATGGCCGCCAAGCAGGCCTTCCGTACGCCGACCTTCTTCCTGTTCGCCGCCGTCTCCGTGCTGCTGCAGATCGTGGCGGCCGTGGTACAGCACATTTCCAGTCATGAGATCGCCCAAGGTCTGACCTTGGAGCAGGGTGCGCTCGTCGTTTCCGGCATCATGCTTGGCGCAGCCGTTGGCAAGGCCAGCATCGGCATCCTGCTCGACTACCTCAAGCCCGAACTCGCCATCGTCATCTACTCCCTCATCGGCCTGTCCGGCTGGGGTCTCATGGCCGTCGCCACCACGCCCACTCCGGCCATCGCCGCCGGCTTCATGGCCGGCATCGGCCAGGGCGTCGTGCTCGTGGCCCTGCCCTGGTTCATCCGCCAGTCCTTCGGCCAGCGCGATTACAGTGAGATTCTCTCCATCGTCGGTATGCTTGGCGGCATCGCTTCCGCCATCGCCGTCACCGCGCACGGCGCTGTGTTCGACGCCACCGGTTCCTATGTACCGTCTTTGTTCGGCAACGTGGCTCTGTATGTCGTCGCTGCCATCTGCATGGTTATCGGCTTCCGTATGCGCCCGTTCAAGGCGATCGCCAAGTCTGGCAAGTGATCGCAGATTACGTAATCCGGCACCGCGTGGCTGCGCTCTCCTCCTCGTGCGGCCGCGCGGTTTGACCTTCTCCGACTTCACCTTTCTTCCTTCAATCCATCGACACTGATCGGCATCGTGCATCGACGCACGTATGTCTCAATAAATAAAAAAGGAGCATCCCATGAGCGACATCGACGATTTCCTGACCCGCTACCTTAACAACATCACCAACCAGTACGAGTCCTCCCGCTTCAAGCCTGAATATGAGCCCGGCGAACGCGAGACCACCAAGGTCGTCTGTCGTGACGGCGTGGAACTCACTGTTGACATTTACAAGCCCGCCACCCCCGGCCCGTGGCCCACCATCGTGGTTCGTTGCCCCTACCCGCAGCAGGTCGAGCTGTGGAAGCTGCATGGCGAACAGCTCAACCGCCGCGGCTACGCGATGGTGTGCGAATGGTGCCGCGGCACTTACACCTCAGGCGGTACGTGGGAGCCGAACGTCAACGAACGCAATGACGGCGCCGACCTGCTCGCCTGGTGCGAGCAACAGGACTGGATCGATGTGATCGGCCTCTGGGGTACTTCTTACCTGTCCCTGACCTGCTGGACCGTGGCGGACATCACCACCCCGAAGGTCGCCTCCATCTGTGCCAACCACTACGGCACCGACCGCTTCTCCTCCGCCTACCAGAAGGGCTCCTTCCGCTGCGATGTGCTCACCGCCTGGGCCATGCAGAACGCCGGACATCCAGTCTCCGCCGACTACCTCGAATCCGCCCGTCATCTGCCGCAGATGACCGTCGACGAGGACATGTGGGGCGGACGTCTCGACTGGTACCGCGACTGGATCAGCCATCCCAAGGGTACCGACTCCTACTGGGACGAAGGATTCTGGGGCTTGCTCAAGCAGATTCCGAGCCGCGTCAAGGTGCCGATGTTCATCCACGAAGGCTGGTTCGACCATCACCTCGGCAGCGCCCTGACCGGCTACGCCGCCCTCAACGAGGACATCAAGAAGCACTCCTGGCTGCGCATCGGATGCTGGAACCATTACTTCCTGAACCCGCTGGAGGGCCTGGAACCCGAGAACCTGGACGCCACCGAGGTGCCCGCCGCACTCGAATGGTTCGATTTGACGCTCAAGCAGAAGAAGACCCCGGAACGCAAGGTGGAATACTACGAGGTCGGCGACGACTCCTGGCATACCTCCACATCCTGGCCGCTGCCCGCCGAGGACACCAAGCAGTTCAAGCTGTATCTGGCCGAAGGCGGTTCCCTGACTGGTGCCGCCGCGCAATCCGCGTCGAGCGTCGAGTACGACTACGATCCTGAGAATCCTGTCATGACTCGTGGCGGTGAGGCTCTGCTGACCACCATGAACGAGATCGGCGCGCGCATTCAACCTGAACCCGGTTACCGTGACGATGTCATCACCTTCGAATCCGAGCCTCTGGAACACGACCTGCACATCCAAGGCGAAATCAGCGTGGACCTGTACGTCTCCTCCAGTGCGCCGGACACCGCCTTCACCGCCAAGCTCATGTGCGTGGATCCGGACGGTACCGCCCGCAACTACCGCACCTCCATCACCACCATCGGCTTGGACACGCCTGATGCCGCGCCATACACGCCGGGTGACGTGCGTCGCGTGACTATCGACATGTGGGACATCTGCTGGAAGGTGCCCGCGGGATCCCGCATCCGCTGCGACATCTCCTCCTCCGACTTCCCGCAGTACGCCGTACACACCAATCACGCCGGTCTGTGGAGCGAGCAGACCGAAACGCAAGTGGCGCATCAGACCATCCACATGGGAGCCGATGCCCCGTCCGCCATCGTGCTGCCGGTGCGTGGCTGAGCCGCGAGCGACAACAAATCAGTAATCTGGACTTCAATTACAAGCAAAGGAAACGAACATCATGATTAGTCAGGAAGCGCGCGACCTGTTCACCACGAATGTGGCGGCCATGACCGCCGGGGACGCGCCGCATCTGGCGGCCCAAGTGCTGCCGGAAGGTGTGGAGCGCCGCAAGGATATCGCCTATGTGGATGATGGCAGCGACGCCCATCTGCTGGACGTGTATGCGCCGGCCGATGCCGAGGACGGCACCAAACTGCCGGTGATCGTGGACTTCCATGGCGGTGGCCTGTACTACGGCAACAAGGAGAACAACGAGTGCCGCGACATGCTGCTCGCCAAGCAGGGATTCGCCGTGGTCAACGCCAACTATTCGCTGGTGCCCTCGGTGAGCTTCCCCACACAACTTCGGGACGCGATGGCCGTGCTCGATTGGATCCGCGACCATGGCGCCGAATACGGTCTCGACACCGAGCGCGTATGCGTGACCGGCGATTCCGCGGGTGGTGCGCTGGCCCTCTACCTCACGGCCGCCAACGGTTCGCCGCAACTGGCGGGAGCTCTGGGACTCAAACCTTCCGGCGTCGACGTGAAGGCTCTCGTGGTGACCTCCGGTATGTTCCGCCTGTCCGGCGGGGTGCACGCCACCGCGCTGAGCTACTACATGGAAGGCTATCTGCAGACGCCGGCTGACCGCATCAAGATCACGCCGTACCTCGACCTGGACAAGCTCATCGTGGACGGTGCCGTGCCGCCGATCTACATGATCACCAGCGTGGAGGATTTCATCGCGGACAACACCTACGAGCTGGCCCGCATCCTGCATGCCCGTCACAAGGACCACGCCATGAGCGTATGGCCCAAGGGCACCGAGCGCGCGCTGGGCCATGTGTTCAACATCGTGCAGGCCGGCGATCCCGAAGCCGCCGAAGCGCATCAGGTGATCCGCGACATCGCCGACTACTGCAAGCACTATTTGTGATTGATCACAAATAGGTGACCTAGAAGAGGTTGGAATGCCAAAAACTGGCCATCCAACCTCTTTTTCATTGCTCAGCGAAGTCGATTGTCCGGTTACTGGATAGAGAACTTCGATGAAATGATGTCAGTGAAGTCGATGCGAGGTTTTTGCTCGTTCGGCTTCACTGAAGGAATTGAGTGAGGTTCACAGGCCGGCTTGTGGCCGAACGGCTTCGATGCAAATTTGGAGTGGGAGGCCAGTGAAGTCTGCTGGGCATTGCTTATGCAGGCGACTTCGCGTTATTGGAGGTAAAGAGGTCATGAAGCCCCTGACGTGGATTGGCCTTACCGGTACCCATCCCACATCGGCAGCGGCATGAGCACATCCTCGCAATCGGCCCACATGGCCGCAAGGTCCTGACCGGGCGTGCGCAGCCAGCGCAGCTGCAAGCCGTCCATCATCGAGAAGCCGGCCTGCAGCACGTGCTCCACACTCACGCCGTCCGGCACGCACCAGTTGATGTTCATGGCGTTGGACACGGCCTGTCGCTCGCGGTCGGCGAAATAGTCATGCGCCGGGTGCTCGGGATCCAGAGCCTCGGCGCTCAGTGTGGAGAACATGTGCACCAGCGCGGGCCGCTTGGCGTTCACCGCCACGATGCGCCGCCACATATCCGCGATGAGCGGGCGTCGTTCGGTCACCATGGCGGCCATGATGTCCAACGTCTCCCGGTCGTACACTTCGCCCAGTACCAGGCTGAGCAGTCCCTCTTTGCTGCCGACATAGTGCAGCACGCCGGCCTTGGTGAGGCCCACTTTGGTGGCGATACGCTGCAGCGACGTGCCGTAGTAGCCGAGTTTGCCGAATGATTCGACGGTCGCATCGATGATGGCGTTGCGGCGGTCGTCCGCCTGCGCGGTGGGGGAGGATGTGGTATCGCTCATACGGGCCTCTTCTCTGCTTTCCGTCTCTGAGAGCGTGGCGGTCGAATACGCCGTGCGATGCGCGTGGTTGCGCCGAGCCACTCTCCGTTGGTGTGCCGGCTCTTGCCGAAGACAAGAATACTCGTAACCTTACGGTCGGTTAGTAGTGATTTCAAATGATTTCGGCGTGTTGTGCTATCGATTTTGATAATCTACCTACCAACCGGTCGGTCGATAGAAAATCGGCTGAAGGGATTCGCGGACGAATCCTGGGCGGCATGCGGCCAGACATGCCGCAGCAACCGCGCGAGACCAACATGCAATCGCACGACTCAAGGAAAGAGGCACACATGAGCGAGCACACCTACCCCTCCGTCAAGGACCTGACCCTCGAAGAGAAGGCCTCCCTCACCTCCGGCGGCGACGCCTGGCACCTGCAGGGCGTCGAGTCCAAGGGCATCCCCGGCTACATGATCACCGACGGCCCCCACGGCCTGAGGAAGTCCCTGGCCGCCAGCACCGGTGAAACCGATCTGGATGCCTCTGTACCCGCCACCTGCTTCCCGCCCGCGGCCGGCCTGTCCAGCTCGTGGAACCCGGAGCTCATCCACAAGGTCGGCGAGGCCATGGGCGAGGAGTGCATCCAGGAGAAGGTCGCCGTCATCCTCGGCCCCGGCGTCAACATCAAGCGCAACCCGCTCGGCGGCCGTTGCTTCGAGTACTGGAGCGAGGATCCGTACCTGGCCGGCCATGAGGCCGTCGGCATCGTCGCGGGCGTGCAGTCCAAGGGTGTGGGCACCTCGCTGAAGCATTTTGCCGCCAACAATCAGGAAACCGACCGTCTGCGCGTGGACGCTCGCATCTCCCAGCGCGCCCTGCGCGAGATCTACCTGCCGGCCTTCGAACACATCGTCAAGACCGCCCAGCCGTGGACCATCATGTGCTCCTACAACCGCATCAACGGCGTTCACTCCGCCCAGAACCACTGGCTGCTCACCGACGTGCTGCGCGGCGAATGGGGCTTCGAGGGCATCGTCATGTCCGACTGGGGTGCCGACCACGACCGCGTGGCCTCCCTCAACGCCGGCCTCAACCTGGAGATGCCGCCGAGCTTCACGGACGATCAGATCGTCTACGCCGCCCGCGACGGCCGCATCGACCCCGCCCAGCTCGACCGTATGGCCCAGGGCATGATCGACCTGACGAACAAGGCCCGCGCCGCCATGAGCATCGACGGCTACCGCTTCGACGTGGACGAGCATGACGAGGTCGCCCACCAGGCCGCCGTCGAATCGATGGTGCTGCTCAAGAACGAGGATGCAATCCTGCCGCTCGACCCGAACGGTGGCAAGAAGATCGCCGTCATCGGCGAATTCGCCCGCACCCCGCGTTACCAGGGCGGCGGCTCCTCGCACATCACCCCCACCAAGATGACCTCGTTCCTCGACACGCTCGCCGAACGCGGCATCAAGACTGACTTCGCCCCCGGCTTCACGCTCGACCTCGAGCCGGCCGACCCGGCGCTGGAGGCCGAAGCCGTGAAGGCCGCCGAGGCCGCCGACGTGGCGCTCGTGTTCCTGGGCCTGCCCGAAGCCGCCGAATCCGAGGGCTTCGACCGCGAAACCCTCGACATGCCGGCCAAGCAGATCGACCTGCTGCGTCGCATCGCCGCTGTCAACGAGAACGTGGCCGTGGTGCTGTCCAACGGTTCGGTCGTCTCCGTGGCTCCGTGGGCCGACTCCGCCAAGGGCATCCTGGAATCGTGGCTGCTCGGCCAGGCCGGCGGCCCCGCGCTCGCCGACGTGATCTTCGGCGAGGTGAGCCCCTCCGGCAAGCTCGCCCAGTCCATTCCGCTGGACATCAACGACGACCCGAGCATGCTCAACTGGCCCGGCGAGGAAGGCCATGTGGACTACGGCGAAGGCGTGTTCGTCGGCTACCGCTACTACGACACCTACGGCAAGGCCGTCGACTACCCGTTCGGCTACGGCCTGAGCTACGCGACCTTCGAGATCTCCGATGTGACCGCGGCCAAGACCGGCGCCAACACCGCGTCCGTGACCGCCACCGTGACCAACACGTCCGACGTGGCCGCCGCCGAAACCGTGCAGGTGTACGTGGCGCCGGGCAAGGCCGACGTGGCCCGTCCGTCCCACGAGCTCAAGGGCTTCGAGAAGGTGTTCCTCAAGGCCGGCGAGTCCAAGACCGTGACCATCGACCTCGACGAGCGCGCCTTCGCCTACTGGTCCGAGAAGTTCAACGACTGGCACGTGGAATCCGGTGAGTACGGCATCGAGGTGGGCACCTCCAGCCGCGACATCGCCGCGACCGTGACCGTGGAGCTTGACGGCGACGGCAAGTCCCTGCCGCTTGACGAATGGTCCACCTACGGCGAATGGGAATCCGACCCGGTGGGCGGCAAGGTGGTCGAGGCCGCTGCCGCCGCGGCCGAAGCCGGTGCCGATGGCCTGCCCGTCCTGCCGAACAACGCCATGATGCGCATGTTCCTCAAGTCCATGCCCATCAACTCGCTGCCGACCCTGCTCGGCGAGGCCGGCAAGACCCTCACCTCCTACCTGCTCGACGAATACGCCAAGCTGACGAAGTAGTGTGTCGGCCGCGTAATCGGCATGACGTGTAAATCCGGCTCCCCTCCCCGAGGGGAGCCTAAGTCATATCCGAGGCATCCTGTCCTCGCGGCTCGCCTGCGACCACCCGCGACACGCCGATTGTTGTATCTGCAACTGTTGTATGCGGTACCTATTATCATTTTTCGTTGCATATACAACAGTTGCAGGTGCGACGTATATGTCAAAACAGTCGGGCAATCGAATGGGGGAGCGATATGGATCATCATGCCCTCAGCGTCGAAATGCGCTCACTGAGCAAGGCCGTGGATCGGTATCTGGGCGAAAGCATGCCGGAGTCGGCCCGTATGGCCACCGGCGGCAACGCCCATATCATCATTTTCCTGGCGCGCAACCGTGACCGCGATGTCTATCAGCACACCATAGAGCAGAAGTTCTGCATCACACGTTCCACCGCGTCGCGCGTATTGACGCTTATGGAGAAGAAGGGGCTGATCGTGCGCGAGCCGGTCGCCCATGATGCCAGGCTCAAGCGCATCGTGCTCACCGACAAGGCGGACGCCATCGTGGCCGATCTCAAAGCGAACGGCGAGCGCGTCGAAAAGATGCTGCTCAAGGGACTCACCGCCGAGGAACAGGCGGCCATGCGTGATTACGTCAGACGCATGCGGGCGAACATCGACGCCGCACAACGGGAATACGAACAAGACATGAAGGAGGAGAGCAAATGAGCGATACGACCGACAAGGTCGGCGAGAACAACATCGTCGCCACCGAAACGGCGATCGAACAGTCGCGCAAAGCCACCGAGCCGGACCGGCCGAAGCACGTCATCCGCACGCTGGGCAAGTCCATGCGCGAGTACACCAAGGAAAGCTGGCTGGCCCCGCTGTTCGTGACCATCGAAAGCATCCTGGAAATCGTGATCCCCACGGTCATGGCCGCGCTCATCGACCAGGGCATCACCGACGGCAGCATGCCGGCCATCGTCAAGTTCGGCCTGATCCTGCTGGCCTGCTCGCTGATTTCGCTGGCCTGCGGCTTCCTGGCCGGAAAGTTCGCCGCCATCGCGGCCGCCGGCTTCGCGAAGAACCTGCGTCACGACCAGTTCGAGAAGGTGCAGGGCTTCAGCTTCACCAACATCGACCGCTTCTCCACCGGCTCGATCATCACGCGACTGACCACCGACGTGACCAACCTGCAGAACGCCTACGCCATGATGATCCGCATGGGCGTGCGCGCCCCGATCATGGTCGTGGTGGCCTGGATCTTCTCCTTCCGCATCAGCCCGTCCATCTCGATGGTGTTCCTGGCCTGCATCCCGATCCTGGGCCTGGGCCTGTGCGGCCTGGCGGTGCTGGTGCACCCGGTGTTCGAGCGCGTGTTCCACACGTACGACGCGCTCAACAACGTGGTGGACGAGAACCTGCAGGGCATCCGCGTGGTGAAGTCCTACAACCGCGAATCCTTCGAGATCTCCAAGTTCGACCGCATCTCCAAGCGCATCTTCAAGGACTTCACGCTCGCCGAGCGCATCATGAGCTTCAACAGCCCGATCATGATGTTCTGCATCTACGGCTCCATGATCCTCATCTCCTGGATGGGTGCCCAGCAGATCGTCGCCTCCGGCAACAACGCCGCGATGGGCCTGACCACCGGCGACCTGACCGCACTGGTCACCTACGCCATGCAGATCCTCATGTCCATGATGATGCTTTCGATGATCTTCGTCATGTTCATCATCTCCCAGGCCTCCGCCGAGCGTATCTGCCAGGTGCTGCAGGAGCAGAGCACCGTGACGGACCCGGCCAATCCGGTCGACTACGTGGCGGACGGCTCCATCGAATTCGACCACGTCACCTTCCGCTACTCGGACAACTCCGAGAAGCCGGTGCTTGACGATATCGACCTCAAGATCGCCTCCGGCATGACCGTGGGCATCGTGGGCGGCACCGGTTCCGCCAAGTCCTCGCTGGTCCAGCTGGTCCCGCGCCTGTACGACGTTTCCGCCGGAACGCTCAAGGTCGGCGGCCGCGACGTGCGCGACTACGATCTGGAGGTCCTGCGCGACCAGGTGGCCATGGTGCTCCAGAAGAACGTGCTGTTCTCCGGTACCATTGCCGAGAACCTGCGCTGGGGCAACCCGGAGGCCACGGACGAGGAGATCCGCCACGCCTGCCAGCTCGCGCAGGCCGACGGCTTCATCCAGGAGTTCCCGGACAAGTACGACACGTACATCGAACAGGGCGGCACCAACGTCTCCGGTGGCCAGCGCCAGCGCCTGTGCATCGCCCGCGCGCTGCTCAAGAAGCCGAAGATCCTGATCCTGGACGACTCCACCTCCGCCGTGGACACCAAGACCGACCAGCTGATCCGCGCCGCGTTCCACCACGAGATCCCGGACACCACCAAGATCATCATCGCCCAGCGCGTGGCCTCGGTGCAGGAATCGGACATGATCCTCGTGATGGACGAGGGCCGCATCATGGCCCGCGGCACGCATGAGGAGCTGCTCGCCACCTGCGACGAATACCGGTCCATCTACGAATCCCAGACCAAGAACACCGCCGCCGGCCAGGCCGAGCTCGAACAGGCCGCGGCACGCGAGGCCGCAGCCGTGCGCGGCGCCGAACAGGAAGGAGAGGCACGATGAGCGAGAAGCAGAACTTCAAGGACCGCAAGCCCGCCATGGGCAAGCCGGCTCCCGGCACCACCAAGCGCATCTTCGGCTACATCCTGCAATACAAGTGGCGCGTGACCGCCATCGTGGTCTGCATCCTCGTGGGAGCCGCCGCGCAGGCCGGCTCCGCGCTGTTCCTCCAGTCCCTCATCGACACGTACATCCTGCCGATGGTGGGTGCCAAGAACCCCGACTGGGGTCCGCTGCTGCGTGCGATCACGCTCATGGGATGCCTGTACCTTGCCGGCATCGTGGCGAGCTGGCTGTGGCAGTGGCTCATCGTCACCGTCGAGCAGGGCACGCTCAAGAAGATCCGCGATGACATGTTCGCCCACCAGCAGCACCTGCCGATCCGCTACTTCGACACCAACGAGCACGGCGACATCATGAGCCGCTACACCAACGACACCGATACGCTGCGCCAGGCCATCAGCCAGTCGTTCCCGCAGATGTTCGCCTCGCTGATCTCGGCGATCGCGGCCGTCATCTCCATGCTGTGGCTCTCCGTGCCGATCACCGTGTTCGTGCTGCTGTTCACCGTGCTGCTGTTCTTCATCGTGCGCAAGGTGGTCTCCCGTGCGGGCCGTTACTTCGTCAAGCAGCAGCAGTGGCTGGGCGACGTGAACGCCTTCGTGGAGGAGTCCGTGAACGGCCAGAAGGTCATCAAGGTCTTCAACCACGAGGATGCCACGCAGGACACCTTCGACAAGAAGAACCAGGAGCTGTTCGAGGCCTCCGCCGAAGCGAACACCTGGGGCAACGTCACCATGCCGATCGTGGGCAACATGGGCTACATGCTCTACATCCTGCTCGCCATCGTGGGCGGCGCCATGGCGCTCGCCGGCGTGGGCAACTTCGGCCTGTCCGGCTTCGGCTCGCTCACCCTCGGCACGCTGATCTCGCTGCTGACTCTCTCCCGTTCGTTCATCAACCCGCTCGGCCAGGTCTCCATGCAGCTCAACATGGTGATGATGGCGCTCGCCGGCGCTTCCCGCATCTTCGCGCTGATGGACGAGCCCGTGGAACAGGACGGCGGCACCGTGACGCTGGTGAACGTCGAACTCGGCGAGGACGGCCACACCATGACCGAAGTGGACCACGAGACCGGCCACTGGGCATGGAAGCGCGAGGCCGGCGACGACGGCACCCGTTCCCTCAAGGCCGCCGAAAAGCTGCGCGGTTCCGCCCGCGAGGTGGCCATCAAGGCCAAGGAACAGGCGATCACCTCGCCGGACGGCCGGTACACGCTGCTCAGGGGCGACGTGCGCTTCACCAACGTGACCTTCGGCTACAACCCGGACAAGCCGGTCCTGCACGACATCACCTGGTTCGCCAAGCCCGGCCAGAAGGTGGCGCTGGTCGGTGCGACCGGTGCCGGCAAGACCACGGTGACCAACCTCATCAACCGCTTCTACGACATCCAGGAAGGCCAGATCCTCTACGACGGCATCTCCGTGGCCGGCATCAGGAAGCCCGATCTGCGCCGCTCGCTGGGCATCGTGCTGCAGGACGTGAACCTGTTCACCGGCACCGTGATGGACAACATCCGCTACGGCCGCCTGAACGCCACGGACGAGGAGTGCATCGAGGCCGCCAAGCTGGTGAACGCGGACAGCTTCATCCGCATGCTGCCCAACGGCTACCAGACCGTGCTCGAGGGCGACGGTTCCGGTCTGTCCCAGGGCCAGCGCCAGCTCATCTCGATCGCCCGCGCCGCCGTGGCCGACCCGCCCGCGCTGATCCTCGACGAGGCCACGTCCTCCATCGACACCCGTACCGAGGAAGTGGTGCAGGCCGGCATGGACGCGCTGATGAAGGGCCGCACGGTCTTCGTGATTGCCCACCGCCTGTCCACCGTACGCAACTCCGATGTGATCATGGTCCTCGACCACGGCAACATCATCGAGCGCGGCTCCCACGACGAGCTCATCGCCCAGAAGGGCGAGTACTACCAGCTCTACACCGGAGCGGTGGAACTGGAGTAGCAGCGGTCCGAACGCCGTTTTCCGGCTCCCCTCCCTGAGGGGAGCTGTCAGCGAAGCTGACTGAGGGGAGCTGCGGCGAAACCTATGTATTTGCACATACAAAACGGGTTCCAACGATTCATTTCCGTTGGAACCCGTTTTGTGTTGCGTTTTATCCTCGCGCCGCTACTTCTCCGCCACGATGGCGACGTAGCCGCCCTTGGTGTAGCCCTCGGAGGGCTCCTCGACGCCGCGGTTGGTGTAGACCGGGTTGGCCACGAGCGTCTGAGCGTACTGCAGGTTCTTCAGGCCGAGCTGGTCGGTCAGGATGCCGATCTTCTCCTCGGTGGTGTGCCAGTACGCGGACTTCGCGAGCTCGATGGGGTAGGGGAGCTCGGGCATCGTGCCTTCGAGCTCGTGGCTGGAATAGCCGTCCTGCACGGAGGCGAGCAGGTACATGAGACCGTAGGCGCTCTCCTTCGGCACGTCGATGAGAACGAGCTTGCCGCCGCTTTTCAGCGCGTCGAGGCAGTTGCGGTATGCGACGGTCAGGTCGGGGATATAGCTGGAGCTGCCGTTGAAGTAGATCACGTCGTATGTGTCCGCGGGCAGGTCGGCGGTTTCGGCGGTGCCGATCTGCACTTCCATGCCGCGCTTGCGGGCGATGGCGGCCATGTCCTCGGACGGTTCCACGCCCTCGGTGACGGTCAGACCGTACTCGTCCTTCAGCGCCTTCTCGAACAGGCCGCTGCCGCAGCCGACGGACAGAATCCTGGCATCGGCGCCGTCTCCGGCGACACCGGCCAGGTCAAGGGAAAGCTTGAGCAGCTTGAGCTCGCTGAGGAACACGTTCTCGTTGGCGATGAACCAGCTGTCGTAGTCCGCTGCGTATCCGTCGAATTTGGCCTTGGTCATGGCGATTCCTTTACTCCGTGCGCTTCATGAGCGCGTCATGAAACACTTCGTGGGCTGTGCCGCGCGCATTCGTCGTGCGCGGCACAGCCCGTTATCGTTATTGCGGCCAGAGCATCGAAGGCGCCGGATCACCGCTTCGTAACCTCGGACCTTCGCGGAACAACACGTTGCTTCCCTACGCGAGCATTGCCTCACAGGTTCAAAGGGTCCCAAACGGTCTCAGCGAAATCGCTCCCCTAGCCGCATCCCAGTCTAGCCATGCCGGGCGCGATTGGGAAGGTTCCGGCTCCGGCCCCGAGTGTCGCAGGGCCGTCACCGCCACCTCGGAGATGTCACCCCGGAGCCGCCATCAGGGAACACCCTTACGGGGTGCGAAGCCTGAACGTCCGCACTAGACTTGCTGGAAAACGTGCGAGAAGGAAACATCGTCGCAATCCATCCGCGGTCCATTCCGCGGCATGATTCATGTGGCATGATTCCGCCGATCGCACCGACCGTCCGCCAACGGCGACGAACGAGAGAGAAGAAGGTGCGTGTGCCCCGACCCATCATCGAAGTGAGAAACCTGCGCAAGGAGTACCCCGTCGAGGACGAGACGGTGGTGGCGCTCGACCGCGTGAACCTCGCCATACCCCAGGGCCAGATCTGCTGCATCTTCGGCGAATCCGGCTCCGGCAAATCCACCCTGCTCAACCAGCTCGCCGGCATGGAGAAGCCCACGCGCGGCGGCGTGCGCATCGGGGGAGTGCCGGTCAGCAAGCTCAGCGAACGCGAACTCGCCGCCTTCCGGCAGAAGCATCTCGGATTCGTGTTCCAGTCGTACAACCTCCTGCCGAACCTCACGGCCGTGGAGAACGTGGCCATGCCGCTCATGTTCCGCGGCGTACCCAAGGACCAGCGCGAACGCGCGGCCCGTGGCGTCCTGAAGCGCGTGGGACTCGGCCATCGTCTCGGCCACTATCCCCGGCAGATGTCCGGCGGCCAGCAGCAGCGCGTCGGCATCGCCCGCGCGTTCGTGACCAAGCCGGAGGTGGTGTTCGCCGACGAGCCCACCGGCAACCTCGACTCCAAAACCAAGGCCGAGGTCATGGACATGATCTGCGCGTTCGCCCATGACTTCAACCAGACCATCGTGCTGGTCACGCATGATCCGCAGATGGCCTCCTACGCCGACCGCATCGTCACGCTGCTCGACGGCAAGATCGTCGACGACCGGCTCAACCAGCCCACATCATCCGCACAACCCATTATTCCGTCCACCCCAGCAGTTCAAGGAGCTGACCGATGAAGCACATCACCAACCGCACCCTCGCCGTCATCGTGGCGCTGTTCGCCACACTCGCACTGGCGCTCACCGTCATCTCCCTGCCGCACCCCGCCTACGCCGTGGACGAGGGTGGCGACTCCTCCCAAGGTGCGGACACCGCCCCCGTGGGCGGCCCGGTGCCGAACATCATCGTCACCAACTTCACGTACGGCGGCGAATCCGTGCCCGCCGGCTCCGATTTCAACCTGGACTTCACCTTCCAGAACATGGGACAGGTGGCCGTCTCGAACATGGTGATCACCGTGGACGGCGGCGAAAGCTTCGCCATCGCGGGCGGCACGAACACGTTCTACGTGGACTCGCTGTGGGCCGGATACGCCATGACTCAATCCGTGCCCATGCAGGCCCTGGCCTCCGCCAAGTCCGGCGCGCAACCCGTCACCGTGAGCTTCAAATACGAGTACGTGGACGCCGGCTCGCGCTCCTCGAACCAGTCCGACATCAAGATCTCCGTGCCTATCAGCCAGCCCGACCGCTTCGAGATCAACGACCCGGTGCTGCCGGACCAGGCCTTCGCCGGCGAGGAGACCACGCTCACCATGGAGTACGTGAACAAGGGCAAGGGCGACATCTCGAACGTCGAGGCCACCATGGAGGGCGAGGGCTTCGATGCCACCATGAAGACCCAGTACGTGGGCAACGTGGCTTCCGGCGCCACCGGTTCGATCGGCTACGCCTTCACGCCGCAGGCCTCCGGCGAGCTGGACGCCAAGCTCAAGATCACCTACGAGGATTCGGACGGCCAGACCAAGACCAAGGAATTCCCGGTCAAGCTCACTGTCAGCGATCCGATGCCCGTGGACGACGGCGGCGTGGTCGATCCGAACGCGAACGTGGACACCAACCAGGGCGTGCCGTGGTGGGTGTGGGTCGTGGCCGTGGTGGTCGTGGCCGGCGTGATCGTGCTGATCGTGGTGATCGTGCGCCGCAAGCGCAGGAAGAAGGCCAAGGACGACATCGATGAGGAGTGGGATGACTGGGCCGGTTCCGGCGACGGTGATTCCACCGGCGGAGCCCGTCAGGTCAAGTCCGATGGCGATGGGTCCGTCAGCGGTGCGGGTGCGTCCGGCACCGGTGACACCGCCGCCACCCAGGTCATCGCTCCCGCTGCATCCCCCGCAGACCCCGCCAACGACGCCGACGCCGCAAACGGTGCCGCCCAGGCCAAGCCGGGCAAGTCCCGCTTCTCCGGCCCGTTCCACAAGGCCTGACGAAAGGCCCTGCCATGCGATTCGGCGATATCCTGCGACTATGCCGCCAGAACCTCTGGCGACGCAAATCCCGCACCATTCTGACCGTGCTCGGCGTGATCGTGGGCTGCTGCTCCATCGTGCTCATGGTTTCCCTGGCCCAGGGAATCAACGAGCGCAACGAGCAGACGCTCAAGCAGATGGGCGACCTGTCCATCGTGACCGTGTACATGAACGGCGGCGGCACGGTGAACACCGGCTCGGGCACCGAAACCATCAAACTGGACGACAAGGCGATCGAATCCTTCCGCCAGATCGAAGGCGTCTCCGGTGTGACCCCGATGATGAACTTCCCGTACAACGCCACGCTCAAGGCCGGCGCCGGCGGCAGGTACGTCGCCGACTACGTGCAGATCATGGGCATTGACATGGACCAGTTCGAGCGTATGGGCTACAAGCTCAAGGACGGTGCCATGCCCTCCAAGGATGGGCAGGTGCTGATCGGCGAATGGACCGCCTACGACTTCATGGACATGCTCAAAGGCGGCGACATGCGCTACGCCAATCGCGGCGACGGCAGCTATTCCTGCACCTACAACGAGGCCACCGGCGAATGCGAGGAGCCCGAGGACCAGGAGCCGTTCTTCGACCCGATGAAGACGCAGATTACGCTCGTGACCGGCGCCGATTATCAGGGCGACCCGTCCACCATGCAGATGTACGGCAACATGGGCGGCACCGGCACGCAATCCGAGACGGTGAGCCTCGACCTGAACGTCTCCGGCATCGTCAAGGCGGATGGCAACAAGGGCTACGCCACCTCCAGCGGACTGGTCATGAGCGTTGACGATCTCAAGGCACTGATCGCCAAGGTGAACCCGTCGGCCGCCAAGCAGGGCACCACCTACGATCAGGTGCTGGTCAAGGCCGCCGATCTGACCTCCGTGCCCGAAGTGGAGTCGCAGCTCAAATCCATGGGCTACGAGACCTACTCCTACGAGGACATGCGCAAGTCCATGGAGGAGCAGACCCGCAGCATCCAGATCATCCTGGGCGGCATCGGCGCGGTGTCCCTGCTGGTGGCGGCCATCGGCATCGCCAACACGATGGTCATGTCCGTGACCGAACGTACGCGCGAGATCGGCATCATGAAAGCGCTCGGCTGCTATGTGCGCGACATCCGCGTGATGTTCCTGACGGAGGCCGGCGCGATCGGCTTCTTCGGCGGGCTCATCGGCTGCGTGCTGAGCGGGCTGATATCGCTGGGCATCAACCTGATAGGCATGACGTACTTCGCATCGATGTACGACGTCAGCACAAGCGACGCCGAATCGCTCTCGTTCGGGGAACGATTCTGGCAGGCGCTGGTCGGCGGCGAGGATGTGACGCGCTTCTCGGTGATTCCCTGGTGGCTGTTCCTCTTCGCCATCCTGTTCTCCACGCTGATCGGCCTGCTCTTCGGCTTCGGCCCCGCCAACAAGGCCGTGAAGATCCCCGCCCTGGACGCGATCAAGAACAGCGAGTGACGGCGCTGACGATGGCCGGTACGGTCAGGCCGTAGCGTTCGTTGAGCTCGGCCAGCGGGATGCGGTCGGTGAACTCCTTGGCGGCGCCGAAGTTCAGCACGTGCGGGTTGCGTCCGGTGTGCTCGGCGTGACCGGTGCCGTCGCCGCCTGCGATGCGGTGATTCGCGTAATACGCGGTCACCTTCTCGCCCCAGCCGCCTTCCAGCTGGCCGTCCTCCAATGTGACGACAAGCCCGTGGCGCTCGCGCAACGACTCCAGCACGGCGGTGTCCAGCGTGCTGCACTGTCTCGGGTCGATGACCGTCGCATCGATATTGTGTTGCTCGGCCAGTTCGACGGCCGTACGCTCGGCCAGCGGGTACGTGTTGCCCAATCCGATCAGCGCCACGCGGGCCCCTGCATGTGTGATGCGCCACGACAGCATATCCGTATCCGAACGGCTTTCGGCGGCATCGCATACGTTGGCAGCGCCGCGCCCGCCCGTCAACGGCAGCAACGAGGCATCGCGCTCCGCCGCCAGAATCGGCTCGCCCGGCACGCGGATCACCACCGGGCCGTCCGGCGCGCCCGCGGCCCCGGCCGGCATTGTGGCCCACGCAAGTCCGGCCAGGAAATCGGCCTGCGAGGTCGGCGCCAGCATCGTCACGCCGGGGATGTTGGCGAACATCGCCACGTCGTACGCGCCGGAATGGGTGTTGTCTGAACCGGACAGACCACCCAGGAAATCCAGCACGGTCACGCGCGAACGGTTCAGACTCATCTCCTGGAAGAACTGGTCGTAGGCGCGCTGGAAGAACGAGGCCGTGGTGGCCACCACGGGCGTGCCGCCGGCCCGTGCGATGCCCGCCGCGAACGCCACCGCGTGCGATTCGGTGATGCCCGTATCCACGTAATGCGCGCCCGCGCGTTCACGGAACTCATGGGTGATGCCGTTGGAGCCCGGTGTGGCGGGGGAGATGACCACCAGTCCCGGCTCGGTGGCGAAACGCGGCTCGAGCGCGGCCATCGCCAGCTTGCCGTAATGCTTGCGCGGGTCGTCCGGACGACCGAGCGCGGCATCCGGGTTCTGCCAATGCGAAGCTTCGCACTGGCCTTCGTGCGGCTCGTGGTCGGACAGGTTGCAATGGTCCGAATGCCACGGTTCGGCGTGCGCGATGTTATCGGTGGGCTTGATGCCGATGTCGCCTCCGGGGTTTACGGCCCTGGCGCTTTCGCCCGCGGCGTCATGGGCGGCGTTCTCGGCAGTCATCGTCGTATCGAGGGACGGTTCGCCCGCATACCCCGCACCCTTCAGCGTATGGATATGCACCACCACCGGGTGGTCGGTGTCCTTCACCTCGTCGAACGCGGCGATGAGCGCGTCCACGTCGTTGCCGTGCTCCACATACCGGTAGTCGAACCCGAACGCCTCGAACAGGTTCGGCTGGGCCGTGCCGTCGGAGGCGCGCAGGCGGGCGAGCGGACCGTACATGCCGCCGAAATCGCCGGCGATGGACATCTCGTTGTCATTGACGATGACGATGATGTTGCCGCCCTGCTCCGCCGCGTTGTTCAGTCCCTCGAACGCCACGCCGGAACTCAGCGAACCGTCGCCGATGATGGCGATTACATTGCCGATGCCGCTGTCCGGGCCTTCCGTGTCGCGGGTCTTCGCCAGTCCGCACGCCAGCGAGATGGACGTGCCGGTGTGACCAAGCACGAACTGGTCATGCTCGCTTTCGTCCGGGTTCGTGAAACCGGTCACCTCACCGAAACGACCGGCGTCCAGATATGCGGCGGCACGGCCGGTGAGCATCTTGTGCACGTAGCTTTGATGGGAGACGTCGAACACGATGCGGTCGCGTGGCGAATCGAACACCTTGTGCAGGGCCACCGTGGCCTCCACCATGCCCAGATTGGATCCGATATGGCCGCCGTGCAGATGACCGTAATCCAGCAGCGTGCGGCGGATCTCGCGGCATAGCTCGTGCAGTTGCCCGTCGGAGAGGGCCTTGACGTCCGCCGGGCCGGTGATGTCACGCAGCAGGGGAGCGGAATCATCATGCTGTGTATTCACCGTGCCATCACCCATGCCGTTCATTCCTGCGAATCCCCTTCCAATGCCGATAACCTCAAAAGTCTTCTTAATGTCAAGACTGACCTGAGTCGTACGGGACTACCCCTCAGTCGGCTGAGCCGACAGCTCCCCTGACAAGGGGAGCCAAGAAAAAGAGGCATGTCATCCTATTTCAAAGCCTTATCCAAATGAGCCATGCTACCGTCCGATGACGGACCCGCGACGATCTGAACGGCAATGCGTCCAACATCTCCGTAAATCATGTGCGGCACCCTGTTTTCCGGGCCTCGGTGTGGGAGAATGATGGCGGTATTTGCCGTAGCACACCAGCAAAGGAGCTCGCCATGAAGGCCGTATACGCATCCACCGTCAACCCAGCCGAGCCGCTTACAGCACTGGAGGTGGGGGAGCGGCCGGAGCCGCAGGCCCGTCCGTACTGGTCCACCGTCTCGGTCAGGGCCGCGACCGTGAACCATCATGACCTCTGGTCGCTGCAGGGCGTGGGCCTCGCCGCCGAGCAGACGCCGATGATCCTCGGCACCGACGCCGCCGGCATCCTGGACGAGGACATCCCCGGCAAGCACGGCCTCAAGGCCGGCAGCGAAGTGGTGCTGTACACCTTCGTCGGCACGGACGGCGCGGGCGTGGCCCCCGGAGAACGCCGCACGATCCTTTCGGAGAAGTATCCCGGCACGTTGGCCGAGAAGACCGCTGTGCCCTCCGCCAACGTGTTCGTCAAACCCACGAACCTCACCATGGCGGAGGCCGCCGCGCTCGGCACCAGCTGGCTGACCGCCTATTCCATGCTGTTCAACGCGGCGAACGTCAAGCCGGGGGACACCGTGCTCATCCAGGGCGCCGGCGGCGGCGTATCCACCGCGGCCATCCAGTTGGCCCACGCGGCCGGCCTTGAGGTGTTCGTCACCTCGCGCAGCGAGGCCAAGCGGGCCAAGGCGCTGGAACTCGGTGCGGACGCCGCTTTCGAGACCGGCGCACGGCTGCCGCGCAAGGTGGATGCGGTCATCGAATCCGTGGGTGCCGCCACCTGGAGCCATTCGGTCAAATCCGTGCGCCCGGGCGGCACCATCGCCATCTGCGGCGCCACCACCGGCGACCGGCCCGGTGCGGAACTGACGCGCATCTTCTTCCAGGACATCCGCGTGCAGGGCAACACGATGGGCTCGCGCGAGGACTTCGCCCGCCTGCTGCGGCTCGTGGAGCATGCCGACCTCCATCCCGCCATCGATTCGGTGTACACGGGCCTTGACGCCGCGCCCGAAGCCTTCGCCAGGATGGTCGGCGGCGACATGTTCGGCAAGATCGTGCTGGAGGTCTGACCCTGCAGGCGAATCGGCACAGGGGAGTACAGTGAAATCATCATTCTCAATAACTAGGGAGTAAATGATAATGGCAAATGAATCCAAGCCCGAAGTCGCGGTGGTCATGGGATCCTCCAGCGACTGGGAGACCATGAAGCGCGCCTGCGACATCCTCGACCAGTTCGGCGTCGCCTACCACAAGCAGGTCATCTCCGCGCACCGCACCCCGGAACTCATGGCCGACTTCGCGCACAACGCCCGCAAGAACGGTCTCAAGGTCATCATCGCCGGTGCCGGCGGCGCCGCCCACCTGCCCGGCATGATCGCCGCCCAGACCACGCTGCCCGTGATCGGCGTGCCGGTGCGTTCGCATGCCCTGTCCGGCTGGGATTCGCTGCTGTCCATCGTGCAGATGCCCGGCGGCATCCCCGTGGCCACCACGGCCGTGGGCAACTCCGGTGCCACCAACGCCGGCCTGCTCGCCGTGCAGATGCTTTCCGCGTTCGACGAGTCCCTGGCCCAAAAGCTTGAGGACTACCGCAACTCCCTGAAGGAAAAGGTGGCTGAATCCAATGCCCAGCTTGTCTGAGGAAACCCACGGCGCCGTCTCCATGCTGCAGCCGGGTGCCACGATCGGCATCATCGGCGGCGGTCAGCTCGGCCGCATGATGGCCCTGTCCGCCAAATACATGGGCTTCCGCATCGGCGTGCTCGACCCGACCCCGGACTGCCCCACCGCGCAGGTGGCCGACTTCCAGGTGGTGGGCGAGTACGACGACAAGACCGCCATCCATGATCTGGCGGAGAAGTCCGACGTGCTCACCTACGAATTCGAGAACGTGGACGCCGAATCCATCGACGAGGTGCGTCATCTTGTGGCCGCCCCGCAGGGCACCGACCTGCTGCGCGTGACCCAGGACCGCATCAACGAGAAAACCTTCATCAACCAGCACGGCATCGAAACCGCTCCCTGGCGCGAGGTCAACGACTTCGACGAGCTCGAGGCCGCCATCGACGAGCTGCATTACCCGTGCGTGCTCAAGACCCGCTCCGGCGGCTACGACGGCCACGGCCAGCACGTGCTGAAGAACGATTCCGATCTGGAGAAGATCCGCGCTCGAGGCGACCGCGGCGGCGGCTTCCCGCCCTCGATCCTCGAAGGCTTCGTGGACTTCGCGTTCGAGGCGTCCATCCTGGTCTCCGGCAACGGCAAGGACTACGTGACCTTCCCGATCGTGCGCAACGACCACCGCAACAACATCCTGCACATGACCATCGCCCCGGCCGAGGTGAGCCCGGCGATCGCCAAGACCGCGCATGAGATGGCGCTGGAGCTGGCCAAGGGCTTCGAACTGGCCGGCACGCTCGCCATCGAGCTGTTCGTGACCAAGGACGGCCGTGTCATCGTCAACGAGCTCGCCCCGCGTCCGCACAACTCCGGCCACTACACCATCGAGGCGTGCTCCATCGACCAGTTCGACGCGCACATCCGCGGCATCGCCGGCTGGCCGCTCATCCAGCCGAAGCTTCTGAGCCCGGCCGTGATGGTCAACGTGCTCGGCCAGCATGTGTCTCCCACGCGCGCGCAGATCGCCGAACACCCGGAATGGAACGTGCACGATTACGGCAAGGCCCAGGTGCGCCACAACCGCAAGATGGGCCACATCACCGTGCTCACGGACGACACCGCCCGCACGGTGGCCGAGCTTGAGGCGACCGGCTGCTGGGATGATCTGAAGCCCTACGCCCGCCCGTTCGTGCAGCCGTCCGAGCCTGCCGCGCCGTCCGCTCAGGAGGCGTAAGCGCCGGCATGGCTGAACATATCGAACGTCAGACCAAGCAGAAAGACGCCATCCATGCGGCGCTCGCGGACTGCGACGAGTTCATCTCCGCGCAGGACCTGCACCGCCGCATGCAGGACGAGGGCTCCAAAATCGGCCTGGCCACCGTCTACCGTCAGCTGAACGCGCTGGCGGACGCCGGTGCCGCCGACACCATCCGTCTGGACGGCCAGCAGCTGTTCCGCCTGTGCGGGGACGACGGCCACCATCATCACCTGGTGTGCCGCAACTGCGGCAAGACCGTGGAGATCGACCCGCCGAGCGAAACCTGGCTGCGCAAGGTGGCCGAGGGACACGGCTTCACCGTGGAATCCCACACGCTGGAGGTATTCGGACTGTGCGCCGACTGCCGCAAGGCCGAGGAGAATGGCAAAGCCGAGCCAGACGCACGCTGAGTCGACGATTCTTCTGCCCATATGCGAAAGGCGGTGGGTGCCTGCTTTAACAGCAGACACCCACCGCCTTCGTTATGTGCCAAAGCCGGCGTCATTCTTTGGCTCCCCTCTCCGAGGGGAGCTGTCGAACGAAGTGAGACTGAGGGGAGTTGCGGTGATATCCATGTGCTTCCTTCAGTCGGCTTCGCCGCCAGCTCCCCTCAGAGAGGGGAGCCCCGCAAAACGGACTCACTCCGCGGCGATGGCGGCCTTGAGCTCGTCCACCTTGTCGGTGCGCTCCCACGGGAACTCGACGTCCGTGCGGCCGAAGTGGCCGTATGCGGCGGTCTTCAGGTAGATCGGGCGCTTCAGGTCGAGTTCGTCGATGATGGCGGCCGGACGCAGGTCGAACACCTTGCGCACCGCGGCGGCGATCTGGCCGCGCGTCACGCCGTCACGTTCGGTGCCGAAGGTCTCCACATTGATGGACACCGGGTCGGCCACGCCGATGGCGTACGCCACCTGTACCTCGGCCTTGTGCGCCAGGCCGGCGGCCACGATGTTCTTGGCCACCCAGCGCGTGGCGTATGCGGCGGAACGATCCACCTTGCTCGGATCCTTGCCGGAGAACGCGCCGCCGCCGTGATGGGCGGCGCCGCCGTAGGTGTCCACGATGATCTTGCGACCGGTCAGGCCCGCGTCGGCGGCCGGGCCGCCCAGCACGAACGAGCCGGTCGGGTTCACCAGCTGGCGATAGCCCTCGTACGGCACCTTGTCGCCCAGCACATCCTTGAGCACCGGGTCGATGACGTGCTCCTTGAGCTGGGCCTCAAGCCACTCGTGCGTGGCCTCGGGGTCATGCTGGGTGGAGATGAGCACCGTGTCGAGACGCACGGGGCGGTCATTGTCGTCGTATTCGATGGTCACCTGGGTCTTGCCGTCCGGGCGCAGATGCGGCACCTCGCCGGACTTGCGCACTTCGGTCAGACGGAAGGCGAGACGATGCGCCAGATAGATCGGCAGCGGCATGAGCACGGGGGTTTCATCGGTGGCGTAGCCGAACATCACGCCCTGATCGCCGGCGCCCTGCGCCTCGTAACGCTGTTCGCGGCTGGCGGCGGACTCCTCGGCGGCGTTGAGACGGCTCACGCCCTGGTTGATTTCGGCGCTCTGGCCGGTGATGGCCACGATCACACCGCAGGAATCGGCGTCCAGACCGACTTCGGAGGAGGTGTAGCCGATGTTGTGCAGGGTCTCGCGGACCTTGGCCTGCACGTCGCAGTACCCCTTGGACGTGACTTCGCCGAAGACCAGGAACACGCCCGTGGCGGCGGAGGTCTCCACGGCGACATGGCTCGTGGGATCCTGCGCCAGCAGGTCGTCGAGAATGGCATCGGAGATTTGATCACAGACCTTGTCAGGATGGCCTTCGGTAACGGATTCGGCGGAAATAAGCCGCTTTTCTTCGGTCATATCATCCCTTTCCCCAGGACTTATCGCCCCGCGTCGGACGCGAGGCACAATGATACGTTCGTTGTTGATGTTGAATTATCGGCGGACGGTGCGCATCTGATACATGCCGGATGCATATTGCCCGTCGTGGCGAAGCGGGCATGCAAAAGGGCTCGTGCCAACCAGCGCGGTGGCACGAGCCCTAGCGTGTTTGCTTCTGATGACGAGTTATAGCCGTTATCGGCCAAGGTGGCAAGCGTGTCGCCCAAATTCACCGTTCCGGTGAAAACCCTGCCTCCGGTCCGCAGTCCCGACTATCAGAGCCTCAGACGTGACGGACGAGGTCAGTTGCCCTCGTTGGTGTCGTCCTCGCCCAGGGTCTCCTCAAGCAGACCCTCGTCGATCTCACGGAAGGCGATGGACAGCGGCTTCTCGTTGTTCTGGTATTCCACCAGCGGGCCGACGTTCTGCAGCAGGCCCTCGTTGAGCTGGGTGAAGTAGGAGTTGATCTGACGGGCGCGCTTGGCCGCGAAGATGGCCAGCGCGTACTTGGAATCGGCGTGCTGCATGAGGTCGTCGATCGGCGGGTTCGCAAGACCGGTGGGGTGCGGGTCGGTGCCAAAAGCCATGATGCTTATCTCCAGACTTGGAAAAATCTATCTCAAACGAAGCCAGTGTAGCCGTTCGGGCAGACTTCCCCGGAATATCGTCCTTTTTACGTACGTTTCGGCTTTTCCGGGTGTTTTCCCGTACCCCGGAAAAGTTACGTTTTTGAAAATTCCATTATGTGAGTCTTGACAAAACCCGTGTCCCGCGTAAGGGCTTGAATGGAGTCATGACTGAAATGCGATCTGCAAAACTCATGTCCGGCCGCGTCTTCGCAGGCGCGCGCGCCCTGTACCGTGCCGCTGGCGTCAGCGGCGACGACATGGGCAAGAAGCCCATCATCGCCATCGCCAACTCCTTCGACGAGTTCCTCCCCGGCCACGTCCACCTGAACAAGGTGGGCCGCATCGTCTCCGAGGCCATCAAGGAAGCGGGCGGCATCCCGCGCGAGTTCAACACGATGGCCGTGGACGACGGCATCGCCATGGGCCACACCGGCATGCTCTACTCCCTGCCCTCCCGCGATATCATCGCCGATACCGTGGAATACCAGTGCAACGCGCACTGCGCCGACGCCCTGATCTGCATCCCGAACTGCGACAAGGTGGTTCCGGGCATGCTCATGGCCGCCCTCCGCCTCAACATCCCGACCGTGTTCGTCTCCGGCGGCCCGATGGAAGCCGGCACCACCGTGCTGGCCGACGGCACCGTCAAGAAGAACACCGACCTCATCTCCGTGATGTACGCCTCCGCCGACGACAACGTCTCCGAGGAGGATCTGCTCAACTACGAGAAGACCGTGTGCCCCACCTGCGGTTCCTGCGCCGGCATGTTCACCGCCAATTCGATGAACTGCCTGACCGAGGCCATCGGCCTGGCCCTGCCGGGCAACGGCACCATCCTGGCCTCCCACTCCTACCGCAAGGACCTGTTCAAGCGCGCCGCGCAGCAGGTGGTCAAGATCGCCAACCAGTACTACCGCGATGACGACGATTCCGTGCTGCCGCGCTCCATCGCCACCAAGGAAGCCTTCGAGAACGCCATGACCATGGACGTGGCCATGGGCGGTTCCACCAACACCGTGCTGCACATCCTGGCCATGGCCCAGTCCGCGGACGTGGACTTCACCCTGGATGACATCGAGCGCATCTCCCACACCGTGCCCTGCATCTGCAAGGCCTCGCCGTCCGGCAAGTGGGAGATCTCCGACGTGCATCGCGCCGGCGGCATCACCGGCATCCTCGGCGAGCTCGACCGTGCCGGCAAGCTGCACCGCAACGTGCACTCCATCGATTACCCGACCCTTGAGGACAAACTCAACGATTGGGACATCATGCGCGACACCTGCACCGATGAGGCCAAGCAGATGTACAAGGCCGCACCGGGCCACATCATCTCCCCGGAGCCGTGGACGCACACCACGCTGTTCGACACGCTCGATACCGACCGCGTCAACGGTGCCATCCATGACATCGACCACCCGGAGATCCACGAGGGTGGCCTCGCCGTGCTGCGCGGCAACCTGGCTCCCGACGGCTGCGTGGTCAAGACCGCCGGCGTGCCGCAGGAGATCTGGAAGTTCCGCGGCCCGGCCCTGGTGGTCGAGTCCCAGGAAGAGGCCATCAAGGTCATTCTGGACGATACGCTCAAGCCCGGCATGGCTCTGGTGATTCGTTATGAGGGCCCGAAGGGTGGCCCGGGCATGCAGGAGATGCTGTACCCGACCTCCTTCGTCAAGGGCAAGGGCATCGGCAAGCAGGTGGCCATGCTCACCGACGGCCGCTACTCCGGCGGTTCCTCCGGTCTGGCCATCGGCCACATCGCGCCTGAGGCCGCCAACAAGGGCCCGATCGCGCTCATCAAGAACGGCGACATCATCAACATCGATATCGAGAACCGTTCGGTAAACGTCGAACTGACCGACGAGCAGCTGGCCGAGCGCCGCGCCGAGCTCGAGGCCGGTGACGGCTATGTGGCTCACCGCGACCGCAAGGTGTCCCAGGCCCTCAAGGCCTACGCCGCCTTCGCCCGCTCCGCTGACAAGGGTGCTACGCGCGATCCTGAGCTCATCAACAAGCTCTCTGGTTTGGCGTGATAGGCGCTTGACGATATGAAAGAAGTCCTCCACGGAATACCGTGGAGGACTTCTTTCATATCGCTGGCTCTCCTCTCCGGGCGAAGCTGGCTGCGGGGGCTGCGAGTAGGAGCTAAAGGCTCCCTTCAGCCCCGATAATGACAAATTTTCTTAGAAATGGGAGTCAGAAACCTCACCGCACGCAGGCGTCGGCCGCAAGCCGTGCGCCGCGGGCCCAGTCGGCCGCACGCATGGCTTTCTTGCCCTGTGCCTTGACCTGGGTAAGCTCCAGTGCGCCGGTGCCGGTGCCGACCCAGACGTTCTTCTTACCCACCTTGAGTTCGCCGGGCTTGAGATTGGTGGGCGCATTCGGATTGTCGGCGTCGGCCGGCTGAGCGGCAAGCACGTGCAGCGTGATGGACTTGGCCGACTTATCGGCATCTGTCTCGGCAGTCGCCGTCGCATCGGCCTCATCCGTGGTATCCGCGGTCGACGGCAGACCTTCGGCATACAGTTTGGTCCACGCACCCGGATGAGGCGTGCAGGCGCGAATCTGGCGGTCGATGGCCTCGGCTGAATCCGTCCAATCGATGCGTGCGTCCTCCACGGTGATCTTGTGCGCGTACTCCAAGCCCTCAGCCGGCTGCGGCGTGAACGTGGCTGTGCCATCGCCCACAGCGGCCAGCGCATCCACATACATGGGAGCGCCTTCCTCGGCCAAACGGTCGAGCAGTTCGCCGGAAGTCTCGCGGCCGGTGAGTTCCACCGTCATCGAGGCCACGATCGGGCCATCATCCAAGCCTTCGCCAACTTTGAACACATCAGCGCCGGTGGTGGCGTCTCCAGCCCAGATTGCACGCTGCGCGGGAGCGGCTCCGCGCCATTTCGGCAGGTTGGAGAAATGCAGGTTGTACCAGCCCATCGGCACCGCATCCAGCACGTTCTTCGGCAGGATATTGCCATAGGCGATGACCGCGGCGATATCCGCGTTGAGGCCGTCCAGCGCCTCAAGGAACTCGGGGGAGCGGGGCTTCGAGTCGATGACCGGCAGCCCGAGCTCCGTCGCCGTGGCCTTGACCGGGCTCGGCATGAGCTTGCGTCCGCGGCCCGTGGGCGCGTCCGGCCGCGTGATCACACCGACCACCTCGAAACGAGGGTCTGCGGCGAAGGCCTTGAGCGAAGGCACGGCCACATCGGGCGTGCCGGCGAACACCAGTCTGAGCATGAATCTCCTTGAACAATGATGGATGTTGTATTTCTTTGGTTGTGGTAAACCAAGATGGAATATGGGTCTTGTCGGACTACCCTTCAGTCGGCTTCGCCGACAGCTCCCCTGACAAGGGGAGCCGGAGCGATGGCAATACCCAACTCAGGGTATGAGCAATTGATAATTATGGTTTACTGCACGTTCGGGATGTCGACGCCGTTGGCGATGAGCAGCTGACGCAGCTTGACCGGATCCTGGAACCGCACACCGCGGATGCCGGCGGAATTCGACCCCACGATGTTCATGGCCTTGTCGTCGATGAACAGCGCGCCTTCGGCCTTGATGCCGAACTGCTTGAGCGCCGCCTCGTAGATGTCCTTGTGCGGTTTGCGCAGGTGTACGAAACCGGAGACCAGCTTGCCGTCCAGCAACTGGAGGATGTCGCACTGCTCTTCGGCCACATGGAACACGTCGGCCTCCCAGTTGCTCAGGCCCCACACGCCGATGCCCGCGGCCTTGAGATCGTTGACCAACACACGCGCACCCGGCACGATGCCGGTCAGGGAATCGCGGAAGTTATCCATGTAGTAGCGCAGGATGTCCGCCCACTTGTCGCCGGTGCGCTCGCGCATGACGGCGATGGCCTCATCCGTGGGCATGCCGCCGTCCATCAGATCGTTGACATCATAGAAACCGGAGATGTCGTTGTCCAGGAACTCATCGATGGTCTTCTGGCTGTAGCGGGGGATGAGCGCGGCGGCCGGATCCCAGTAGATGAGCACATTGCCGAAATCGAAGATCACATCGGTGATCGGCTTGCCGGCGTTCGCGGCGGCCTCGCCGTCCGCGACCAGCACGTCGTATTCCATATCCGGTTCTCCGGGCCAACCCTTCATCGCGTCCTCCTTAATATGTTGACGTCCGTTTCCATGGTTCCATGCCTAGGCGACGATGGACCGCCACTCAGATGAGGTCCTTGGGATCGATGCGGAACCGCAGTTCCCCCGGTTCCCGGGCCGCCACATGCCGGGCGGCCTCGCGATGCAGCCGTGCGGCCAGTTCGGCGCGCTCGCCCTGCGGCACGCGCACCACGGCCTTGACCCGATCCGCCGTGGCCTCCAGTTCCCGGGCGTCCACGGTATCCGGCTGGGCGATGGGCACCGGTCCCAGCATGCCGGGCATCTCGCCGCAAACCGCCCAATCTCCGGACAGTGCGCCGATGCGTTGCATCAGCGTCATCACCGCATCCCGACGCCCCCATACGCATGCCGCGGCCACAGCCGGAGGCATGCCGGTCTCGACACGCTCCTCCATGTCCTTGGCCGCCAGAATCCGCGAATCCCATACCATCAACGACTGGGCAATCGCCGGATCGGTTTCGCCAAGGATCAACGCCTGACCGCCGCGAGAACGCGGCGCGCACAACGACACCGCCCGCATCCACGCGGTCAGCGTATCCAACCGGGCATCCACCCCCAGCGCATACAGGCTGGTCCAGGCATCCAGAACCGCCACCGCACGGTATTCATGCCCGGCCGCACCCTGCTCGGCACTGATGGGTCGTACCCTCGGCTCGAATCCGGGCGTCGCGATGACGATCATCGGCTGGCAGGCCACGTCCCGCACCAATCCCTGCGTCTTGCTGGACAGCACCACCGGCACTCCACGGAACAGCCCGGCCAGTTCCGCGGCGGTGCCTGCCGCGCCCACACGCACCACGCGCATACGTTCATGCCCGCAGCCGGGGCATGCCCAGTTGATGGCCGCAGCCCCGCACCAACGGCATCTCGGCGTGGCATCCCGCCGGTCGGCCGGCAGCTGCAACGGTCCCATGCATTTGGCGCAACGGGCCTGACGATGGCATTTGGCGCAGCTCAACGTCTCACTGATGCCGTCCTGAGGAATGGACAGCAGCACGGGGCCGCTTTCCAACGCCTTGCTCAGCACACGCACCGCGGTGTGCGGCACACGGGCGCCGATACTGGGGTCCGCCAACCTCGCCAGCTCATCCCGGTTGAGCCACCGCACCCACGGCGTGGCATCCTTCAACGGCGAACCCAACGGATGGATGGCCGTGGAGAAACCGCTCACCGGCGTCTCCACCGTGTCCGGTCCCACATTCTCCCACTGGCTCTGCGGGGTGCGTGCATTGGCCATGGCCACGAACACGCCGCCATGCGCCTTGGCACGCAGCCGCATCACCCCACGGGCCTGCGGGTAGGGCATCATGCCGTCCATGTTCTGGTAGGCGGCATCCTCCAGAATGGCGAACAGGGCAGGTCCCTCCACCGGTGCATACATGACCGCGCGGGTGCCGATCACCACCTTCACCTGCCCCAGGGCGACGGCGAGATACGTGCGATACCGGTCGGCGGCGGGCATGGTCTCCGCGTTGAGCACGGCCACGTCCCCGGTCCAACCGCCCGAGGGAGAGGGGGCGAACGGTGCGAGCCCGTAATTGCGCAATGCGGGGAGAAGATCCTCAACCTCGCGCATGGTGGGCAATTCCACCACCGCGCATTTACCGGCGGTCAGGGCCGTGGCCACCATCCAGGCCATGTCCCGCTGCCATTCCTGCGCGCCCGGCAGAAGATCGAAGACGAAGGATTGGAAACGGTTGCCGGTGAGACCGTCCTGCAGCACGTTGGCATCCGCGTAATTGGCACTGATGCGCTTGTACCCCTGTGCGGCACCATCGGACACTCCCGCAACAGGGGAGCCCGCGCTGGCACCGCCACCCACCGGGCGTCGGAACGATGCCGCGAGTCGCTGCTCGGCCTCCACCTTGGCCACGCGCGGCGGCACCGCGAACCGCAGAATATTGGCCCGCGTACCGCCGTACGCCTGGGCTATGAGACCAATGTCCTCGCGCATCGAGGCGGGCACCAGCACATCCGGGCTCAGCACCCGTTCGATGTATCTGATGGAGGAGTGCGGTGTCTCGCTGGAATCCGTGCGTGCCCAGATCACGCCGCTGACCCGCTGGCCGCCGAAACGGACCCGCACCAATACGCCGGGTTGGGCGGCCTCGCTGTCTTTTTCGTCGATGAAATAGTCGAAGGTCTGCCCCAGATGCAGGGCCTGCACGTCCAGCACCACCTGGGCGATGGGATTGTGCTCGGCCGGGTGGTGTTCCGCGGGCGCGCGCTTGCGACGCTTGCGTGGGGCAAGCCCCGCAAGCGTCAGCTGTTCCGCGTCCTCGAAAGTCATGGCACCACTATAAGTGGGGATATTGAAGACGGTAAAATTTTACCGAAGAAGAGGTTGCGAGGCGTGGTGAAGCGTCTCGCAACCTGCGGGCCCACCTATCGCAGGAAATCAAGCACGCGGGTGAGATCGCGCTCGTTGATGGCATCGTCCGCGGCCAGCTGGGTCTTGGGCTTGGCGCAGAAGGCCAGACCCAGGCCGGCGGCCTGAATCATCGGGATGTCGTTCGCGCCGTCGCCCACGGCCACGGTCTGGCTCATCGGGATGCCCAGACGCTTCGCCCATGCCTCCAGCGCGTGCAGCTTCACGGTCTTGCACACGATCTCGCCGAGCACCTTGCCGGTGAGCTTGCCGTCCGCCGTCTCCAGACGATTGGCGATCCAGTAGTCGATGTTGCCCTCGGCCGCCAGACGGTCCACCACCTCATGGAATCCGCCGGAGACCACGCCCACCTTCCAACCATGGGCGTGCAGCGTGTCGATGAGCTCCAACGCGCCATTGGTGAAGTGCAGCTTGTCATGCACGGTGTCGAACACGGAGACCGGCAACCCTTCAAGCAGGGCCACGCGGGCGCGCAGCGCATCGCAGAACTCCAGTTCGCCGCGCATCGCGCGTTCGGTCACCGCGGCGATCTCCTCGCCGCAGCCGGCCGCCTCGCCCAGCTCGTCGATGACCTCCTCGTCGATGAGCGTGGAATCCACGTCCATGACCAGCAGACCAGGCTCGGACAGCGTGGGAACCGGCGGCAAAGATTCGCCGTTCAGGCCGTCCCCGTTCAACCCTTCGGCGGACTTGTCAACAAAATGCACATCTTCTTGCGTCATGCTTCCGATTCTCGAAAAACCTTGGGACAATGCCCCCTATGAGTTTTTCCCCGGCACTGACCACGACATTGACCGACGCCTTCGCCACCAATATCGCCGCCCTCGCCGCGGACCCCACGCCTGTATGCACCGCCGCGGAACCCGGCCTGATCGGCACGATCACCGCCTGGCTCGTCAGTCTCATGGAAACCATCGGCGGCATCGGCGTGGCCCTGGCCATCGCCCTCGAATCCGTGTTCCCGCCCATCCCTTCGGAAGTGATTCTGCCGCTCGCCGGCTTCACCGCGGCCCGCGGCACGCTGAGCCTGCCCGGCGCGATCATCTGGGCCACCATCGGCTCGCTGCTCGGCGCATGGGCGCTCTACGGCATCTCCCGATGGGTGGGCCTGCACCGCATCAACCGTGCCGCGGACAGGATTCCGGGCGTCAGCCGCAAGGATGTCGGCAAAGCCAACGACTGGTTCACCAGGTACGGCACCTGGTCCGTGCTCATCGGGCGCGTGATCCCCGTGGTCCGTTCGCTCATCTCGATCCCGGCCGGCTTCAACCGCATGAATTTCCTGCAATTCACCGGCTGGACCCTGCTCGGCTCGGCCGTATGGAACACCATCCTGGTCTCCGCCGGCTACCTGCTCGGCGACCAGTGGTGCTCCATCCAAGGCGTGCTCGGCGTGTTCGAGGACGTGGTCATCGCTGCCGTGGTTCTGGTCATCGTGTGGTTCGTGGTACGCAAAGTGCGTACGCTGATGCGTAAGTAGGAAATCCGCCCGCGGAGCTGTCCGCGAAGCCGGACGAATCCGGCCGGAACCGGTTCGCCCGGGCCGGAAAGCCAAGAAGGAACACATGACCGCAACCGAAGATCTCGCCGAACTCAACGACCGGCTCATGGCCAAGAACCATGCGCTCGCCGAGGCGCTCACCCGTGCCGGCAAGGAGCTCACCAAAGCCAAGTCGCAGCTCGCCCAACTGGCCCAGCCGCCGCTCACCTTCGCCACCATGGTCAGGGTGGACTCCACCCATACGGACGAAGACGGCATCCAGCACGCCTCGGCCGAGGTCATCTCCGGCAGCCGACGCATGGTGGTGCCCGTGGCCGCGAACGTGAACGCCGCGCGACTGACCACCGGCACCACCGTGATGCTCAACGAGAAGCTGGTACTGGTCGAACAGCGCGACGCGGACACCGTGGGCCAGGTCCGCACCGTCCGCCAGACGCTTGACGACGGTCGTCTCATCATCGCCGACGCCTCCGGCAATCCCGTACTCGTCCGCCGCGCCACCGCGCTTGCACGCCGGAACGTCAACCAAGGCGACCGGGTGATCGTGGATCCGTCCGTGAGGATGGCCATCGAACTGCTGCCGGCCGAAGGCGACCGCGATCTGGTGCTCGAGGAGACGCCGGATGTCACCTTCCGTGACATCGGCGGTCTGGACGAGGAGATCGGCCGTATCCGCGACGCCGTGCAGCTGCCGTTCCAGCATCGCGCGCTGTTCGAACGCTACGATCTGAAGCCGCCGAAGGGCGTACTGCTGTACGGCCCGCCCGGCAACGGCAAGACAATGATCGCCAAGGCCGTGGCGAACGCCCTGTGCGAAGGCGGGTACGACGCGGACGGCGACGGAGCGATCAGCGATGCCGAGCGCTCGGTCAAGGGCGTGTTCCTGTCCGTCAAGGGACCGGAACTGCTCAACAAGTACGTGGGCGAGTCCGAACGGCTCATTCGTCTCATCTTCCAGCGGGCCCGCGAACGCGCCGCCGAAGGCAAGCCGGTGGTGGTGTTCATCGACGAGATGGACTCGCTGCTCAGGACCCGCGGCTCCGGCGTCTCCTCGGACGTGGAGACCACCATCGTGCCGCAGTTCCTCTCCGAACTGGACGGTGTGGAATCACTGGACAACGTGATGGTGATCGGCGCCTCCAACCGCGTGGACATGATCGACCCCGCGGTGCTGCGTCCGGGCCGCCTCGACGTGAAGATCCGCGTGGGCCGGCCCAAGCGCGCGCAGGCCGTGGCCATCGTGAACCACTACCTCACCGACGACCTGCCGCTGGAGGACGGCGTGGACGCGCACGCCCTGTCCGAAGTGCTCGTGGAGGACATCTACGAGGCGTCCGAACGCCGCCACCTGTGCGACGTGCAGAACGAGGCAGGCCAATGGTCCGCCCTGTACCTGAAGGACGTGGTCTCAGGCGCCATGCTCAAGAACGTGGTGGACCGCGCCAAGACCCGCGCCGTCAAGCAGTCCATCGAATCCGGGGAGGCCGTGGCCATCACCGTGCCGCTGCTCGCCGCCGCGGTGGAGGACGAATACCGCGAGACCAGCGATTCGATGGTGGACGTGGATCCGGCGCAGTGGGCGCTCATCAACGGCATGGACCCGATCCGCCGCATCCGCGCCAAGCAGCAGTGAATACGTAAGCATACGCGCAGGCAATACGTAAGCGAAGGAGCATGTGAATGACCGTCAGACGAGTGATGGGCACCGAAACCGAATACGCGGTCTCGCTCAAGGGGATTGGGCGGTACAATCCGGTCCAGCTGTCCTTCGATGTGGTGGGTGCGGCCGCCGGAGCGGACAGCAAATCAATCCGCTGGGACTACCGTCAGGAGGATCCGGTCAACGACGCGCGCGGCACCCGCCTCGAACGCGCCGCCGCCCGCCCGGACATGCTCACCGACGCCCCGCAGCTCAACATCACCAACGTGATCGCCCCCAACGGCGGCCGTGTCTACGTGGACCACGCCCACCCCGAATACTCCGCGCCGGAAACGCTCGACCCGTTCGAGGCCGTGGCCTACGACCATGCCGGCGACCTCATCATGCAGGCCGCCGCCGAACGCGCCGCTGCACACACCGGCACGCCCATCGTGCTCCACCGCAACAACGTGGACGGCAAAGGCTCCTGCTGGGGCACGCACGAGAACTACATGATGGACCGCGCGGTGCCGTTCGACCTGGTCACCCGCCTGATGACGCTACACTTCGTGACCCGCCAGATCTACGCCGGCTCAGGCCGCGTGGGACTTGGCGAGGCCAGCGAGACCCCCGGCTTCCAATTGAGCCAGCGCGCCGACTACATCCACGCCAAAGTGGGACTGCAGACCACCTTCGAGCGCCCGATCATCAACACCCGAGACGAATCCCACGCCACGGACGACCGACGCCGCCTGCACGTGATCGTGGGCGACGCCAACCGCATGGACGTGCCGCAGGTCTTGAAGCTCGGCACCACCAGCATGCTGTTGTGGCTCCTCGAACACGCGGGGGAGGCCGGATTCGACCTGAACGGCTTCCTGGACGGGCTCGAACTGGCCGACCCGGTCGAGGCCATGCACGCCGTCTCCCATGACCTGGGCCTCAACGCATCCTTGCCGCTGGCCTCGGGCGGCCAGACCACGGCCTGGCTCATCCAGCTCAAACTGCGGCAGGCCGTCTACCAGGTGGCCGCGCTCGTGAACGGCACGGACACCACCGGAGAACCGGCCTGGCCAGACAGGCCCACCACCTCCGTGATGGCGATGTGGGGGCAGGCGCTCGCCGACGTGGCCGCCATCCGCCACGCCTCCGACGACGAACGCCTGGCCATGACCGGCGAGGCGAGTCGCGTGGAATGGCTGCTCAAATGGCAGTTGCTGGAAAAGCTACGCCGCAAGATCGGCGCATCCGGCTGGGCGGATCCGCGACTGCAGGTCATCGACCTCAAATGGGCCGCGCTCGACCCCAAGGACAGCGTCTTTACCAAGCTTGCGCCTCGCACCGAACTGGTCAACACGGCGGCCGACGTGGCGCACGCCGCGGCCGAACCGCCTGAGAACACCCGCGCGTGGCTGCGTGCCATGCTCGTACGCCGCTTCGGTCCGGAAGTGGCCGCCGTCAGCTGGTCCAGACTCACCGCCCGCGACCCCGAAACCATGAACGCCGGTGATTCCGCGGAATTCTACGGCAACGCCGGTCATATGGCGGCCCCCGACCATCACCTGTTCTCGCTGGACGTCTCCGACCCGCTCGCCTTCGACAAGGCACGCTGCGCGGAGCCGTTGGACGCCGCCGAACACGCCATCGACCTGCTTAGGACGTTGGCGCACGGCAACCGATAAAGATACACTGGGAGATTATGGAAGAAACACGCGAAGAGACTCCACAGCATCTGCGAAGCCTAGCGCTCAAAGTCGCCGGCCTGCTCGAGGAAGCCGGCCACCACGCCCTGCAGGCCCAGCTCAATCCGCGCAGCATCGCGCGTCCGAGCGACGCCGAACTCGCGGACTCCCGCACCAAGCTTGAGGTCGACGGCAAGATCCTGCGATTCATGAGTACCCGTCTGGCGGACATCGCCCACTTCGACGGCTTCTGGACCACTCGTCCCTCCGTCAGCCGTCCCGGCCAGCGCTACTGGTACATCGGCAAGATCGACGGTGTAATCAACTATCTGCGTCGTATGAGCGAATGGACGCTGACCGCAGCGCTGTTCGAATTCGACGAGAACAACGAGCCCAAGCCCATCCTCGGCGTGGTGCACGCACCAGCACTTGGTCTGACCTATCTGGCGGCCAAGGGCGCCGGCGCCGTGCGCATCCACAAGACCGCGGTGGGCGAGAAGCGAGACAAAGTCGTGCCGTCGATGACCTCCTCGTTGGATGGTTCCGTGCTGAGCTATGGCATGTCCTTCATCCCCGAGGAATCCCGTCGTGCGCTGGAGGTGGCCTCCTCGCTGGCGGGTCAGCCGGCCGACATCAAGCGCGTGGGCCCGGCCTCGCTCGATCTGTGCAAGGTGGCGGACGGCACGTACGACGCCTACTTCGAGCCGATGCTGCATGTGTGGGACATCCCCGCCATCGCCGCCGGCACCGTGGTGGTCTGGGAGGCCCAAGGCACGCTCAGCCGCTGGGACGGCGACCGCATCCACTGGCGTCATGACAACGACGTGGTGGCCACCAACGGTCTCATCGGCCGCGAACTCAAGCAGTACCTGCAGTAGAACGGAAGCAATCGGCTCTTGATGATGTCCGGTCGTCCCTCATTGCGGACGAACCGTCGGCCACGGGCTGACCGAGGGAAGTCTTCGGGGCCGATCGATTCTAATTTGCAGGAGTCGTTTATACAAAAGAAGGCACGCATGCCACAGCAATTCGAACAGCTGCAATCCCAATCACAGGAAACCCACGAGGACGACGCCCTCGCCCAGTCCGCAACCCAGGCCGCGGACCAGTCGCAGGACCAGTCCGACGTGCTGGACAGCATCCTCGACGACATCGAATCCACGTTGGAGACCAACGCCGAGGAGTACGTCAACAGCTTCGTGCAAAAAGGCGGCGAGTGATGCCCCAACTGCGTGACAGCGGCACCCGAGCCCTCCACGCCACAGAACCCGTGCCATCCGCCGAGATGGACGGGTTCTGCCGTATTTTCGGCGTGGAAACCGAATACGGCGTGGCCGTGACCGGGGCCGAGAAACCCGTGGACGCCGGACAGGTGGCCATGACCATGTTCCAGCCCATCGTCTCCCGTTCCCGGTCCACCAACACGTACCTGACCAACGGCTCCCGCCTCTATCTCGACGTCGGCTCCCACCCCGAATACGCCACCGCCGAGGCCCGTGACCCGCGCGAGGCGTTGGCGCAGGACCTCGCCGGCGAGCAGGTGATGCGCGGGCTCGCCTTGAAGGCCCAGGCCAAACTGCGTGAATCGTACGGAGAACACGCCACCATCCACGTGTTCAAGAACAACGTGGACTCGGCCGGCCATGCCTTCGGCTGCCATGAGAACTATCTGGTGCGCCGCTTCGTGCCTTTGGAGGCCGTGGAACACCAGCTGCTGCCGTTCCTCATCACCCGTCAGCTGTACACGGGCGCGGGCCGTATGACCCCGGATGGCTTCCAGATCACCCAGCGCGCCGACTTCCTGGACGAGGCCGTCTCCTCCGCCACCACGCGCTCGAGGCCCATGGTCAACACGCGCGACGAACCGCACGCCGACCCTGATTCGTTCCGCCGCCTGCATGTGATCATCGGCGACTCCAACCGTTCGCAATGGGCCACGTGGATGAAGCTCGCCGTGACGCATCTCGTGCTGTGCGCCATTGAGGAGGCGTTCCGCCGTGGCGAGCCGTCCGGGTTCGAGGATTGGGCGTTCGTCGACCCGGCCGCCGCGAATCGTGTGGTGAGTCGTTTCCTGGACGCGCCGGACGCCGTGCTGCCGCTTGCTTCGGGCGAGTCGGTGAGCGCGCTTACGTTGCAGCGCCGGTATTTCCGCGCCGTCGAGTCGTTCGTGACGGACCATCGCGAGGCGATGGACGCCGCGTTCGCCGCCGGTGTGCCGGCGACCGGTCTTTCGGGAGATGCCGTTGCGGGCTCGCCGACGACAACGATTCTGGGGGAGTGGGACCGTGCGCTCCGCGCGCTGGAACAGGGCGATTACGACGCGCTCGCCGATCGCGTGGACTGGGCCGCCAAGCGCCGGGTCTTCGAAGCGTTGCGTCGCCGCCGTCCGGAAGTGACCTTCGCCCAACTGGAGCAGCTGGAACTCGACTACCACGACATCGCCAACGGACGCCTGTACGGCTCGCTGACCGCGCGCTCGCAGATGCGGCGGCTACTGACCGCCGACGAGACCGAACGCGCGATCCACGAGGCACCGCAGGACACCCGTGCCGCCCTGCGCGGACGATTCGTGGAAGCTGCCCTCGCCTCCGGCGCCCAGTTCTCCGCCGACTGGACCCACCTGACCGTGACCGCCCCCGAACGCCGCGAAGCCGTCCTCCTCGACCCGTTCGAAGCCGCCCCCACCCCGGAATTCAGCCAACTCATGGAGTCTCTCGGGCGCTGAAACTCTCGGTCGTGATCTCCCGCCGCCACCGTCCGCCGTGCATTACAGTGGTACGGTACGTGATCGGTCGGCGGCAAAGGAGGCGCGGCATATGATTCGTGTGGCGATCGTGGAGGACGAACCCGCCTACGCGCAGACCCTGCGCGAGTATCTGGAGCAGTACTCCGAAGAGATCCACGAACGGTTCGACGTCACGGTTTTCCCAGACGGCGAAGACATCGTGGAGAACTACCGCGCCGAATGGGACATCATTCTGATGGACATCGAAATGGCGTCCATGGACGGCATGACCGCCGCTGAGCGCATCCGCGAGGTGGACGGCCAGGTGGTCATCATCTTCATCACCAACATGGCCCAATACGCCATCCAGGGCTACCGCGTGGGCGCGCTGGACTACGTGCTGAAACCCATCTCCTACTTCGCGTTCACGCAACGGCTCGGTCGTGCCATCTCCCGCATGCAGACCCGGTCGCGCGCCGAGGAGAAGTATATGGTCATCGCCTCCAAAACCAGCACCGTGCGCGTGCCCATCTCCCGAATACTGTGGATCGAAAGCAGCGGTCACCGATTGGCCTACCATACGGCGGACGGTGTATTCGAATCCACTGCGTCCTCGATGAAGGAAGTCGAGGACAAGCTCGCCGACGAATCGTTCTTCCGCTGCAACAAGGGCATTCTCGTCAATCTCGCGCATGTGCGCGGCGTGGAGGAAGGCAGTGCCGTGATCGGTGGCGGTACGCGCATCCCCGTCAGCCGGGCCAAGCAGCGCGACCTGCTCACTGCGCTCACCGCCTACCTCGGGAACGTGATCAAATGATGGGTGCAGGGGTCGCGGCATGGGGCGGTGCGCTCGCCGACATGATTGGTTTGTTTGGGGTGCATGGCTTATCCGGGCCGTCCGGCCTACTCGATGCGTTCGGCTGGCTCGTCCGGTTCACCGAGGTTGATGCCGGGGCCGCCGCCATAAACCTTGCATCGACCGATGCCTCGAACGCCGTGGGCACGGTGCCGGACATCCCCAAAGTGCATACGGCGCTCGCCGAATGGCTGGCCTGCGTGACGCTGATTGCCCTGGTGGTGCGCAGGCCTCCCCGCGCCCGGGAAACTGGCGTTCTGGCCGGCTCGTTGGCGGCGCTCGTGGTGGTCCAGATCGGCATCGGCGTAGTGCCGGTGGCATTGTGGCTGCCCGGCATGGCCGTGGCGCTGGCCATCATGTTCGTCACGATTCGTCTCTGCTGCGATTGCTCGGCGGCCACATGCCTGTACTGGCTGATGCGCGCGTTCGTCATCGCCGAATTCGCTGCCTCACTCGAATGGCAGCTGTACTACTATCTGTCGGGTCGATACGGCTGGCCCATGCACGTGCCGTGGCTCGATGGCCTGTATCTCATCGTCGTCTACGGAGCGGTGTTCGCCGTGGTGGCGTTGCTTGAACGTGGGCAGAACGCCGAAGCGCTGGACGTGGGCGGGCGGGACCTTATGGTGACCGCCATTATTGCCATCACCACGTTCACGCTGAGCAATCTGAGCTATGTATCCACCGCCACGCCGTTCACCAGCACCATCGGCACCGAGGTGTTCAATATCCGCACGTTGGTGGGACTTGGAGGCGTGGCCTTCCTCTATGCCTTTCATATCCAGCTGTGCGAGAACCAGGCCCGTCGCGAGCTCGACTCGATGCGCACCGTATTGCAGATGCAGTACGCGCAATACCAGCAGTCGAAGGAAAGCATCGCCGTCATCAATCACAAGTACCACGACCTGAAGCACCAGATCACCGTGCTGCGGCGCGAGTCCGACCCCGGCAAACGCGAGGAGTATCTGGACGATATCGAACATGGCATCAAGGAGTACGAGGCGCGTTTCAAAACCGGCAATGCGGTGCTGGACACGATGCTGACCGGCAAGGGACTGGTCTGCGCGCGCGATGGCATTGAACTGACGTGTGTGGCGGACGGTTCGCTGCTGAACAGAATCAGCGAGATGGACATCTGCACGATATTCGGCAACGCGCTTGACAACGCCATCGAATACGAGCGTCGGATCGCGGACGTCTCGCATCGGCTGATTCATGTATCGGTCTCGGAGGCGAACGGATTCACGCTGATTCGCGTGGAGAACTATCTGCAATCCGGCGATACGACCGGCAACGCGATTGCCGGGACGGGTGACGGTTCGGCCACCGGTTTGGATGGGGATCTACCCGTCACCACCAAGGCGGACAAGCGATTCCATGGATTCGGGCTCAAAAGCATCCGCCACACGGCCGTCAAATACGGCGGTACCCTGACCATCGCCAAACGCGACGGCTGGTTCGATCTGACCGTCCTCATTCCCCGGTAGATGCTGAGCCTTCTCACTTGAGTGAGGCTGTCACGAAGCCGACTGAGGGGAGCCGCGCCGCACGTGAGTTCATGCAATAAACCGACCATTCGTGCAATTGCCCTTTCCCGAACCGTCCTTTCCCCGATGATGGAACCATCAGGATTCATTGCGGAATCCTCTGAATCGCCAGACTCGAAAGGGAGCTCATCGTGGAACGCCAGGTCTTCAACCCGTATCTTCCGGCAGGGGAGTACATCCCCGATGCCGAACCGTACGTGTTCGGCGACCGCGTGTACATCTACGGCTCGCACGATCGATTCGGCGCCCCGATGTTCTGCGTCAACGATTACGTCTGCTGGTCCGCGCCGGTGGACGACCTGTCCAACTGGCGCTATGAAGGCGTGATCTACCGCAAGAACCAGGATCCCAAAAATCGCCTTGGTCTGCGACTCCTGTTCGCCCCGGACGTGGCGATCGGCCCGGACGGCCGCTACTACCTCTACTACGCCTTCGATTTCATGGGGCTCATGGGAGTAGCCGTGGCCGATTCGCCGGCCGGTCCGTACGAGTTCCACGGCCACGTGCATTACACGGACGGTACGGTTTGGGGTCGACGCAAAGGCGATTCCTTCCCGTTCGACCCAGGCGTGCTCGTGGACGACGACAATCGCGTCTACCTGTACTCCGGCTTCTACACACCCGTGCCCGCCATCGCCACCGGCTTCCGTTCACTGGGCTTCGATGGAGGCTACGTGCTCGAGCTGGAGCCTGACATGGTGACCATCCGCACGCCGGAAAAGCTGCTGTTCCCCAAGTCCGGTCCCGATTCATTCGCCGGCCATGAGTTCTTCGAGGCCTCCTCGATGCGCAAGTGGGACGGCAAGTACTACTTCGTCTACTCCTCCCGGCTCAACCACGAGCTGTGCTACGCCGTTTCCGATTCGCCGACCAGTGGTTTCCGCTACGGTGGTACGCTCGTGAGCATCGGCGACGTGGGGCTTCCCGGACATGATGACGAAACCCATGCGACGAACTACACCGGCAACACGCATGGTGGCATGCTGCGTATCGGAGACGATTTCTACACGTTCTACCATCGCCAGACCAACCGCAGCTCCTACGCGCGCCAGGCCTGCGCGGAACGGCTCGATGCCATGTTCGACGAAGCGAGCGGCGAATGGCGCTTCGCCCAGGCCGAAGTCACCAGTTGCGGACTGAACGGCGGACCGCTGCGGGGACAAGGCAGGTACGAGGCGCGCATTGCCTGCAACCTGTGGAGCAAGGACGGCGCGGGTCGCTACGATGGTGCGAATCCCGCCAAACGACTGGCCGCGCATCCCTACTTCACGCAGGACGAACGTGACACCAAGGCCGAAGTCGGCCCGATCGAGGCGCACCAGTACGTCGGCAACATGCGCGACGGCGCGGTGGCCGGCTTCAAGTACTTCGACTTCGATGATTCCCGCCCGCTGACCGGCATCGCCGCAACCGTCCGTGCGCATCACGGCAGGGGAGAAGCTTCGGGAGCGTTCGTGATTTCCGTGGATCCGGCCGGCTTGTCGGTCGTCGCCACGGTGCCGATCACCGTCAATGCGACCGACGGCTGGCAGACGTTCCGGGCGGAGCCGGCATCTCTTCCCATCGGAATCAACGCGCATTCCTGCCCGCTCTACTTCCGGTACGCCGGCTCCGGATCCATCGATTTCCTGAACTTCGAACTCATGACCAGGTAAAGGAGGTGAACAATGACAACACTCAACGAAGACGTGCAGCGTACGGCGGTCCCGGATCGCGGTCCGATCGCCGCCATCCGGCGCGGCTGGGCCCGGTTCGACGCCAAGCACCACGGCATCGCCGAATTCATCATGTTCTTCATCGTGTGCAACGCGGTCACGGTGCTGCAACTGGTGCTGATGCCGGTGTTCAAATGGCTGTTCGGCCTGACCCCCGCTGGTCGCCACGAACTTCCAGGTGCTGCCGGTCGGCCATAACTTCGACGGTAGCGCGTACTACGTGTTCGACTACGCGGCCGGAGCCATCGGCACCACCGATCCGGCCGGCGTCGCGGGCGGTGGCGGACTGGCCTACTTCCTGGCCGTGGAGCTGACGATGGCCATCGCGCAGGTGATCAACTTCATCACCCAGCGCAAGGTGACGTTCAAATCCACCGGCAGCGTGTGGAAGGCCGCGGCCTGGTACGTGCTCGCCTACGTGATCATCACCATCGGTGCAGCCGCATTGCAGGGTCTGTACAAGGCCCCACTTTACGGCTGGTGCATCGACGTGATGGGTGCCGGCGCCGGAGCCACCGCAGCCGATCTCATCACCATGATCATCAACTGCACGCTCTCGTTCTGGGTCTTCTACCCGATCATGAAGCTGATTTTCAAGCAGAAGTAACTGCTCGCATATACCGATAACTGAGCACGACCCAACAATTCAAAGGAGAATGAAGATGGCAACGCTAATCGAGCCAATACTGATTGGCCTTATCTGTATTTTTGCATTGCTCGTAGCGCTAGGGTTTTTCTTGGCATACCGTGTGCAACGTAGATATATCAATGGTGGTACTGTGCGCCTGAAAAAGACCTTTAATGCATTGCTGGGAGTATTTGCAATTATATTAATTGTATTCTCTCTTGTTTTGAATTACTTGGGCTCATCTCTTGGTGTGGTATTTGATTTAGTGCTCGCTAAAACACCAGAACGAGATACCAGCGTTTCAACTACCGAAGATGATTGGCGTAATCTAGCTCGGCGCATCGGTGATGAGGGAATGGTTCTTATGCGTAATGAAAATCATGCGCTACCGCTGTTGAATAATGGTGCTGGAGCTGCTGTAAAAGTTAATCTGCTTGGCTACTACGCATACAATCCATATTATAGTGGTGGTGGTTCGGGTAGTGTGTCGGCCGATGATTCCATCGACGTTGTGACTTCATTGAAAAACGCTGGCATTGAAATAAATAATGCTGTACTTGATGAAGGTGTATACGACATTAAGAAAGCCAAAACCGCTGGCATCGGTTTCTCCACATCCACATTATCCAATGAAGAAGTCCCTGTTTCCGTATACAAAGGGAAGGCTTCGTTTGAGTCCATGAAACAGTATTCAAATGTTGCCATTATGGTCATTGGTAGAACTGGCAGCGAGGGGAAGGACTTAACTACTTATGGCGAAGTAAGTGGTTATAACTATCTGCAACTTAATGATAACGAGAGAGCCATCATGAAGCAGGCTCGTAATACTTTCGCTAAATTGATTGTCATCATCAATAGTGCCAATGCTATGGAAACTGGATTCCTTGATGAATATGATGTGGATGCATGCATTTGGGCAGGGTTGCCTGGACCTTATGGTTTTTCATCACTAGGTAAGATTCTGAATGGAACGGTTAATCCCTCGGCAAAGTTGCCAGATACATGGACTACTGATAATGACAGTGCACCTGCTGGAGAGAATTATGGTGATCAGGAGGCCTCTAACAGAGTTGGTAGCCACTACGTGGACTATGTCGAGGGTATCTACGTGGGATACAAGTGGTATGAGACCGCTTATGCCGAAAAGGCCGTAGTTACCAACACCAAGACCAATGAGACGTTTGATTACGGTAAGGACTACGACTCCATTGTGTCCTTCCCGTTCGGCACCGGTCTGAGCTATACCACGTTCTCCCAGAGGATTACCTCCATCAGCGCTGAGGCGCTTGACCCGAAAGGCAGCATCAGCGTAGGCGTGGAAGTCACCAACACCGGTGACGTGGCCGGCAAGGAAGTCGTGCAGCTGTACATGAGCGCACCCTATACCGACTACGACAAGAAGAACGGTGTGGAAAAGGCGGCCGTGCAGCTTATCGGTTACGACAAGACCGATGAACTCGCTCCGGGTGCTTCTCAGAAGCTTACGATCGAAGTGCCGGTCGAGGATCTCGCCGCCTATGACACCAGCCATTCCAACGACGACGGAACTGTCGGCTCCTATATGCTTGATGCTGGCGAATACACGTTCTCGATTCGCTCCAATGCGCACGAATCTCTGGGCGAAAAGACCGCATCGCTGGATGATCAGTTCTTCTACTCCGGGGATAACCAGCGATCCTCGGACATTCAGCAGGCTCATAATCAATTTGAGGATGCTGCTCGAGGTACATATCTCAGCCGACAGAATGGTTTTGCTAATTATGCAGATGCGATGGAATCTGTGAGTAGTGAGATCAAATCCACTGTTTTTGAAGATGAGCCAGATTCCTATGATTCGTCATATGACAGCGATGTGACGAAATCGTTGAAGAAAGGAAAAGATTATGAGGCAAGAGGAGATCTGACTCTTGCTGATATGAAAGGTGCGTCTTATGACGATGAACGTTGGGGGCAACTTGTATCTCAGTTAACTGTAAAAGAGCTGCAATCTTTGGTCAATGGTACTACGTATTCAGCTCCAAAAGTTAATTCGATAGATAAACCATTCACTGTTGATTCAGATGGTCCTATGGGTATTTCCAGTATGTACAATGTTCAATTCAATGGTGTGGCGTATCCATGCATTCCGTTGTTGGCTGCAACGTTCAACACAGATTTAGCGACGGAATTTGGGCATCAAATCGCTGATCAAGCAAAGAATCGTGGAATTTCTGGTCTGTATGCTCCTGCTATGGATATTCATCGTTGGGCATTCTCTGGCCGGAATTTTGAATATTATTCCGAAGATGGTGTGTTATCGGCGATTACTGCATCCAATCAGGTAAGGGCTTCGCGGGAGAATGGTCTCGTTGTATATATCAAGCATTTTGCTTTAAATGATCAAGACACCAATCGTGGCATGAATTTGCATACGTATTCCAATGAGGGGGCTGCGGACATTTTCTTGGAGATAATCACGCAGCCATTCCTTGGCTTTGACGGTATTGTACCGGGCTCATCCAACCAAGCGACTGTTTGATGCGCTCGTGGTTGTACCAGCGTATGTACTCATC